>JAEDGJ010000181.1 GCA_016297585.1 Clostridiaceae bacterium
CGACGGCGTCCGGCAGCCCCGCGAGCCGCGCGACCTCGATGCCGTAGGACTCGTCGGCGTGTCCCGGGATGATGCGCCGCAGGAACGTCAGCTCCTCCCCGCGCCGCCGGACGGTCGTCGCGTAGTTGACGATGCCCGGGAGGCGGTCTGCGAGGGCGGTCAGCTCGTGGTAGTGCGTCGCGAACATCGTCCGCGCGCCGAGGCGGCGCGGATCGGCGACGTATTCCACGACCGCGCGCGCGATGCTCATGCCGTCGTAGGTGGACGTGCCGCGGCCGATCTCGTCGAGGATCAGGAGGCTCCGTCTCGTCGCCTGGCGCAGGATGCAGGAGACCTCGTTCATCTCGACCATGAAGGTGCTCTCGCCCGAGGCGAGGTCGTCCGACGCGCCGACGCGGGTGAAGATGCGGTCGGCGACGCCGATGCGCGCGGAATCGGCGGGGACGAACGACCCGAGCTGCGCCATCAGCACGATCAGCGCGGTCTGGCGCATATAGGTGCTCTTGCCCGCCATGTTCGGGCCCGTGATGATCGCGCAGCGGTGATCGCCGCAGTCGAGCTGCGCGTCGTTGGCGATGAAGGCGCGCCGCCCGATGATCTGCTCGACGACCGGGTGGCGTCCGCCGGTGATGTGGATGACGTCGGACGCGTCGACGTCCGGGCGGCAGTAGCCGTTTTTGACGGCGACCTGCGCAAAGCTCTGCAGCACGTCCGCCTGCGCGATCGCGGCGGCGGTCGCCTGGATGCGCGAGACGGCGGCGGCGACCTCGGCGCGCACCGCGGAGAAGACCTCGTACTCGAGCGCCGTGATGCGGTCGCGCGCGCTGAGGACGCGGGACTCAAGCTCTTTTAGCTCCTGCGTGATGTAGCGCTCGGTCGAGACGAGCGTCTGGCGGCGTACATAGTCCTCCGGCACGCTGTCCGCCGACGCGCGGGAGACCTCGATGTAGTAGCCGAACACGCGGTTGTAGCCGACGCGCAGCGTGCGGATGCCGGTGCGCTCGCGCTCGCGCGCTTCGATCTCGGAGAGCACCCCGCGGCTGTCGCTGACGAGCGTGCGCAGCTCGTCGACCTCGGCGTGATAGCCGGGGCGGATGAGCCCGCCGTCGTGCAGCGGGACGGGCGGGTTGTCGGCGATGGACGCGGCGATCAGCGCGGCGATGTCCTCGAGCGGGTCGAGCGCGTCCGCGAGCGTGCGCATCAGCTCGCAGTCGAAGCCGGAAAGCAGGGTTTTCAGCTCCGGCAGGCGCGAGACGGACGCGCCGATGGCCGCGAGGTCGCGGGCGTTTGCGGTGCCGAGCGCCACGCGGCTGACGAGCCGTTCGAGGTCCTGCACGCCGCCGAGGATCTCGCGCAGGTCGCGCCGCGCCTGTTCCGCGCCGATGAGCAGCTCCACGGCGTTCGCGCGGCGCGAGATCGCGGCGGGACTCGACAGCGGCTGCTCCATCCAGCGCCGCAGGCAGCGCGCGCCCATCGACGTCTCCGTCCGGTCGAGCACCCACAGAAGCGACCCCTTCTTTTCGTGCCCCCGCAGCGTCTCGAACAGCTCGAGATTGCGCCGCGCGACGGCGTCGAGGGTCATGTACTGCGAGCGGGTGTAGCGCTCGACGGTGCGGAGGTTTGCAAGCGTCGTTTTCTGCGTCTCGGCGAGGTAGCCGAGCATCGCCGACAGCGCGCGGAGCCCGAGCGGGGCGTCCTCGAGCACCGGCGCGTCCGGAAACTGCGCCGCGACGCGTCTTTTTGCCTCCGCTTCGTCAAATTCCGACGCGGGCAGGAGCGTAACGAGGCAGTCCTGCGCCGCCGCATATGCCGCAAGCGGCGAGCCGCCCGCGTCCTCGCATAGCAGCAGCTCCCGCGGCGAAAACAGCGCAAATTCCTCGCGGAGGGACGCGTCGACGGCGGCGTCGAGCTCCGTGATGTACGCCTGCCCCGTGGAGATGTCGCAGAACGCGGCGCCCGCGGACCTGCCGTCCGAAAAGACCGCGCCGAGGTAGTTATTCGTGTCGCTTTTGAGCATCCCCGCGTCGGTGACGGTGCCGGGGGTCACGATGCGCAGCACGTCGCGCTCGACGAGGCCCTTCGCCTGCGCGGGATCCTCGGTCTGCTCGCAGATCGAGACGCGGAAGCCCCGGTCGATGAGCCGGGCGACGTAGGTGTCGACGGTCTGGACGGGCACGCCGCACATCGCCGCGCGGTCTCCGGGGCCGCAGCTCTTGCCGGTCAGCGTCAGCTCGAGCGCCTCGGACACGGTTTTCGCGTCCTCGAAGAACATCTCGTAGAAGTCGCCGATGTGGAACATCAAAATCGTGCCGGGATAGCGGCGCTTGAACGCGAGATACTGCCGCATCATCGGCGTCAGCTCTTCCTCATTCTCCGGCGGGGTAAAGCGCAGATTTTCCTTCGGCATCGCGTCAGACCTTCTCTTCCCCGTCCGCGCTGCCGAACAGCGCGTAGGTCGACGCGCGCTCGATCGTTACGCGGACGACCTTCCCCGCGGCGTCCTCCGGCGCGCGGACATGGACGAGCCGTCCGCCCGACGTGCGCGCGCTGAACGGATAGCCCGCGGCGCGGCTTTCGCCGTCGAGGCGCAGCTCGAGCGTGCGGCCGACGTAGCCGTCGTGGATCTCCTGCGAAATGCGGTTCTGCAGCGCAAGCAGCCGGTCGAAGCGCGCCTGCTTTTCCTCATGCGTCGCGGGGTCGGGCATCCCGGCGGCGGGGGTGCCGGTGCGCGGCGAGTAGAGGAACGTGAAAAGCGAGTCGTAGCGCACGCGCCGCACGAGGTCGAGCGTGCCCTCGAAGTCCTCCTCCGTCTCGCCGGGGAAGCCGACGATGATGTCGGACGTGACGACGAGCCCCGGGATCCTCTCCCGCGCGTAGTCGATGAGGGAGACGTACTGCGCCACGGTGTAGCGCCGGTTCATCAGCCGCAGGATGCGGTCGGAGCCGCACTGCACCGGCAGATGGATGCTGCGCGCGAGGTGGCGGCTCTCGGCGATCGTGTCGAAGAGCTCGTGCGAGGCGTCTTTGGGGTGGCTCGTCATGAAGCGGACGATGAAGTCGCCGTCGATCGAGTCGATGCGGCGCAGCAGCTCCGGAAAGCGGATGCCGTCCGGGCGGTCGGAGCCGTAGGAGTTGACGTTCTGGCCAAGCAGCGTGATGTCGCGGCAGCCGTCCGCGACGAGCCCGCGCACCTCGGCGAGGATCTGCTCCGGGTCGCGGCTGCGTTCCCGGCCGCGGACATAGGGGACGATGCAGTAGGTGCAGAAATTGTTGCAGCCGTACATGATGCTGACCCCCGCGCGCTCGCGGTCGCGCCGTTCGACGGGCAGCCCCTCGGCGATGCGCCCGTCGGCGTTCTCCGTATCGAACACGCGCCGTCCGTCGTGCAGCGCGTGCCACAGAAGCTCCGGCAGGCGCCAGAGCGCGTGCGTGCCGAAGACGAGATCGACATAGGGGAAGCTCTTTTTGAGCTTTTCGGCCATGTGCGCCTGCTGCGTCATGCAGCCGCAGACGCCGATGACCATGCCCGGGCGGCGGCGCTTGACGTGGACGAGCGCGCCGATGTTGCCGAGCTCGCGCGACTCCGCGTGCTCGCGCACCGCGCAGGTGTTGATGAGCACGACGTCCGCGTCCTCGGCGCATCCGGCGGGGGCATAGCCCATCTCGCGGAGCTGTCCGCGCAGCACCTCGGCGTCCGCCTCGTTCTGCTGGCAGCCGTAGCAGTCGACCCAGTACCGCCGGACCGTGCCCGAATCCGCGGCCGCGGCGGAATTTTCGCGCAGGATGCGCCCGGAAAAGACCTTCTGACGCGCAAGCTCCTCGGGAGAAACGAATTTTTTATCTTCTGTCATGGTATTTTGTGCCTTTCATTCCGGCGGACGCGCGAAAACTGCCGCAAAAGCGCCCGCCGCCGTTCGTTTGCTTCCGATTATAGCATAAACCGCGCCGAAAGAAAAGAAGAAGCGCCGAATTCATGGATTGTTCACAAAATGCGCGCCGCGATGCGCTATAATGCTAAAAAAAGGACGCGCCGGAGGCAATGCGCCGGAGGC
>JAEDGJ010000182.1 GCA_016297585.1 Clostridiaceae bacterium
TGCCCGTTCCCTTCAGATGCACCACCGTCTCGCCGCCCGCCAGAAAAGCCAGCGAACGCCCGTCATCCTGATGCTCCCGGGCGACGGCGGCGAGGAATCTGCCCGCCTCTCTTGCCTCGCAGCTCAGGCTCGACGTCAGCACGAGCGGCTCGTAGCCGAGGCTGCGGCAAGCCCGCTCAGCGCTGCGGCAGAGCGTTTTGACACTGCCGGTCACGAGGCATTCGGCGTTTGGCAGCGCCTTCGGCGTCTCGGTGCGCAGCAACTCCCAAGCCGTTTCGGAGAGCTTCAGAGCGCAGCGCTGCGCGATTTCTACGGCCTGCGCGCAGTCGCTCCGATCCGGGCAGGTCGGCCCGGAGGCGATCATGTCCACGGGATCGCCGATAATATCGCTTAAAATGATCGAATGTACCCGCGCCGGGGCGCAGGCCAGCGCGAACCGCCCGCCCTTCACGCCCGAAAGCCGCTTGCGGATCGTGTTCATCTCGACAATATCCGCGCCGCAGGCAAGAAGCTGCCGTGTGACATCCCGCAGCTCCTGCGGCGGCAGGAGCGGCTTTTCCAGCAGCGCCGAGCCGCCGCCGGACAGCAGAAACAGCACGTCATCCCCGGCGGAGAGATCCTTCACCGCCTCCAATGCCAGCGCCGTGGCGCGGAAGCCGTTCTCGTCCGGCACGGGATGCCCTGCCTCGCAGATCACGAGCGGGTCGAGCGGCCCTTTGGCGTGGCCATATTTCGTAATCACCACGCCGCCGTCGACGCGTCCGCGCAGGACATCCAGCGCAGCACGCGCCATCTCCCACGCGGCTTTTCCCACCGCGATGACGATCCGTCGGCCGTCTCCGCGCAGCTTGATCCTGCCCAGCGCCCCGGCGACGGCCGGGCCGGGCATGACGTCACGCAGCGCGGCGCGGATGATCTGCATTGCATCGTCTCTCATGCGCTCCACCGCTCTTTCGTACTCTCATTACTATTATGATAATCGTCCGCAGCGGAAAAATCAACCCCACCGCAAGGGCGATTCTCCTTCCCCGTACCGTGTTTTTCAAAAAGGGATTGACAAATCCAGACGATTGTGATAGTCTGAGCTTAGACTATTGCAATCGTCTGGAGGATATGATGAAATTATTTGACAGTGAGCTGCGTCTGATGGAGCTGGTCTGGGCGCATGAGCCGGTCGCGGCGAAGCAAGTCGCGCAACTGGCCGCCGAGCACTTCGGCTGGAATAAAAACACCACCTACACCGTTCTGAAAAAGCTGGCCGCCAAGGGCGCTATATCCCGCAGCGACCCAGGCTTCGTCTGCACGTCGCTCGTAACGAAGGCATCGGTGCAGCAGGACATGACCGATTCGCTGATCGACAAGCTCTATAACGGCTCAAAGCAGGCTTTTTTCGCAGCCTTTCTGCAGAACGAGCACCTGAGCGCCGACGAGCTGGCCGAGCTGCGGGAGATGATCGAGCGCCATGAGCAGTGAGGTATTCTACTGGGCGCTCAATATGAGCATTCACGGCGCAGTCGTGTGCCTGCTCGTGCTGGCGCTGCGCAGGCTGCCGTTTCTGTCGCCCGGCGCACGCTACGCGCTGTGGCTCGCGCCTATGCTGCGGTTGCTTTGCCCGGTGTCCGTGCAGTCGCGTTTCAGCCTGATGGCGCTGCTGAAGCCGCACGCGGTGCGGGCGGTTCAGGTCTTCCCCGAGCTGAACTCGATCCTCATCTCCTTCTCCACCATGAACAGCGTCCAACTGGCCGAGTCCTATGACCCGGTGGCGTATGCGGACCGTTCCATGGAGGGTTTTTTCTCCGTGGCGGCAGCGGTGTGGGTCGGTGTGGCGGGTGCGTTTCTGCTGGCAGCAGCGTTTTTCTATGGGCGGACGCTGTGGCAGCTTCGCGGCGCACAGCCCGTCAGGAAGGGCGTCTATGTCTCAGAAAAGGTAAGCTCTCCCGCGATTTACGGCATTCTCCGCCCGAAGATCATCCTGCCCCCGCAGGCAAAAAGCGAAAAATACGTCCTCCTGCACGAACGCGTGCACCGCAGACGGCTTGATAATCTCTGGCGGGTCGTCGCCGTCAGTCTGTGCTGCGTTTACTGGTTTCAGCCCGTCGTGTGGCTCTGCCTGAAATTCTTTTTCGAGGATATGGAGCTTTCGTGCGACGCGGCAGCGGTCAGGAAGCTGCCGCCCGCAGAGCGCAAGGACTATGCCCTCGCCCTGCTGGACTATGCGCAGAAGGAGCCCGTTTTCGTCTCGCCCTTCGGCGGTGCAGGCGTCCGCAGCCGCATTGAAGCCGTTTTGTCCTATCGAAGGCTGACCTTTGTCTCGACCTTGGCCTTCGGCATCCTCACCGGGGCGATCATCGCCTTTCTGACCCTGAATTAGCTGAGAGGAGGCACACCATGAAAAAAATGTTCGTATTACTTCTGGTTTTGCTGCTGTGCGGCTGCTCCGCCGTCAAGGAGCAGCCGGAGACCACCACACCGGCGGAGACCACCACACCGGCGGAGACCACCGCGCCGACGGAGACCACCACGCCGGCAGAACTGTTTTCAGACCCGGTCGACCTAAGCGAGGACGTCTTTCCCCTTCCCGATGTGTCACATCAAACAACATGGGAGCAACAGGCCAACTGGGGTAATTTTCTTTACGGTCTTTCCCAAAGCATCGAATGCGACGGACGCGTCATCACCCGCACGGGCGACACCTATACCCTGACCGAGGACGGTGAAACCACCGAATATGCCTATCTGATCCGTTCCATCGAGGACGGGCTTCCCGGGGCGGCGTACAACACGGCGGAATACATTCTCCTGACGAACGACGAGACCATGACCGGGACAAAATACATGCAAGCCATACTGTCATCCGGGTACTCCGCGGAAAACGAGGCGATCCTCGCCTCCACCGCGCTCGTTTACAGCGACGCGTTCACGCTGGAACGCACGGAGGCCATTGGGGATTGCCCCTACAGCGAGGAGGAACTGGAATTGCTCTCACGGGGCATCTTCCGCGAGACGAGCTTCTTTGTATTCGACCCTTCCTCCGCCGACGCACCCGTGCACCTGCGCCGCTACGACTATGACTTCAACCTGCTCTGCACCGCCGAAAACGCCGACGGCACGCCCACGGAGTATGCAGACGGCTTTCTCTGCGCGGGCGAAGCCCTGACCAGATATGACTCCGGCGGCAGCGTTCTCTGGTCGGTCGAGTTCCCTGCGTCATACTACCATTGTGACCTGACCGTCCATCACGGCGAGATCTACACGGCCGGGACGGTGAAAGTCGGAGGCTTTGACCGCATCTACCTGTGCCGCTTCTCCCCGGACGGCGAGCTGCTGCGGCAGCGCACACTCGAGAGCAACGACTTTGACTGGCCGGAATGCTTTACGGACGGGCTCACGCTCCTCGGTCGCACGCAGAGTACAACGGGCGACGTAGCGGTGTCCACGGACGGCTACTTTGAAGGTTTTTCCGTGCGGCTGGACGAAAATCTGGAGCTGCACGACCTGCAAAAGGCCGACACCCGTTTCGCCATGTCGGTAGTCGGCTGGCACAACGGCGCGAAGGTGTGGTATGACGAGCTGCCGGTCAATGGCATTTTTGATCTGGAGGATCGCTATATTACAGTCACTTCCAATATGCTGGCGCACTGTCACATTGCCCCTCCCTCATTCAGCAGAGCGTTCTATTACGACGAAACCGTCATCACCTGTTACGCGCCCGACGGCAGCATCCTCTGGCGCGTTCCCCTCGGCGTCCGCGCCATGTAAATGCCGCGTCGGCAGGCGCAAAATAGCCGCCGGAGAGCCCGGCGGTCATTTTGCGCCTGTTTTGCATTTCGGTCAGATCATCCTTGTCACCCAGGCATTCTCCGCTGGGAAAGAATGCCCCGGGGCGTCCTCCGCAGGGAGGTCGACCCGGGGCATTTTTCAGTTTTCGGCAGAATTGTTACTCTGCAATATTTTCACAGAACCGCATGAGGATGGCCGCGACCTGTGCGCGGGTCGCCGTGTCGGTCGGCAGGAGCTTGCCCTCGCTGCCGTTGATCAGACCCT
>JAEDGJ010000183.1 GCA_016297585.1 Clostridiaceae bacterium
CAGCTCCGGATGCGCGGCGCAGAGGTCGTCACACATATCGGTGCGGTACAGCTCGAGCACGAGCTCGAGGGGGAGGTTTACCCGATAGGGGCGGATCTCCCGGCGGCGCAGAACGCCGTCGCGCGCCGCGGTGCGGATGCGGGACTCGGCTTCGTCGAAGGGGATGCAGCGGGCGTGATTGCGGCCGACGCCGGTCTTGACGGAGGCGGTTTCGATATTGCCGAGGAACGCGCGGGCTTCCGTACAGGCGGCGTCGTCGCCGGAAACCATGACGAACGGAACGCCGAACGCGCCCGCAAACAGCGCGCCTTGGGCGATCTCGCCGCACCGGCGCCCGTTTACGAGGTAGTTGTACCAGGACTTCGAGCTCTGACAGTGGTCGAGGAAGCCGTTGAGCGTGCCGGGCATGGCGTGGCAGCCGACCTCCAGATAGGCGGCGCATTCGCCGGAACGGATGAGGTCCTCCCATGCGCTG
The DNA here is from genome assembly GCA_016297585.1 of Clostridiaceae bacterium. Lineage (GTDB taxonomy): Bacteria > Bacillota > Clostridia > Oscillospirales > QAMX01 > JAAZKA01. Next base: position 476 of record JAEDGJ010000183.1, read on the forward strand.
CCGCGAAGCTGGACTGCCGCGGGGTGAAGCAGCTCGGGGATGAAGTTGTTCGCGCCGCCGTGGCCGTCCACGACGTAGATTTCGTCCGCGCCCGCGTCGAGGCAGCCCGCGGCGGCGGCGTTGACGTCGGCCATCAGGCGGCGGCAGGCGAAGCGGTTTTTCTCGCTGCCCGCGTCGAAGATCATCTCCATGCAGTCGACGCCGCTGATGCCCTCGAGGTCGGTCATGATCAGAACTTTCATCGAAATTATCCCTGCCTTTGTCCGTAAGGTAGCATCAGTATAGCACGGGCGGCGCGGATTTGCAAGCGTCAGTACCCAAGAAGCGTCGAAAAGACGAGCAGAACCGCCAGAAAGGAGAAGTTCAGGATGGAAAACAGGCGGACATAGGCGCCCGTCTGCCCGGGGCAGCGGTGGTTATACTCGCGGAAGGTGATGAGCGACGCGAGGCTTGCGATCAGCGTGCCGGTGCCGCCGATGTTGACGCCGACGAGCAGGCTCGGGTAGCGGGACGTAAACTGCGACAGCAGCACGGCGGTCGGAACGTTCGAGATGATCTGGCAGGAGAGCACGGACGCGGCGAGCTCGAAGCGCGCCGGAATGGACGTAAACAGCGCACGGACGGCGGGGATGCGTCCCATGTTGCCGGCAAAGACGAAAAAGGCGGCGAAGGTGAAAAGCAGCGGATAGTCGACCTTACGCAGCGCGTCCCGGTCGAGAAACAGCAGCGCGGCGAGGACGATCAGCCCGCCCACGGTATACGGCAGAAGGCGGAAGACCATGACGATCGTCAGCGCGAACAGCGCAAGATAGACGGCCGTCCGTCCGCGCGGCAGCGTTTCGTGCGCAGCGTCGATCGTCAGCGCGTCGCGCGGCAGCAGCAGGCAGCAGACCGCGATCATCGCGACGGAGAGCGCAAAGGGGGGAAACATGATGCGCAGAAACTCAAGATTCGGGATGCTGAACTTGGTATAGAGGAAGAGATTCTGCGGGTTGCCGAAGGGCGTGAGCATGCCGCCGAGGTTCGCGGCGATGTTCTGCAGAATGAAGACATAGGCCATATAGCGGCGCTTGTCCGTGATGGAGAGGACAAAGTACCCCAAAGGCAGGAAGGTCAGGAGCGCCATGTCGTTGGCGATGAACATCGAGCCGATGAAGGTGATGCAGACCAGCGCGAGCGACGCGCTGCGGAGATTCGAAAAGCGCTCGACGATGCGGCGGGCAAGGATCGTGAAGAAATGGATGTTGCGGAGCGCGCAGACAACCGCGAGCGTCGAGAACAGGCAGGTCAGTGTCTTCCAATCGAAGTAGGAGAGGTAGGCGGCGTCGGGAGGGACGAAGCAGGCGGTGATGAGCGCGGCGGCCAGTGCGGCGGATAAGACCGGGTTTTGGCGGATCCAGCCGAAAAACGGCAGAGAACGGGAACGCGGCAGACGGCAGGTGTTGATAAGAAATCCCTTCCTTGTGCGGACAGTATCGGGAAAGCGCGCACGATGAATAGAATACGGCAGAAAACGGGTTTTGTCAAGAGACACAGGCGGCAAAAAAGGGTGGGAAGCGTCAAAAAAAGGACCGGGCAGCGGCGACGCGCGGATTGACAGGGGTGAAAAACGGCGATATAATGAAACCGACAAATCAGAGAGGAGATTTCCTATGAGCGAGAGCTTCGCGGTATCCGGTATCCATGTGGGCGAGCACAGCTTCGTCCCCGAAAAGCTGACGGAGGAATTTGAAGCGCGCGGCGTCGGAGCATTGAGCTTCCTGACCATCCGCACGCGGGAGACGCAGGTCGAGCCCGTGTATTTTTACGAGTGGGCGCGCTGGTGCGCGGCGCATCGGGTCTATTTTATGTTCCTCTATACGATGCAGCACGCGCCTACGGGGAAGGAAAGCCAGTTTACGCCCGAGGTCGTCGCAAAGATCCGGGAGATCGCGGGACCGTATTTCCTCGGCGACCAGATCGGCGAGACGGGGACGGAGTACGGCGCGCGGCCGCGCGGCTACGGTGCGAAGATGCCCGAGGGGATGGAGGATATGCAGAGCTGCCGCGACTTCTATGTGCAGGCGCTGGGGCGGCTCGTGGAGACCGACCGGAAGCTCGGGATGCCGTACATCGCGCCCGTGGAGGCGACGGCGCTGATCCGCTATACCTTCGACGCCGGCTGCACGCTGGCGCTGCTCGAGATGATGCCGGGCGACCCGGAATTCCTCGTATCGCTGACGCGCGGCTGCTCGTACGCGTACGGACGGCCGCTGTGGGGGACGTACATCGCGCAGGAATGGTACGGCGGGCTGCGGCACGACGATTTTCTCAAGCGCCAGCGCATGAAGACGGCGTACCGCTATGCGTACCTCGCCGGTTCGCACATCGTCTGCCTCGAATCCGGCGACGAGAAGATCGAGAGCTTCGGAAGCGTCTATGAAAACGACCATCCGCTCTGCCGGGAGTATCGGGATGAAGTCGCGGCCTGCGAGGCGCGGTTCCGGGAGCATCCGCGCCTCGCGGAGTCCCCCGAAACGCGCGTGGCGTTCGTCTACGGCAATCTGGAGGCGTATACCGGCTGGCAGGGCACGTCGGTCTGGGAGCAGTATGACCGCGACGAGTGGAGCGCCGGTCCCGCAGAGTGGTCGTGGCGGATCCTCGAGGATCTGCGGCACGGCAGGAGCTGGCAGGAGGTCGAAAACTACGGCGAGAGCGACCTGTCGCCCGCGCCCGCGTACGGACTGTACGATGTCATCCCGGCGGATACGCCGCGGGAGAAGCTCGCGCGGTATGAAAAGGTGATTTTCGTCGGCTGGAACACGATGACGCCGGAAATCTGGGACAATCTGCGCGGGTATGTTTCGGACGGCGGGCATCTGTTCCTGACGGCGGCGCATCTGAACACGAATACGCGCCGCGACGGGCGGTACCTGCCGATCTTCGACGGCAAAACCGCCGAATTTTTAGGCTGCGACGTCACGGGCACGGTACGCGTCAATGCGGGCGTGAAGTTCCTCGCCGAAAGCCTGTGCGAGGGCGTGCGCTATCCCGTCATTCCGAACGGCACCTGCGACCCGATCATGGCGGGCGGCGTCTTCCGCGCGGCGGAGCTTGCGCTGTCGGGCGCGCAGACGGCTGCCGTCTGGCACGACGACTTCCGCTGCCCGACGGGCGGCGAGCGTCCGGCGGTGACGGAGCATGCCTACGGGCGCGGCGTCGTGACGTTCCAGGCGACCGCGGACTACCCCGGCGCGGCCGCGGTGTACCCGCTGTACCGCACGATCGTGCGCGAGCTGGTCACGGCGTCCCACCGGCGTTGCCCCATCCGCGTGACGGCGGGAGACAAGCTGCGCTTTGCCGTCTACCGCGGCGAGCGGGAGGACCAGATCTGCCTGCTGAACACGGATTTCTCGAATCCGATCACAGTGAAGCTCGAGGCATACGGAAAGACCGCCGTGCGCACGCTGGCTCCGGCGGAGCTTGCGTGGGAGACGGCGGTACGGCAGTAGGGTTTTGCAGAGTCGAGGAGG
>JAEDGJ010000028.1 GCA_016297585.1 Clostridiaceae bacterium
CCGAGGTCGAGGTCGGTTTCCGCGCCGTCTTCCGTCACGAAGACTTCGCCGTGCTGGAACGGACTCATCGTTCCGGGGTCGACGTTCATGTAGGGGTCGAGCTTCTGCGCCGCGACCTTCAAGCCGCGCGCTTTGAGAAGCCGTCCTAAGGACGCCGCCGTGATGCCTTTTCCGAGACCGGAGACCACGCCGCCGGTCACGAATACGAATTTCGTCATGTTGAACAAACCTTTCCTTATAAACATGAAAAATCCCGCTTGGAAGCGGGATTTTTAGCTGGTTATCCTCAGCCGTTGAGCCACTTGTCGAGATTTTCGGCGACAAAACGGTCGTCGTTGAGATGCGGGTACATGCGGTAGACGCGGTCGATTTCCTCCGCCTGACCGGGCGAGAGGGTCTCCTCGGGATCGAGGCACCAGATGCCCTCCATCAGCCCCTGACGGCGCAGAACCTCGTGGACGCCGGGAATGCAGCCGGCAAAGCGGTTGGCGGCATCGAAGAATGCGGCGTTGCAGTCGGTGATCTCCGCCGCGAGGGTGAGAAGGGACGTCGGCATCTCCTCGGAGGCCTGCGCCGCCTTCAGCATCCCGAACATATCGACGACGGTCTTCGTCCACATCGACCAGTGTCCGAGCAATCCGCCGTCAAAGCGCTTCTCGCGGACGCTGCCGTCCGGCATCGTGAAGCGATAGGTCGTCAGAAGATCGGCGACAATGTTGTCGTCGTTGCCGGTGTAGAGGGTGATCTCGTCGGGACGCGAGGACATCGCCGCCGCGCGGACGACGTCGAGGGTCTGATAGCGGTTGAAGGGAGCCGCCTTGATCGCGATGACCGCAGGGATCTCGCACAGGCGCGCCCAGTACTCGTACGGCAGCACGCGGCCGCCGACGGAGGGCTGGAGATAGAAGCCGACGATGGGCATCACGCGGCCGACCTGCTCGGCGCGGTCGATGAGCTGATCGACGGTGTAGTCGTTGAGGCCACCGGTCGACAGAAGGACGGCGTCATAGCCCTCGGACTTCGCGTATTCGGCCTCGGCGACGGCCTGGGCGGTCGGACCGCAGGCACCGGCGATGCGCAGGATGGTCTTTCCGGTACGGGCTTCAAAGGCGTCGGCTTCCTCGCGCGCGATGTGCAGGATCGGCTTGAAAAGCCCGATCTTGGGGTCGCGGATCGCAAACTGCGTCGTATGGACGGCGACGGCAAGACCCCCGACGCCGGCGTCGAGGTAATAGCGGATCAGCGCGCGCTGACGGCGCTCGTTAAAGCTGCGGTCTGCGTTCAGCGTCAGCGGAAAAGCCGGAATGACGGTGCCGGCGCGCAGCAATGCCAAAGCTTTCTCTCTCATCAGTAGCTACCCTTTCTCTCTTCAAAATGCGTGGGCTTTCCGAGCGCGCGGCCGCCTTCGAGGATCCATTCGGCCTGCCAGTCGATCATCTGACGGAGCGAGACGCGCGGATAGCCGAAGAGTCCCGCGCATTCCGCGGCGTTTACGACGTAGGAATCGGAGCATTCGGTACCGGTAAAGCGCGGCGTCTTGCCGAAGCGCTTGCCGAATTCCTCGGCCGCCCAGCGGACGCCGACGATCTCGGGGCCGGTGACGTTGAGCTTCTTCGCGGGGGACTCGGCATGCAGCAGGCTGCGGATCGCGATCTCGTTGGCGTCGCCCTGCCAGATGCAGTTGAAGCAGCCGTTCTCCAGCGCGATCTCCTGCTCTGCATAGACCTTCGACGCGATGTCGTAGAGGACGCCGTAGCGGAGCGCGATGGCGTAGTTCAGGCGGTACAGCAGCACCTTCGTGCCGTAGTGCATCGAGCCGTACTCAAAGAGGCGCTCGCGGGCGAGAACGCTCTGCGTATATTCGCCGATGGGGCAGGGGCGCGCGGATTCCGACACGCCGCCGGTCGCGACGGGCACGATGGGGTAGATGTTGCCGCTCGAGAAGACGACGATGGAGGACTCGCGGTAGCGCTCGGCGACAAGCGTCGGCAGCCACGCGTTCATCGACCAGGTCAGAGGCTCCTGGCCGTCGGTGCCGAACTTGCGGCCCGCCATATAGATGATGTTCGGGCAGTCGGGGAGGCGGTCAAGCGCTCCCGCGAGCATCAGATCGGAGGAGATGGTCTCCACGCCGTTTTCATGCAGCAGCTCGAGCGCCGACGCGTCCGAAAAACGGGAGACGGCGATGATTTTTTTATCGATACCGGCAGCTTTCGCGGCATTTTTCGCTAAAATCGCCAGCGTCGGGCCCATTTTGCCGCCCGCGCCGAGAATCATGATGTCTCCCTGGATCTTCGCGATGTCGGCAATCAGGCCTTCCGACGGCGTTGCGAGCAGCTGATCGAGTTTTTCTTCGGTCCACATACTTACACACGATCCTTTCTCTTAACCATTTGGAGTCATTATACACCCGCCGCCCGGGAGTTGTCAATGGGGCGTCCCCCTCCTTTTTGACGTTTTTCCCCGCAAAAAGAATTTTTTGAAAAACCCCTTGACGCGACGGAAAAAATGTGATATAGTATACAAGGCTTCCCGAGAAAACAGATGCTGTTGTGGCTCAGCAGGTAGAGCAGCGCACTCGTAATGCGCAGGTCGCCAGTTCGAATCTGGCCAACAGCTCCAAAAACCGCCGTTATGCAGTAACGGCGGTTTTTTCTATACGTTCGGCAGCCGCCGGTAACCGTAAAAAAGGGACTCCGCCCGGACAAAGAGGGCAGAGTCCCTTTTCGTTTGTTATGCCTTCGCGCCGGCGATCAGCGCGTTGATCCTCTCGCGCATCGCGGGGATCCACGCGTCGCCGTGCGGATACGCGCGGAAGGTGATCGGCTCGATGCCGTCCTCCAGCTCCCGCAGCACACGGTCTCGTCCGACGAGCGACTCCGCGAGCTGCAGCGCACGCATATCCTGCAGCGCCTCATGGAAGACCTCCAGACGGATCGACGACAGCGCGCCGTCCGGGCCGGGGTAGACGACGAACGCGTCGCCCGCCGGGAACGCCTCCTCGGCATCCGTCACGCGGTACGGATCGATCTTCGCGCGCGACAGGCAGGAATTGTAGAAATTGTAGCCCCACTGCAAAAAGCCCGCGATGCGGAACTTGTAGAGCTGCACGCCGAGCACGCGGTTGCGCGCCGACGGGAACGCGAGGAAGCGGTTCGACACGTCGATGTTCTGCCCGCAGCAGTAGTACGTCCACAGATTCGGCACCTCATGCTCGAGGAAGGGCTCGATGTGGTTCGTCGCCGGAATCGGCAGCTCCACGGCGCCCGTCTCGTAGAAGTCGTAATTCGACAGCGCGTCCATCACGGGGTAGCCCGGAATCAGCGACTTTAAGTACCCGCCGACGTTCTTGTACTGCTCGAGATGGTCGACATGCGGCTCGTCGGAGATGTGGAAGTAGGTGTTCTTGTCCATGCCCTCGTCCCGGAGCACTTCGAGCAGCGCGGGGATGAACTGCGCGAGGAACGCGCGGTACTCATCGCCCGCCGCGTCGGTCTCCCAGCCGAAGATGTGCCGCAGCTCGCCCGTTTTCGCGTCGCGCGCCATGATCTTCGGCGCGTGCTCGGCGCCCCACTGCGTATAAAGATGGGAGATCTCGAGATTCGCGATGCCGGTCTTCTTCGTCAGCGCGATCCAGCGGCGCAGCTTCGAGAATTCGAACGCATACGCGCCGCCGTCGGCCGTTACGTCGACGAGCTGCACCGTCTCACGCTCGCCGCCGACCTCGGTATCGAGCGGCGGGGTGAAGACGGGGGTCAGGATGAGGTTCATACCGCGGTCCGCGGCAAGCTGCATGAAGCTCTCAACCAGCTCCCAGCAGCGCTCCGACCACGGCTCCACGCCGTAGTAGCCCGTGATGCCGTCCACATGGAACCAGTTCGTGTAGAGAAGCGTCTGCGCGGGCAGTTCGGCGTCGATGACGCGCAGCGTAAACGTCTCGCGCGCGAGCTCCGTATCGTCGAGCGTGCAGACGAGCGTGATCTGCTGCTCGCCGGGCGTCGCGGCGTTCACCGTCACCCACGCGCTGTGCCAGATGTCCACCGCATGGGCGACCTGCCGTCCCATCGGGCGCAGGACGTCCGGGAACAGCCCCGGCTTGTCGCGCAGGACATTGGCGTCGTGCCCCGCGTAGAGCGGATGCATCGCCGGCACGCAGGCGACGTCGCGGATCTCCACCGGATCGGCGGCTCCCTCGACGGCGATCGAGAAGGTGCCGTTCATCCGCTCGGTGAAGCGGTAGGCAAGCTGGAACGAAAAGACCTCGCCGCGCAGCGCGGACGCGTTGGCAAACATCGGCGCGTCCGGCGCGGAGTCCGGAAAGACCTTGATAAGCGAGGACAAAAGTTTGCATTCAAAACCGGGCATAGCGTGTTTTCTCCTTTTTCGTCGAAATCAGATGACAAAAACCTGTTCTTCGCCGATGCCGCAGGCACGGGCAAAGTCACGGATGGCGTCGTGGACGAGGAAGCGCTCCGGCGTATGCGCGTCGCAGCCGGCGAAGAATTTGCAGCCGCACTCGCGCGCCAGAATGAACATTCGCCGGTACTCCTTCGGGTAGCCGTCGGAGTCCTTCGTCATTTTCTGCGCAAAAATATCGGGGTTGATCTCGAGCGCCACGCCGTTTTCGGCGCAGGCGGTAAAGCAGCGCACAAAGTCGTCGTCCGGGATGCCCGCGATCGTCGCCTGCGTGTCCGGGCAGCCGAGCGGGCAGAACGGATGGGCGATGCCCGTCGCGATGCCCATTTTCGCGACCTCGATCGTGCGGTCGAGCATGATGGCCCGGTACTGGGCGGGCGTATGGATGTCGGCGGGCACGGTAAAGCCCTTCATATGCGTGTGCGACGTCGGCACGAGGACGAAATCCATCAGCTTCGCCGTCTCGCGCGAGATGCCGAGCTTGCCGTGGCCGCAGTATTCCGTCTCGCAGCCGATCAGCACCCGCACGCCGTAACGCTCGGTCGGAATGCGCGCGCGCAGCGTGTTGACGTGCACAAAATTCTGCCCCGCGTACCAGCCGGACGCGCCGGGCACCTGCGCGTCCCAGAAGTGGTTCGCGATGCCGAGCGTCGTGATGCCCTCCCCGGCGCAGAGCGCGAGATAGTTCTCGAGCGTCGCGTCGGGCTTTGCGCAGAAGGACAGATTCGTGTGCGTATGCAGATCCTGTTCAAAAAACATGGAGGCTTCCCCCTCTTACTCGTTTATACGCCGTCAGTATACCATACCCCGACGCAAAAAACAAGTCAAATGCCACAAAAAACCGTTTTCTTTCCGTCCGTTCCTTGACAGACGCAAAAAATACCCGTATAATGAAGCCATTCCATTCAACGAATGAAGAGAGGGTGCGATATGGAAAGAAATTATCAGTTCCGCGAACGCCTGCTCGAGGTGCACCGCCGCGATCTTCGCGACGACGCGCTCTGGACGCGCCTTGACGGCGCCGTCGTCGACGATTCCTGGGAGATCGTCTATCCCGCCGACGCCGACCGGGTGCTCGTCCACGCCGCGCACGACCTGCGCGACTTCTTTGAGACCTCGATGCGCCTCTATCTGCGCGCACGCGCCGTCGAAGCGCTGCCCGCAGAGCCTCAGAAGAGGATCGTTCTGACCGACCGCGCGCATACCCCGGACGCCGCGCCCTCCTATACCGAACGCGGCGCGTTCCGCATGACCGTGGACGGCGGCATCGTCATCTGCGGAGAGACCTCCCGCGGCACGGCGCAGGGCGCGTACTATCTCGAAAACCGCATGGGCATCCACCGCGGCCCCGTTATCGAGCGCGGCAGCGTCGAGCGCCGTCCGCTGTTCTCGCCGCGCATGGTGCACTCCGGCTTCGGCCTCGACGCGTTCCCCGACGCGCACATCAACGCCATCGCGCACGCCGGCATGGACGCGCTGCTCGTCTTCGTCAAGGACGTCAACCTCACGCCGAGCGGTTTCCTCGATCTCAACAACCTCATCTACCGCGCGGCGGGCATGGGCGTCGACGTCTATGCCTACAGCTACTATAAAAGCCCCGTGCATCCGGCCGACCCCGGCGCGCGCGATTTCTACGAGAGCACCTACGGCCGGCTGTTCGAGTCCTGCCCGGGACTCCGCGGCGTGACGCTCGTCGGCGAGTCCGTCGAATTCCCGAGCCGTGACCCGCATACGTCGGGCTGTATGCGGCTCGAGAAAAAGCCGGACGATCCGCGTCCGAGCCCCGGCTGGTACCCCTGCGAGGACTATCCCGAGTGGATCGCGCTCGTCAAGGGCATCATCCGCGAGAAGAATCCCGACGCCGACTTCGTTTTCTGGACCTACAACTGGGGATATGTCGACGAGGAGCCTCGCCTGCGCCTGATCCGCAGCCTGCCGGACGACATCTCGCTCAACGTCACCTACGAGATGTTCGAGGAATTCCACCCCGCGCCCGGCGTCACGGAGCGCTGCGTCGACTACACGCTGATGTACGAGGGCCCCGGAAAATACTTCACCTCCGAGGCGATCGAGGCGAAAAAGCGCGGCATCCGGCTCTATACGATGGCGAATACCGGGGGCCTGACCTGGGACGTCGGCGTCGTGCCGTTCGAGCCCTGCCCGTACCAGTGGAAGCGCCGCTGGGACGGCATGGTCCGCGCCTATCACGAGTGGGGACTGCGCGGCGTGATGGAGAGCCACCACTTCGGCTTCTACCCGTCCTTTATCTCGGAGCTTGCCAACAACGCGTTCTGGGAGCCCGCCCGCGACTTTGAGACCGCGATGCGCGAGATCGCCGCGCGCGACTACGGCGAGGCGAACGTGGACACCGTCCTGCGCGCCTGGGCGCTCTTTTCCGACGGCATCCGCCACTATGTTTCGACAAATCCCGACCAGTACGGCCCGTTCCGCGTCGGCCCCGCCTATCCGCTGCTGTTTGCGCAGGAAGCGGAGCTGGAAAGCCCGCCGTACGCGCATTTCGGCGGCAACAAAATCTGCCAGACGATGTACAACTACGACATCAACCGCCGTGCAAACCTCGACTGGGAGATTCAGTCGCTGGAGCGGATGCGCGACCTCTTCGCCGAGGGCGCCGCGCTGATCGAGGGCATCCTCCCGTCGCTTTCGGGACGCCAGCTGGAGGAGGCGCGCCGCCTGTACGGGCTCGGCAGCTTCTTCTCCCACGCGGCGCAGACGACGGTTTCGACAAAACGGTGGTACATCCTCAAATGCCGCCTCCTGCCGCAGTCTGCAAACCGTCCGGCATGGGCAGGCGGCGCCGGAACCACCGCGGACATCGCGGCGGCGGACGCGGCGGCGCTGTCCCCGGCGGAAACCGTCGAGACGATCGACGCGATGCGCGCCATTGCGGCGGCGGAGCTCGAAAACGCCCGCGAAACGATCCCGCTGGTCGAATACGACTCGCGGCTTGGCTACGAGCCGAGCATGGAGTATATGTGCGACCGCGCGCATCTCGAGTGGAAGATCGCGATGACCGAGCGCGCGCTCGGGGAGCTCGTACCCCTTTACGAGAAAGCGAAAGCGGAGGTAGCCCCTTGACCGTCGACAAAAACAGCGTCCGGCGCATCAACGCCGTCTCGTACCTCGCGATGGCGACGCTCGGCATGTACCTGTCCGCGTACCAGTACGCCCTCGCCGACATCACCGCCGAATTTTCGCTCTACGCATGGGCCAGCGGCCTGCTCATCGCGATGCATTTCGCGGCTTCCTTCTTCATCCCGCCCGCGGCGGGGGAGATCGCCGACCGCGTCGGCCGCAAGCCGGTGCTCCTTGCCTGCTTCCTCTGCGCCGCGCTGTCGCGCAGCATCGTTCTCCTTGCGCTCGGCGCGCTGATCACCGGCGGCGCCGCGAACACCATCGAGTCGAGCATGTCGAGCCTGCTGTCCCAGTGCAATCCCGACGAGGAGCCGCGCGTCATGAACCTCTCGCAGATGTATTTCTGCGGCGGCGCCGTGCTCTCGCCGCTCTACGGCGCGCTCCTGGCGCGCTTCGGGCTCGACTGGCGCGTCATCTACGCGACCGTCATCCTCATCGCCCTCGTCTGCGCGGCGATCGTCGCGCAGACCGCGCTTCCCGCGGCGCCGCCGCGCGGAAAGGGGCTGTATTTCGGCCGGATCCTGCGCCGTCCGTTCTATCTGCTGATGCTCGCCGGCATGTTCCTCTATGTCGGCATCGAGGAAAGCGCCGCGTTCTGGTCCGGCACCTACGCGCAGATGGCGGGGGAGGGCATCGAGTCGGCGCTGCTCGCCGTCTACTGGTTCGGCATGGGCGCGGGCAGGCTCCTCGTCTCCCGCGTCAAACGGCGGCTGGGGCTGATCACCATCGCGGGACTCGCGCTGTCCGCCGTCAGCTTCGGCGTGATGCTCGCGTTCCGCAGCGCCGCCGCGTTCCTCGTCTGCTACGCGCTCGCAGGCTTTGCCGTCGCCCCCGCGTGGCCGATGCTCATGGTCGGCGCGGGCAAGGCGGGCTCGGACGTGCCGGATACCGCCGCGGGCGGCGTCATGGCCGCGGGCTCGGCGGGCGGCATGCTCATTCCGTTCTTCCTCGGTCTTGTGCAGACCGCGGCGGGGCTGCGCGCGTCTTTTGCGCTGCTGGCCGCGATCGTCGTTCTGGAAGCCGTGCTTCTCGGCTTCAGCAGGGAATTCCGTCAAAATCTGTAAGGAGGCTTCATCCGCATGGCACTTCCCCGTATTCATCACGACACCGACTTCTGCGTCGTCGGCGGCGGCATCGCCGGCATGTTCGCGGCGATCTCCGCGGCGCGGCACGGCGCGAAGGTCGTCCTCATGCACGAGCGCCCCGTCCTCGGCGGCAACGCGTCGAGCGAGGTCCGGATGTGGATCTGCGGCGCCGCAGGCGTCAACAACCGCGAGACCGGGCTTCTCGAGGAGCTGAATCTGCGCAGCGCCTGGCGCAACCCGGACAAGCTCTATCCTGTCTGGGACACGCTGCTGTATGAGATGGTCACAAACGAGCCGAATATCGAGCTGCTCTTAAACTGCTCCTGCATGGACGCCGAGATGGACGGCTCGCGCATCGTATCCGTCACCGGCTGGCAGATGACGACGCAGACCTTCCACACGGTCCGCGCCCGCCTGTTCGCCGACTGCTCCGGCGACAGCATCCTCGCGCCGCTGACCGGTGCGGATTACCGCGTCGGACGCGAGGCGGCGTCCGAATTCGGCGAGCACGTCTCCACCGAGGTCGAGGACCGCCGCACGATGGGCAACTCCTGCCTGATCCAGGCGCGCCGCACGGATACGCCGAGCACCTATGTCGCGCCGGAATGGGCGACGAAGCTCTCGCCCGAGGCGCTCGAGTTCCGCCGCCCGAATCTCGACAATCCGGGCGAGAATTTCTGGTATCTGGAGCTCGGCGGCGACCGCGACACGATCGGCGACGCGGAAAAGATCCGCGACGAGCTGATCGCGCTGGCCTGCGGTATCTGGAACTACATCAAAAACTCCAGCGAATTCCCCGGCGCGGAGTACTGGCAGCTCGATTTTCTCGGCTTCCTGCCCGGAAAACGCGAATCCCGCCGCATGATGGGCGACTACATCCTGACGCAGAACGACATCCTCGCGGGCGGGCGCTTCGAGGACACCGTCGCGTTCGGCGGCTGGTCGCTCGACGACCACCATCCGGGGGGCTTCTATCACAAGGGATACCCCAACACCTGGGGCACGACCCCCGCGCCCTACGGCATTCCGTACCGCTCGCTGTATTCGCGCAACATCGGCAACCTCTTCTTCGCCGGACGCAACATCAGCGCGACGCACGCCGCGCTCTCGAGCACCCGCGTCATGGCGACCTGCGGCCTGCTCGGTCAGGCCGTCGGCACCGCCGCCGCCATCGCCGTCCGCTGTGACGTCTCTCCGCGCGGCGTATACGAGCGGCACCTGTCCGAGCTGCGCGAAACGCTGATGTTCGACGACTGCTTCCTCCCGTTCACGCGCCGCACGATGAGCGCGCAGACGGGCAGCGGCACACTCGCCTCCGACGGGGAGCAGGCGCTGCTCGAAAACCTCCGCAACGGCGCCGACCGCTGCAACTGGACCTACGGCGACGGGGAGCAGGGCTATTTCTGCGCGCCGGGCACGACGCTGTCCTATACCTGGGACGAGCCGGTCAGCCCCGGCCGCATCCGCCTGCTCTTCGACTCCGACCTCGAGCGCGAGACGCTGGGCATCGAAAACTGGGTCGAACGCATCCACTCGATGCGCTCCAACGTATATAAAGATGCGCCCCGGCTTTGTGTACCGAAGACGCTTGTCAAATCCTATTCGGTTGAGGTGCGCACGGCCGGCGGCTGGAAGACGCTCGCGGACGAGAGCCTGAACCTCCGCCGCCTCGCCGTCATCCCGGTGGACGAGCCGGTGACCGCCGTGCGCGTGCAGCTCCGCGAGGACTGGGGCGCGCGTCCGACGCTTCACCTCTTCTCGTTCGACGTCGGCTGACCGACCGACGTCGTATTCACGACGTCAAGCAGCGCCTTCCTTTCATTCGGCAGCCGCCCGTCGATCACCGCGTCGAGCAGCCGCCGAAGCGTCCGCCCGACCTCCGGACCCGCGAGCCCGAGCCCGCGCAGGTCATTCCCGCCGATCGCGAGCGCGGCGGCGGTGCAGCAGTCGTTTCTCGCAAGAACAGCCTCCGTTTCCCGCCTTATCGCGGCAATGCTGCGGTAAGGCGGGGATTTTTCGTCAAAAAATGCGGCGCGGAAGGCCAAAACGTCCTCCCACAGCGCGCCGTACCGCCCAATCGCGCGCCGGAGGTCCGGTACGGTCTCCGGCAGCGGCTCAGCACACGCCGACAGCAGCGTGCCGACCGCCGTGAGGAGCTTTTTGTCCGTTTTCAGCCCCCGCAGCACGTCCTGCGCGTCCTGCGGCGCGCAATCGGACAGCAGCGCCGCAAACCGCAGCGTCCGCGACGCCGGGAGCCGGGACAGCAGCGCCGCCGCATTCGCCGAGACCGGCAGCACCGTGCGCAGAAGCGGCGCAAACCGCCCCACCGTCTGCGCGGCAAACGGCGCGCAGAGGAGCTTTTCAAGCTCCGACGCCTTGCGCTCCGCGGAGATCCGTTCCAGCATCCCCGCGCACCGGTACAGCCCTTCTTCCGTCCCGCGCCCGACGTCGAAGCCGAGCTGCGACGCGAAGCGCACCGCCCGCAGGATCCGCAGTCCGTCCTCCGAAAACCGCGTCTGCGCGTCTCCGACGCAGCGGATGACGCCGCGCGCGATGTCCTCCCGTCCGCCGAAGGGGTCGACAAAGCCCGCGCGCGCGGAGTAGGCGACGGCGTTCATCGTGAAATCCCGGCGCGACAGGTCCTCCTCGATGCTCGCGGCAAAGCGCACGCCGTCCGGATGCCGCCCGTCGGAGTACGACCCCTCCGTGCGGAAGGTCGTGATCTCGATCGGCTCGCCGTCGAGGAGCACCGTCACGGTGCCGTGCCGCAGTCCCGTGGCGATCGCACGGCAGCCGCGAAACACCCGCATCGTCTCGTCGGGCAGGGCCGACGTCGCGACGTCCCAGTCGTGGCAGGGGCGTCCCATCAGCGTATCGCGCACACAGCCGCCGACCACGAAGGCCGCGTGCCCCGCTCCTTCGAGCAGGGCGCACGCCCGCGCAGCCGGCGGCTGGATGAGCATGGTGTCTTTACTTGATAACGACCGCATTCTTGTCCTTCAAAATGACGTCGTGCGCGCCGCCCTCCATGATGCTGGTGGCGGAAACGACGGTGAGCCGCGCCTTCTGCTGCAGCTCCGGAATCGTCAGCGCGCCGCAGTTGCACATCGTCGAACGCACCTTGTTCAGCGTGATCGCGACGTTGTCCGCGAGCTTGCCGGCATAGGGGACATAGGAGTCGACGCCTTCCTCGAAGGAGAGCTTCTTCGCGCCGCCCATGTCGTAGCGCTGCCAGTTGCGCGCACGGCTGGAGCCTTCGCCCCAGTATTCCTTGACGTAGTTGCCGTTGATGTTGAGCTTGTTCGTCGGGCTCTCGTCGAAACGGGCGAAGTACCGGCCGAGCATGACGAAGTCCGCGCCCATCGCAAGCGCCAGCGTGATGTGATGGTCGTAGACGATGCCGCCGTCGGAGCAGATCGGGACATAGATGCCGGTCTCCTCGAAATACTCGTCTCGCGCCTTCGCGACCTCGATCACCGCGCTCGCCTGACCGCGGCCGATGCCCTTCTGCTCACGCGTGATGCAGATCGAGCCGCCGCCGATGCCGACCTTGACGAAATCCGCGCCCGCGTTCGCAAGGAAGCGGAAGCCTTCGCGGTCGATGACGTTGCCCGCGCCGACCTTGACGTCCTCGCCGTAGCGCGCCCGGATCCATTCGATCGTGCGGCTCTGCCACTCGGAAAAGCCCTCGGACGAGTCGATGCACAGCACGTCCGCGCCCGCGTCCACAAGCGCCGGCACGCGCTCCTCGTAATCGCGCGTGTTGATGCCCGCGCCGACGACATAGCGCTTTTTATTGTCGAGCAGAGAATTCGGATGCTCCTTGTCCGCGTCGTAGTCCTTGCGGAACACGAGGTGGCTCAAATGCCCGTCTTTCGTGATGATCGGCAGGCTGTTGAGCTTGTGATCCCAGATGATGTTGTTGGCTTCCTTTAAGGTCACGCCCTCGTAGGCGTAGATGAGCTTCTCAAACGGCGTCATGAACTCCCGCACCTTCGTATCGGGCGCCATACGCGACACGCGGTAGTCGCGTCCGGTGACGATGCCCAGCAGCTTGCCCGTCGCCGTACCGTCGTCCGTGACCGGCATCGTGGAGTGTCCGAACTGCTCCTTGAGCGCGAGCACATCCGCCAGCGTGTCGTCGGGACGGATATTCGCGTCGCTCGTCACAAATCCCGCCTTGTAGTTCTTGACGCGGCGCACCATCTCCGCTTCGCTCTCGACGCTCTGAGAGCCGTAGATGAAGGAGATGCCGCCCTCAATCGCCAGCGCGATCGCCATATTCGAGTCGGAAACGGACTGCATGATGGCGCTGACCATCGGGATGTTCATGACGATGGAGGAGGTTTCGCCCTTCTTAAAACGAACGAGCGGCGTTTTCAGGCTGACATGCGAGGGGATGCACTCAGCGGACGAGTATCCGGGAACCAGCAGGTATTCGTTGAAGGTACGCGAGGGCTCGTCGTAATAATAAGCCATGGCGAGTCTTTTACCCCTTTCTCATTTTTATGTATTGGGCGAATTATAGCACAAAAATCCAAAAAAGTCAATAGATTTGGCAGTGAACCGCTCGATTTGCGGATTTTGTATCGAATCCCTTGCTTTCTTTTGCGGAATGTGGTACAATATGACCGTATTTTTTGCATGACGGAAAAAGGAGAAGGCGTATGGTCTTTCAGTATCTCGGCACCGCCGCCTCGGAGGGCTGGCCCGCGCTGTTCTGCAACTGTCCCCAGTGTCAAAAAGCGCTCGCTCTCGGCGGACGCGACATCCGCACCCGGTCGCAGTCGATCCTCGACGGCCGCATCCTGTTCGATTTCCCCTGCGACACCTACCGGCATAAGCTCGACGGCTCGCTCGAGCTGTCCGCGGTCGAGCTGCTGCTCGTCACGCACTCCCATTCCGACCATCTCTACCCCAACGACCTCGCCCTGCGCGCGGATCCCTACGGGCACGATTTCACCGTCCCGGTGCTGCACGTCGCGTCCGGCGCCTCGGCGCTCGAGCGGCTGCGCCGGCATCTGGAATACGACCGCGAATCGCTGCGCGGCGTCGAGCTGCACACGCTGCGCGCGTACGAGCCCGCCGAGCTCTGCGGCGCGCGCGTCATCCCGATCCCCGCGCACCACATCCCCGGCGAGGACGCCTTCTGCTATGCCGTCGAAACGAAGGGACGCCGCGTGCTCTATCTGCACGACACCGGCGAGAAGATCGAAGAGGCGCTCGAGCCGCTGCGCGGGGAGGCGCCGTTCGACCTCATCAGCTTCGACTGCTGCTGGTGCACGGCGGAACCGTCGTACGACAACGGCCACATGGGACTGCCGAACGCCGTCCGGCTGCGCGGGAAGCTCTGGGGCATGGGGCTCTGCACCGCGAAAACACGGTGCTGCGTCAACCATTTCTCGCACAACATCGCCGCGATGCACGCGGACATCGAAGCCGCCGCCGCACCCTACGGCATCCTGACCGCCTACGACGGCATGAAAATCGAACTGTAATTTCAATACAGGCACAAAAAGAAGGAAGAATAATATGGAAGGCTTTTATCTCGATCCCCACGTCCACACCTCCGAGGTCAGCGGCTGCGGCAAAGTGCCCGCGGCGGAAGTGGTGCGGCTCTACCGCGGCGCCGGCTGCGACGCCATCGTCATCACCGACCACTACTACGACGGCTATTTCCAGCGTCAGGGCGACATTCCGTGGAAGGAGAAGGTCGAACGCTACCGCAGAGGCTACTGCGCGGCGCGTGAGGAGGGTGAACGCGCGGGGCTGCGCGTGCTGTTCGGGCAGGAGCTTCGTTTTCTCGGGCATCCGAACGATTTCCTCGTATATGGACTCGACGAGCAGGATCTGATTGATAATCCCGAGCTTTACCGGCTGTCCGGCCCCGATTTTCTGACGCTTGCGCATGAGAAGGGCGCGATCGTCTTTCAGGCGCATCCGTTCCGCACCCCGCCGTGCGCACCGTCGAATCCCGCCTACATCGACGGCGTGGAGGTCTATAACGGCCATCCCGATCACAACAGCCGCAACCCCCTCGCGCAGGAGTTTGCCGATACCTGCGGGAAGCTGCAGATCTCCGGCTCCGACTTCCACCAGCCGCACCACCTCGCGCGCGGCGGCGTGATCCTGCCGCGTCTGCCCGAGGACGGCAAGGACTTCGCCGCGATGCTGCGCGCGGGCGAGGTGACCCGGCTCGTGAGAACATGAGCAGTCTCCGTTACCGCGTCATGACGGAGCCGGACATCGCCGGGGTGGTCCGGCTGTACGTCGAATACTACAACAGCCGCGAGGACGGCTGCTGGACGCCCGAAAAGGCGTACCGGCGCATCCACCAGGTCTGGAGCACGGAGGACGCCTTCTGCCTGCTGCAGGAGGAGGACGGCGCGCTCTCCGGCTTTGCGATGGGATACCTTTCGCAGTACGACGACCTCGTCGCCTATGACCTCGTGGAGATCGTGATCGCCGCCGGACGTCAGGGCAGGGGACTCGGCACCGCCCTTCTCGGCGAGCTCGAGCGCCGCGTCCGGGAAGCGGGCGCCGCGATGATGCAGCTCCAGTCCGTCAACGACGAAATGCACGCGCATTTCTACGGGAAAATGGGTTTTGTGCGGACGACGAACCTGCTCCCGCTGAACAAATTCTTCGAATAAGCAAAAAACGGCGGCGTATCCCGGAGCATCGGGGGTACGCCGCCGTAATGCGTTTACTTCTTCATGTCGAGGAGATTCTCCACCGCCGCGTCGGCCATCAGATAGCCCGCGTTGCGGTCGAGGATGTTGTACGTCGACGGGGTCGCCTCATAGCCGCCCTCGTCGGCCGCCTCGCGCGTCTTGACGTAGCCGTTCGACGCGTTCGACAGCTCGGCGGTCAGCGTGCAGGCGTAGGGGGAGCGCTTCTTGATGTCGAGGCCGAAGCGGCAGAACACCTCGCCCGGCAGCGCCGCGATGGCGAAGTCGCCGAGACCGACGCAGACGACCTCGCAGTCGACCGTGCCGCCCGGCAGACCCATCGCGATCGTCATCTCGCGCTGTCTCGGACCCGCGGGCGCCTTCGCGATCATCTCCGGCGTCGGGCGCTCGATGGTCGCGGTGATCGTGCGGGACGCGACGGTCAGCTCGCGGTCGTCGGTGCGGATGCCGTCGGCAAGCTCCGAGATATACGCGGTCAGCTTTTCGCCGACGATGCGGTGGTTCAGCTTGATCTTCCCCGTCGTGTCGAGGTGGTTGATGTTGCCGCAGCAGCCGGTCAGCCAGACAAAGCCGACGTCCTCGCCGTATTTCTTATGCAGACCCTCGCGGATGACGCCCGGATAGTCCGCGGAGAAGCCCTGCGGCATATCGACGGAGTCCAGATGCAGCGCAAAGCTCGCGAGGATGCCCATCAGGCGGCCGTCGGCGTAGTCGATGCGCGCGGTGATGAGCTGCGGGTCGATGATGTCGGTGCCGCGCACGACCTCGGGGTTGTTGACGCCCGGGTTCATGTCGACGTGACCGTCGCGGAACAGGAAGCGGCGGTTGAAGGACAGCCCTTCGACGTCGCGCACCGCCCAGCCGAACTTCGCGGGCTCCCGGCGCTGCCACGCGAGGATCGCGGCGTCCGCGGCCTTGACGCAGAGGAATTCGCAGTAGCGCTCATTGCGCGGCGAGCCGTACAGGGTCGCGACGGGGCCGCCGGTGTGGTTGTGGATGCCGGAAACGGAGACGTTCGTGACGCCCGTCGCGTCGAACACGCGGCGGCGGATCTTTTCGACGTCGCGGCGCTCGATGCAGATGCAGTCCAGCGACAGGATGATGCAGTTTTCCTTTTCGGATTCCAGCGCCAGCGCGTGCGCATAGAGCTCGTCGAGCACCTCCGTGCAGTAGCGCGCCTCGAAATAGCCCGGCATCGTGTCGTAGAGGTAGGGGGTGATGCAGGTCTCGTAAAATGCAGCCTTCAGCATGAGCGGATTTCCTCCCTGAAATCACAAAAAAATTGGCATAAAAGGGCGGGACGCATAATCGACCCGCCCTTTTATCAGGCAAAATGAGTGTTTAGCTTATTTCGTATGCTCGGCGATGACAGCCTTGACGCCGGCGATGCAGGCCTCGATGTGCTTCTCTTCCCACGACGGATGGAGGAACAGGGAGAAGGTCACGCTGCGCAGACGGTGCGCGTTCGGGGCGAACGCCTTGTCGTACTCGATGCTCTTGGGATCGGTGTACTCCTTGCTGTCGAACGGGAAGTTCGCGGTACCGAAGCCGATGTGATCCTTGTACGCGGACTCGAGGTAGGCTTCCGGCCACTGGATGCCGTAGCAGGGGATGTTCTTGGCCTGCAGAGCCTTGACGAACGCCGCGGCGTCGATGTCGAGGACCTCGTCGTCGATGATGATCGGGTACCACCAGTAGGAGTTCTGGCGGACTTCGTCGTTGTACGGGAGCTTCTTGATGCCCTTGAGGCCGGCAAAAGCGGCGTCGTACATGGCGGCGTACTTCTTGCGGCGCGGCAGGTTCCAGTTGTCAAAGCGCTTCATCTCGTTGATGCCGATGATCGACTGGATCTCGGTCATGCGGTAGTTGAAGCCGACGCGGCGATGGATGTAGGGCAGCTTCTCTTCGAGCGCGAGCATGTTCATGCGGGTGCGCACGTCGTAGCCGTGATCGCGGAAGGAGCGGCACTCCCAGCCGAGATCCTCGTCCTTCGTGATGACCATACCGCCTTCGCCGCCGGTCGTGAAGTGCTTGGACTGGCAGAAGGAATAGCAGCCGACGTCGCCGACGAGACCGACATAGGTGTCGCGGAACTTACCGCCGATGCACTGCGCGCAGTCTTCGATGACCTTGAGGTTATGCTTCTTCGCGATGGCCATGATCGGATCCATGTCCGCGACGACGCCGTACAGATGGACGACGACGATGCCCTTCGTGCGGGGGGTGATGAGGGCTTCGATCTTCGCGGGGTCGATGGTGTGGTCGTCGGTCACGTCGCAGAAAACCGGGATCGCGCCGGCCTGGACAACCGCGAAGGAGCTCGCGATGAAGGTGTAGGACGGAACGATGACTTCATCGCCGGGGCCGATGCCCAGAGAGGAGATACCGATGTGCAGCGCGGCGGTGCCGTTCGTGCAGGAGATCGCCATCTTCGCGCCGGTCCACTCGCGGAACATCTCTTCGAACTCCATGCCCTTCGGGCCGGTCCAGTAGTTGACCTTACCGTTGATGATGGGTTCCTGAATATCCTTGAGGGTGTCGGGATTAAACTGCGGCCACATCGGGAAGCCGAGATCGGTAATGCCGGCAGCGTTCATAACTTTTTCGCCCATTTTACACTACTCTCCTTTGATTTTATGTCCTCCAAAAGAGGCCCGCCCCAAAAGGCTTGCCCCAAAAAGAGGCTTGCATTTTCAACGATTTTATTATATACTATTGCCATTGAAGTTTGCAAGTGGTTTTTCGGTATTTTACACGAATCCACCGTTCTATCTGAAGATTTTCCCTCTGTAAAGGTGAACAATGAATAAGATCGACAGCGTTTTTTATCAGCAGCTCCCGCTTTCCCCCGATTTCGAGTTCGATATCCGCGTCGTCCGCACCCAGCAGGACGCGCTGTACCGCGGCTTCGGGAAATACGATCTGCACTATCACAGTTTCTGGGAAATCGATTACGTCACGCACGGCGCGGGCGTCAATATCTTCGAAAACGCGACCTATCCGTTCGCGGCGGGGGACATTTACATCATCCACCCCTACGAAATGCACAACGCCTTTCCGGACGACGAGATCGAGCTGTACTGCATCCAGTTTTCCGAGGATTCCGTCGTGCGCAGCGTCTTTTCCGACGCGGAGTACAACGGCGAGCTCGCCCATCCGCGCTTCCGCAACGCCGTCCGCGCCGACGATCCGCATCACGCGGAGCTGGAGCGCATCATCCGGCGCACGCTCGACGAATGGAGGGCGCGGCGCGTCGGCTGGCGTCCCGCGGTACGGCTGGCGCTGGCGGAGCTCTTCATCGAGCTCGTCCGCGATTTCGCGGCGCCGACCGAGCCGTCCCTTCCCGCATCCCGTCAGAACCGCGGCGTTCTGCAGGCGCTCGACTTCATCAACCAGAACTACACCCACAAAATCACGCTCGAGCAGGCCGCGCGGGAAGCCCTGATGAACAAGAACTACTTCTGCACCGTTTTCAAGCAGCAGATGGGCTGCACCTATTACAGCTACGTCAACCGCCTGCGCCTGCACCACGCCTGCGCGCTCTTAAAATCCACCGAACGCACCGTCAAGGAGATCGCGCTCGGCTGCGGCTTTTCGGACATTTCCTCGTTCAACAAGGCCTTCCGCAAGGCCTACGGCATCTCGCCCGGCGATTACCGCCGCGGCATCGACGTCACCGTTCAAACGGACGGTTCAGAAGACCCGTAACGCTCGTCGGATGCGTCCGCGTGACGGAAAACGGCTCCGGATGGCTTTCGTCGCGCCGCATCGTCGTCACCATCGTGTACGGCGCCTGCGGGAACGCGCGCGAAAAGCTCTCCGGCGCACTCTCAAAGCGCTTTAACGCCTCATACGCGCCGTCGCGGATCTTCCGGCACGCAAGCCGGTGCTGCAGATGGACCGCGCCCGCGTTCCACTTCTCGTATTCCGCCGCGGTGCAGTCCTCTCCCGCGAGCTCCATCAGGCCGCGCTTGACCGCGACGGTGCCGATGCCGGGGAAGAGCGCCTGCGCTTCCTTCGTAAACGCCTCGCAGCCGGAGCCGAATACCGGCACGACGCCGTACTCCAGCGCACAGAAGCCGCATTCGCCGAACTCGCCGACGGACACGCCGTTGATCGTCACGTCCAGCACGCCGAAGCTGCCGGTGTGGCACAGATGCCCGTAGGTCGTGCCGGCCTTCGGATGCTGGCCGATCCACGCGATGCAGTCGAAGCCGCCGTCGGCGCCGAAGGGGTAGGGGAAGCGTCCCCAGCCGCGCTGGAGCTGCGCGCGCTCGTCGAGCAGCAGGCCGTTGATCGCGCCCGCGCCGTGGCCGTCCTGCACGACGAGCTTCGTCGCACCGGCGGCGCAGAAGCCGTCGATCGCCGCGTTGACCTCCTCGGTCAGCAGGCGCTTCGCATCCTCATAATAGCGGCTCGCGGGGTAGATCCAGTCGGGCGCGTTCATGACGCAGGCCACGCCCTCAAGATCGGTCATAATACAGACACGCATGGTGTGTAATCCTCCTCACCGGCCGAGCAGACGCTCGGCATTTTTGTGCGCGATTTTCTCGAAAACCCCGTCGGAAAGCTTTCCTTCCCTGTGAAAACGCGTCAGGATCTCGCCGTTTTTTATTTCCTGTCCGGCGTAGCAGACGTCCGTGCCGAACAGCGCGCGGTCGGCAAACTCGTTTAGGAACCGGACGGCATACGCTTCGTCGCGCGCCATCGCGTTGTACCCCGAGCCCGCGGACAGGTCAAACCAGAGGTTCGGATACCGCCGCAAAAGCTCCGGCACGCGTCCCTCGGCGTCG
>JAEDGJ010000184.1 GCA_016297585.1 Clostridiaceae bacterium
AAGCCGATCGAATAGGTGCCGTCGCCGTTGGGGAAGCCGATGTGGGAGGTCGACCACTGCCCCGTGCTCTCGAGGATGCGCGTGGTGCGGCACGCGCGGGTGTCGAACATGACGGTCGTCTCGGAGGGCGGGGTGAAGGTGGAAAAGCAGAGCTTGCCCGTGGCGGCGTCGTACTGCATGCCGGCAAAGACGAGGGAGCCGGGCGCGCCGGTGTCGAACCACTCGACCGCGCCGGTGGAGAGCGTCAGCCGCGCGAGATGCGCCGAGTCGCCCGCGAGCCAGAGGGTGTCGTTGTCGGAAAGGCAGGCGCTGTAGAAGCCCGCGCCCGCGCAGTAGGAGCCGGGGAGCTTTTCGAAGCGGTAGATGCGGCAGCCGCCGGACGGCGTGACGAGCGCGCCGACGCAGCCGTCGTTGGAGTTCCAGGTGGAGCACCAGTAGCGCGGCTCGCGCGTATCGGGCGTATGTCCCGCGGGGATCAGGGGCGTATTGACGAAGGGGCTGCAGGTGGCGGGGATCCGGTAGGTTTTCATAGAAAAAATCCTCCGTTCAAAGGGTGTGGATACCGGCTTTTTCCCGGAATGCCGTAAAAAGGGCTTTCCGGCGGCGAAAGACAGCCTCACTTATGCGCCGAGGGACGATAGATAGGCGTCAAGGCCGTACAGCTCCTTTTCGATCTCGGTCGAGCCGATGCCGGAGAGGCGGTATTCGGAGACGTAGTCGACCTCCAGCGGCCCGCCGTCGGCCTCCCAGGTATCGCGGTAGGTGCAGACGATGGACTCGGGCAGCATCGTTTCGAGGTCGATCGCGATGCGCATATCGAAGCAGTACGCCGCGTCGTATGCGGAGGTGACGTCGGCCATCAGCTCGAAGCGGGAGAGGAAGCCCGTGAGCACGGCGGTGCCGTCTTCCTCGGCATAGTCGAAGTTTTCGCAGTAGGTCAAGTCCGGCCCGAAGAGACGGTCATAGAGCCCGATGTAGTGATACGCGAGGTTTTCGGGCAGCGCGGCGGAGTCCCACGAGTCCGTCTCGCTGCTGTAGACGGCGAGGAGCGTGTCCGTGGAGTAGGCCGCGGCAGTGCGATCGAGGGTCGTCGTGCCGCCGGAGGTGTCGGTGATGTCGATCGTGATGAGCGCCTCATGAGCGGCGGGTCGGATGCGCGCCGTCGTGAGGATGCGGTCGTCCCGGTCGGTAAAGCGCCCCGAGAGACGGTAGGTGCCGGTCTGGGTGAGCGTGTAGCTTTCGAGCGCGGCGACGGCGTCCGCGGAAGCCGCGAGGACGTCGTAGACGCGGTTTTGCCCCGTGACGATCCCGGCGGCGGTCATGGAGTAGGAATTCGTGATGTCGCGCGCGCGGACGCGGGCGTAGGGCTCGCTGCCGCCCTTCGGGGACGCGTTCAACGCACGGAAGCAGGCGTAGGCGGCGTCGTCGCGGACGAAGGACGCTTCGAGCCGGGACAGGTCGCTTTCGTCGAGCAGTCCCGCGGTCACGGCGAAGGACAGGGCGGTCTCATAGGAAAAATCGCCGCGCGCGTCGGAGTAGCCGAGGACGCGCAGGAGCATCGTGTAAAACTGCCGGGCGGAAACGGGGTCGTTTGCGCCGAAGCGGGTCGCGGACACGCCGTTTACGGCGCCGCTTTGGTACAGCACGGTGACGTAGGGAGCGGCCCAGCCGGCGACGTCCGCAAAGGGGATGTCCGCGTCGGGCAGGTCGCAGGCGCGTCCCATCACGCGGACGACGAGCACCGCCGCCTCCGAGCGGGTCAGGGAGCGGTCAAGCTCGAGACCGCGGTCGGTCCCGGTGAAAAAGCCGCAGCAGAGAAGACGCGAAAGCTCGTCTGAGTGACGGCTGACGCTTCCGGCGTCCGGCGCGTCCACCGCGAGCGCCGCGGGCGAAAGCAGGACAAGGCAGAGCATGAAGGCGAGAAAACGAAGACTCCGCTTCATAAAAAAGGGCACCTCCTTACAAAAAACGGGAAGCATTTTCGGGTTTTAGTCATTATACCACCGCCCATGCCGCAGGTCAAGGCACAAAAAAACCGCTTCCGGAAGCCGGAAAACGGGATGAAACGCCGCAGATTAGCGCACCGTAACGACAGAAAAACGGGAATGCGCGCAAAAAGACGCGCAGAAAAAGAAAAAAAGAGGGAGAACGTATGCGGGAATACAGCATCGGCGCAAACGACGCGGGGCAGCGGCTCGACGCCTTTCTCGGCAAGGCCTGTCCGGGGCTTGCCTCGTCGCTGATCCAGAAGCTCGTCCGCCAGAAGCGGGTCAAGGTGAACGGCAAGCGCGCGGAGCCGTCGGCGCGCCTTTGCGAGGGCGACACGGTCAACGTCTATGTGTACGAGGAGCGGCTCGCGGAATACGCGCGGGAAAACGCCGTGCCGGAAGCGCCGCCCGAGGTGAATATCGTGTATGAGGACGAGAACATCCTCCTTGCGGACAAGCCCCAGGGGCTGCTGTCACATCCGGACGACGAGGGACGCGAGACCGACACGCTGATCGGGCGGATCCAGAGCTATCTGCGAATGACGGGCGAGTACGACCCTGCGCAGGAGAACACGTTTGCGCCGAGCCTGTGCAACCGCATCGACCGGAACACCTGCGGGATCGTCATCGCGGCGAAAAACGCGCAGGCGCTGCGGGAGATGAACGAGCATATCCGCGCCCGGGAGGTCGAAAAGCGGTATCTGTGCGTCGTGCACGGCCGGATGGAGCGCAGTACGGGCAGGCTTGAAAACTTCCTGCGGCGCGATACGCAGGAAAAGCGCGTGTATGTCGAGCGTGCGCGCGGAACGGACGCGAGGACGGCCGTGACGGAGTACCGCGTCGTCGCGGAGAAGGACGGGCTGTCGCTTCTTGAGTGCCGGCTCATCACAGGACGCACGCATCAGATCCGCGCGCAGCTCGCGGCGGCGGGACATCCGCTGCTCGGCGACGGCAAATACGGCAGAAACGAACAAAACCGCGCGTACGGCGCGTCGCGGCAGGCGCTGTGCTCGTACCGGACGTCGTTTCACTTCCCGGACAAAGACGGTCTGCTCGGCTACCTCGACGGGAGGAGCTTCTGCGTCAGAAGCGTGCCGTTTGCGGAGGAATTCGGCGTGCGCGTGACGGAGAGCGGCGTGGAGCGCCGGAAAGGATAACGGGAGAATCCCGGAGAAAACGCAAGGAACCGGGAGGATTCGGGGAAAGCCTTTGACGGTTCCTGAAAAAACGAAAGATATATGCGAAAAGACTTGACTTTTTGCGGGAATATGGTATGATAAGCGCAGGATATTGCGGGCGCCCGGGAAAGAGGCGCTTTCGCGGTGTCCTTTCGTTTGCCGCGGGGTGTCAGGAAAATGCCCTCCGCGAGACGTTTTTTGGAGAGGCGGGTTGATACATGTCGAAAGAGCTCATAAGGCTTGAGAGCATCGTGATGCATATCGGCGGCGCGGAGGTTCTGCCGAACCTGAATCTGTCGATACAGGACAAGGAGTTCCTGACGATGCTGGGGCCGAGCGGATGTGGTAAAACCACAACACTGAGAATCATCGGGGGCTTTGCGGTGCCGTCGTCGGGAAAGGTGTTTTTCGACGGACAGGACATCACCGCGATGCCGCCGCATAGGCGTCAGGTCAACACGGTGTTCCAGAAATATGCGCTGTTTACGCATCTGGACGTTTTTGAGAATATCGCCTTCGGACTGCGCCTGCGCAAGACGCCGGAGGCTGAGATAAAGAAGCGGGTCGGCGAGATGCTCGAGCTCGTCAACCTGCGCGGCTATGACCGCCGCGTGGTGACGTCGCTGTCCGGCGGCGAGCAGCAGCGCGTCGCCATCGCCCGCGCGCTCGTGCTGCATCCGAAGGTGCTGCTGCTCGACGAGCCGCTCGGCGCGCTCGACTTAAAGCTGCGCAAGGAGATG
>JAEDGJ010000185.1 GCA_016297585.1 Clostridiaceae bacterium
TGCCCCCTTTTTTAGCATTATACCGCGTTTCGGACGCCCGCGCAAGTCCGCAAAAACGCGTTCCGGGGTGATGATCCCCGTTGCAATCCGTGAAAAAATGTGCTATGATAAAGAAAAAATTCACCGGGAGGTATAAAACACCCCATGAACGCCGTCTTTCTTCCCGCCGCCGTCTATCTGCCCGTCCGCGCCGACATGACGCGCTATGCCGTCATCGCCTGCGACCAGTATACGTCCGACGCCGCCTACTGGCAGCGCGTCGAGGCCTTCGTCGGCGGCGCGCCGTCCACGCTGCGCATGACGCTGCCGGAGATCTACCTCGAAGCTCCCGACCGCGACGCGCGCGTGCGCCGCATCTGCGAGACGATGAACGCCTATCTCGCGGACGGCACCCTCGCCGAAGGCCCGGAGCGCTTCATCTACGTCGAGCGCACGCTGCCCGACGGCAAGCTCCGCCGCGGCATCGTCGGACGCGTCGACCTCGAGGCCTACGACTATCTCCCCGGCGCGAAGACCCCGGTGCGCGTGACGGAGGGGACGATCACCTCCCGCATCCCGCCGCGGCTCGTCGTCCGGCGCGACGCGGCGCTCGAGCTGCCCCATGTGCTGCTCCTCATCGACGACGCGGAGCGCACCGTCATCGAGCCGCTCGCGGACAAAACCGGCGCGATGGAAAAGCTCTACGACTTCGACTTAATGGAGCGCGGCGGACACCTGCGCGGCTATGCCGTCAGCGCCGCGGAGGAAGCGCGCATCTTAGCCGCCCTCGACCGGTTTGCGGATCCCGCGGTCTTCGAGCGCAAATACGGCCTCCCCGCCTCCTCCGGCGTGCTGCAGATCGCGGTCGGCGACGGCAACCACAGCCTCGCGACGGCGCGCGCGCACTATCTCGCCGTCACGGAAGGCATGTCCCGAGAGGAGCGGCTTGCCCATCCCGCGCGCTGGGCGCTCGCGGAGCTCGGCAACCTCCACGACGAGAGCCTTGAGTTCGAAGCGATCCACCGCGTGGTCTTCGACACCGCCCCTGCGGCGCTCCTTGCCGCGCTGCGGCGCTTCTACCCCGACGCCGTCCTCGCGGATGCGCCCGTCCCCGGCGCGATGGCGTTTGCCTACGAATCCGTGGACGCGCGCGGCGTGATCTCGCTGCCAAATCCCCCCGCCAAGCTCGCCGTCGGCGCGCTGCAGAGCTTCCTCGACGCGTATCTGGCGGAGAACCCCGGGCGCATCGACTACATCCACGGCGAGGACGAGGCGCGCAGCTTCGGACGAGGCGCGGGCGCCGTCGCGTTCCTGCTGCCCGCGATGGGCAAGGACGAGCTCTTCCCCTCCATCCTGCACGACGGCAGCCTGCCGCGCAAGACCTTCTCGATGGGCGAGGCCGACAGTAAGCGCTTCTACCTCGAGGCGCGCCGCATCCGCCCGTAAGCGCGGACAGGATTCGTAAAGGAGGAGCTCCCTATGTGCCGTGCGATCGACCGGGTCCGATCCGAGTTTACCAAGCAGGCGCCGGACTTCAACGCTTATATTGCCGGGCAAAGCAAGGCGCTTTTCAACCGCAGCGCCGCCGCGCAGCTGCATCTGACCGGTACGGAACGCATCCTTGAGGTCGCGGCGGGCACCTGCGCATTCGGCAGGACGCTTGCGCCGCTCGCCGGATGGATCACCGAGCTGGACGCGACGCCCGCGATGCTCGATGCCGGGCGGGCGGAAAACGAAAAGGCGGGGATCCGCAACGCGGACTATGTGACAGCCGCCGCGGAAAGCCTTCCCTTTGCGGACGGCAGCTTCGACGCAGCGGTCTGCCGTCTGGCGTTCCACCATTTCACCTCCCCCGAGCCCGTGTTTTCCGAGATGCGGCGGGTCGTCCGCCCCGGCGGGCAGCTTGTCATCGCCGACATGCTCGCACGGGACGAGCCGCTGCGCGCGGCCGCCGACCGGTACGAGACGCTGCGGGATCCCTCGCATGTCCGCTGCCTCTCCGCAGACGAGTTTCTGGTGCTGGCGGAGCGCTTCGGCATGGAGACCGCTCACCGTTCCGTCACGGATATCCCTGTAAAGCTCGATGACTGGATGGCGCTGACGCGCGTCCCGTCGGCTCTCCGGGCGGAGATCGCCGCCGCCATGCGCGCAGACATGGAGGGCAGCGAAAAAACGGGCTTTTCGCCCTTCCAGGACGGCGGCGGCATCGCCTTTGTACAGCATTGGGGGCTGTTCGTCTTCCGGAACCCCTCCGCGGACTGATTTCTGTCCCTTCTCCCCTTTCGGAGCTACAAGCATGGTTTCGGAAGGGGGGTTCTTTCATTTTTTGCGAAAAATTCCGGGCAGAAGGCCGCATTTTCACGGTCTTCTGCCCGGATTGTATTACCTGGGAGAAACAATTCCCTTCGCTTCAGCCGAGCTTTGCCGCAAGCTGCGGAAAGACGCTCAGCGCGCGCTTGAGGATGCCGTTCATATGGGCGATGGCGACGCCGTAGTTCGTCATCGGCACGCCCGCGTCGGCGGCGCACTTCGCGCGGTACACCATCTCCCGCGCGTTCAGCATACAGCCGCCGCAGTGCAGCACCAGCGCATAGCGCGACAGGTCCTCGGGAAACTCCGTGCCGGAGCTCGTCTCAAAGCGCAGCTCCTTCCCGGTGTGCTCCCGCAGCCAGCGCGGCAGCTTGACCGTGCCGATGTCCTCGCACTGGCGGTGATGGGTGCAGCCCTCGGAGATGAGCACCGTGTCGCCGTCGCGCAGCCGCCCGATCGCGGCAACGCCGTCCACCGCGCCGGGAAGCAGCCCCTTATAGCGCGCCATCAGGATCGAAAACGACGTCAGCGGCACGGAGAGCGGCGTGTCCGCCGCGACGGAGCGGAACGCCTGGCTGTCCGTGATGACCATCGCGGGCGGCTCCTTTAGGGACGCGAGCGCCGCGGAAAGCTCCGTCTCCTTCACCGTCAGCGTCATCGCGCCCGCGTCGAGCGCGTCGCGGATGACCTGCTGCTGCGGCAGGATGAGGCGTGCCTTCGGCGCGGCGGAGTCGACCGGTACGACGAGCACGGCAAGCTGCCCCGGCTGCAAAAGATCCGCGACGAGCCGCCTGCCGCCGTTTTCGTCCGGCACGATGCGCGCGAGCCGCTCCTTGAGTTCCCGCACGCCCTCCCCCGTCTGCGCGCTGACGTACAGCGCGTGCTCCGGAAGCGGCGCGCGGTCGGAAACGAGCTCCGCCTTGTTGTACGCGACGAGGTACGGGATCCGCTTTTCCTCGATGCGCGCGATCAGCTCGCCGTCGAAGCGGCTTTCCCCTTCCGCGGCGTCGATGACGACGACGGCGATGTCGGTCCGGTTGAGCACCCGCCGCGTCCGGCGCACGCGCTGTTCGCCGAGATCCCCCTCGTCGTCCGCACCGGGCGTGTCGATCATCACGACGGGACCCAGCGGTAAAAGCTCCATCGATTTGTACACGGGGTCGGTCGTCGTCCCCTTCGTCTCGGAGACGATCGCGAGATCCTGTCCCGTGACGGCGTTGATGAGGCTTGATTTTCCTGCGTTGCGGCGTCCGAAGAACGCGATGTGGACGCGCTCTCCCGACGGTACGGCGTTCATGCTCATAGTGTCGGCTCCTTTTTTAAGGTTTTATCGGATAAAAGGGGGCTTGCCGGTCAGTTCAGGACGACGCCGCCCGCCTCGGACGCCGGGGCGAAGATCGACGCGACCTGCTCGTCGGTGAGCGTCACGCCGAAGACGTCCGCGTAGTACTCCTTTGCCTTCGCGGTGACGTCGACGTCCTCAAACAGTTCGGGATAGACGGTCTTTGCGAGCCAATAGAGCGTGACCGGGGTGTCCGCGCCGGGCGTGTAGCTGCGGTACATGCCGAGC
>JAEDGJ010000029.1 GCA_016297585.1 Clostridiaceae bacterium
TTCGACGCCGCAGCACCGCAGGATCGTCCGGTACAGCGCCAGCTCATAGTCAAGCGTCCACGGATTATCCCGCTCTCCGCGCACCATCGCGGCAAAGCCGCTCATCATCGCCTCGTAGCGGTCAAACAGCGGGCTCCGGGTCTTTTCGCACGGCACGTCCCACGCGACGTCCCCCGCATACTCCCGCTTTTCCGTATAGATCAGCCCCTCCGCCTGCGCCTCGAGGGGCTTTAATTCGACGGTGCCCTTCGTGCCGGTGACGACGAGCTGGCGGCGCTGGTACCCGCCGATCTCGACGTCGCAGGTCTTCGCAAACGAGACCCCGCGGGGGTATTCGAGCACGGCAAGCCCCGAATCCACCGCCGTCACGCCCTCAAAGCCCGTCGTGCGGTTCAGCGGCAGCACCCGCTCCGGCAGTCCCTGCAGCTGCAGGATCAGATCGATCAGGTGGCAGCCGAGGAAGAACATCATCCCGCCCGGGTAGCCTGCGAGCCACTCCCGCAGCGCGCGCGGATGGCGGCAGTTCATCTGCGCCTCCACGCTGCAGATCTCGCCCAGCTCGCCGCGCCGCACCCGCGCGATCAGGTCTTCGACAAACGGGTTGTAGCGGTACATATACCCCGTATGGAACACCGTGCCGTTTTGCCGGACGGTTTCGATCAGCCGCTCGAACGCCGCGAGATCGGTGCCGCCGGGCTTTTCCATATGGACATGCCGCCCATGCGCCGCGGCGAGCTGCGCATAGCGCGTCAGATGCACCTCCTCGGTCTCCACGGCGACCGCTTCGATGGACGGATCCGCCCAGATCTCCTCGAGCGTCAGCTCCCGCGCGCCGCCGAACGCGCCCAGCAGGTCGGCAAACTGCTCCCGCTCGTCCTCGACGAGCGCGTACCCCGCGACCTCGAACTCCGTCTCATTGCGGCACAGCGTGCTCCAGATCGGAAGCGCGTGGCTGTAGCGGTTGACGCCGATCTGCGCGATGCGGATCTTTCTCACGGACAATCCCTCCAATCAAACTGCACCAGCGGAAAGCTGCGGCTCTCCGCAAGCCTTGCGTATACCGCTCCGGCCTCGTCCGGGCGGTGGGTCTCGCCGATCATCGAGGCAAATTCCAGCCTGCCTCCCGTCACGAGCCGGGAGATGGCCGCGCGGTCGTCCGCCGTCGTCCACATCCCGGGCGACGACTCCGTCTCCGGCCTCGCCATCGTATGCGCGCCGATCAGCGAGATGCCGGGGCCGTGCACCTTCCGGTAATAGTCGATCGTGAAATCCGCGTGCCGCGTGCACCCCAGCAGCGCGACGCGTCCGAACCGCGCCATGCAGTCGAGCACCTGATCCAGCGCCTGCCCGTTTCCCGTTACCTCCAGCGCGACTCTTGCGCCGCCGCCCGTCAGACGCCGCACCTGCGCCGCGAAATCCGGCGCAAACGGATCCAGCGCCGCGTCCGCGCCGATGGACAGCGCCGTCTCCCGCTTTTCCGGCGCCGGGTCGACGGCGATGACCGGCACCGCACCGGCCGCCCGCAAAAGCTTCACCGCCATCATCCCGAGCACGCCCTGTCCCATGACGACCGCGCTCTCGCCGATCTCCAGGCGGCATTTGCGGAGTGCCGCGAGGGGGAAGGTCGCGATATGCCACAGCGCGCCCTCCTCGAAGCTGACCTCATCCGGCAGACGGGTCATCTCCCGCGTACCGACGCAGACCAGCTGGCTGTGCGTCGTCCACGACAGCGCCACGCGGTCGCCCGGCGCAAAATCCGTCACGCCCGCGCCGACCCGGACGACCGTGCCCGAGGAGCTGTAGCCCCCGCGCCGGGGAAACATCGCCCGGTCGGACGGGGCGCCGCCGATCGAGACGTTGCAGTCGCCTACGAGATTTGCACGCTCCGTGCCGCTGCTGATCGTGGACACCGCGAGCCGCACCAGCGCCTGTCCCTCACCCGGCTCCGGCACGGGCTCCTCGATCAGCTCCGCCCGATAGGCCTGCGTGAAAACGATGGACTTTCTCATCATACGCAAAAAGCACCTCCCTCTTTTCCGCCCGGTGCTCCCATTTTTCATCCGAAAACGGGTCGAAACGCCGGGAATCCGCGAAAAACGCGGCGTCAAAGTCTTACAGCTGCCTTCTGCAGCCGTCGATTTTATAATTCTGCCCCGAAATATAGGC
The DNA here is from genome assembly GCA_016297585.1 of Clostridiaceae bacterium. Classification (GTDB taxonomy): domain Bacteria; phylum Bacillota; class Clostridia; order Oscillospirales; family QAMX01; genus JAAZKA01. Next base: position 2,167 of record JAEDGJ010000029.1, read on the forward strand.
CGCGTCGTCGCTTGCGAGGAACGCGATCAGCTTGGCGCACTCCTCCGGCGTTCCGGAGCGGTCGACGGCGTTGACCTGCCGTCCCTTGCAGTCCGGGTCGTCCTCGCTGCTGCGGATCATGCCCGGCACGATGGAGTTCACCGTCACGCCCCGATCCGACACCGCCTTGGCAAGCGCCATCGTGAACGAGCTGATCGCGCCCTTCGTCGTGGAGTAGGCGACGAAGGACGGAAGGCCGTACTCTCCCGCGACGGAGCCCACGTTCACGATCCGCCCCCAGCGCTTTTCCAGCATCCCCGGCAGCAGCGCATGGCAGAAGACCATGGTCCCCAGGATGTTGACGTCGATCAGCCGCCTCCACGAGGCGCTGTCCGTCTCGAGGAAGTCTCCCCAGTAGCCGCGGTACAGTCCGGCGTTGTTCACGAGGATGTCCACGGCGCCGTACTTCTCCACCGCCGCCGCGCAGACCTCCCGCACGCGCGCCTCATCGGAGACGTCGCAGGGATAGGCCGTCACCTCGCGCCCCATCGCCTCGATCTCACCCTTGAGCGCCGCCAGCGCCGCCTCGTTCATATCCACGAGCACGGTCCGGTGCCCCAGCCGCGCAAACTCCAGCGCCGCCGCCCGGCCGATGCCCTGCGCCGCGCCGGTAATCAGTGCCGTCTTCATACGGATCACCCCCAATTCTCCCGGATCTGCCGTATTTTGCGCAGCATGGGCTGCACCGGCTTCGGCTCCACGCCGTCATCGAGCGAGCACAGGTACATGCAGCACCCGAGCATCGGGCCGATCCGGCGGTGCATCCCGCTCATCCCGCCGGACAGGAACAGAAACGGCACCTTCAGCTCCTGCTTTAGCCGATGCGTGATGCGCAGGTTCTCAAGCTGCTCCTCCATCGTCTCCGCGCCGGTCACGATCTTGACGATGTCCGCGCCGCGCGACTGCTGCGCCAGCGCGATCTCGAGTACCTGCTCGCACGGCAGGAAATGCAGCACATGGGAGGACATCAGCACCTCCGCGCCCGCCGCGTGCAGCGCATCGATCAAGGCCTTCTGCCGTTCGACCGCCGCCGGGCTGACCGTCAGCTCCCCCGGCTGCGGGTCGAACAGGTCGGCCATGACGTCGCAGAGCGTCGCGCCGCTGCCGGCCAGCGTCCGCAGTCCGCAGGCGATCTCCTCGTCGGACACGCCCTCGTTTGCGCCGTGCCGGTAGTTCGTCACATACACGGGACGACCCTCCATCGCGTCAAAGATGCGCCGGTAGTCCTCCGGATTGCGGTACTGCGGCGCAAGCCGGCAGGTCTGAATGCAGAACGCCTCCGCGCCGTCCGCAAGCCCCCGCCGCACCGTCCCGATGGCCTCCTCCGGGTCGTTTGCCGAAAAAATCAGCGTTAAAAGCGGCTTTTCCGCGTTCAAAAACGTCGGTTTCATCGTGTTCTTCCTCTTTTTTCGTCAGTTCTTGTTGAACATCACGTTCCGGCCGCCGTCGATAAGGATCGTCGTTCCCGTGATGAACGCGGCCTTGTCGGACGCGAGGTACAGGATCAGGTCGACGATCTCCTGCGGCTCCGCAGCACGTCCGGCGAGCGTCTTCATGTTCGCCATCGCGGGCCGGGTCAGCACCGGTCCCGGCGCGACGCAGCAGCAGCGGATGCCGTGGGGCATGCCGAACTGCGCGACGGACTTGACAAGTCCGTTCATCGCGGCGCTCTTCGACGTGGCATACGCCACACAGCCGGGGCTGCCCTCCTCGCCCGTGATCGAGCCGATGTTGATGATGACGCCGCTCTTCTGCTCGCGCATCTGCCGGGCAACCGCGTGGTCGAAGTAGAACTGCCCCTTGAGGTTGACGTCCAGGCCCCAGTCGTAGACCTCGATCGGAATGTCGGGGAACTCGCCGTACGCCTGCTTGATGCGGGTCTCCGCGCCGCCCGCCATCGTCACGAGCAGATCGATCGATCCGAAGCGCTCCACCGCGCGGTCGCGTGCGGCGCAGACCTGCGCATAGTCCCGGACGTCGCAGACCACGCCGATGGCGCAGTCCTCCCGGATCGCGTTCAGGCTCTCCACGGCGCGCTCCAGCGCTTCCGCGTCGATGTCCGTCAGAACGGCGCGGCCGCCCTCTTCCACAAAGCACTTTCCCGTCAGATACCCCATCCCGGACGCCGCGCCGGTAATGAGCACCGTCTTGCCGTCAAATCTCATCGTATTCAATCCTCCCGTTGTGCGGTATTATCCTCACTATATACCGTTTTGCGCCGGAAGGAAATGATAAAAGCGATTCCCGCTTTAACATTTCCGATTCTTTTTTCGCAGAAAACCCTTGCATCTCTTTTCATAAGCGGTATAATGGAGAAAAAGGAGGTGCGGCAGGATGCTCGACCGCATGACGGTCACGGCCATCGAGGACGTCTTTACCGTGGATTCCCCCAAGGGCCGCCGCGTGGACATTCACAACCGCGAAAGCTACGGCATCAGCTTCTGCTGCGGCGGAAGGATCACCTATTATCAGAACGACTGTGCCGTGGTCTCCGACCGCCGGCATATGGTGCTGCTGCCGCAGGGGCAGGACTACTCGCTCGTCTGCGACAGCGCAGGACTCTTTCCCGTCATCAATGTCCTCTGCACGGCCGCGTTCCGCGTCACCGCGCCCACCGCCTTTCCGCTCCGGGACGCGGAGCCGTATCTGCAGGATTTCGAGCAGCTCCGCGAGCTGTTCTTCCTCGGCGGACGCTCGGCGCGCTGCATGAGCATCCTCTACCGGATGCTTGCCGACATCGCGGCCGAGCAGCCGGGCGCGCAGAACCTGCCGGACGCGGCTCTGCACTATCTTGAACAGCATTACGCCGACCCCGCGCTCTCCAACGCCTCCGCCGCGGCCTATCTGCACGTCAGCGAGGCGTATTTCCGGAAGCTGTTCCGCGACCGCTTCGGCACGACTCCGAAACAGTATGTGCTCGGCCTGCGCATCCGCAAGGCGCGCCGCCTGCTCAGCGAACGCCGCTGCAGCATCGGCGCCGTCGCGGAGGACTGCGGGTTTTCGAGCGTCTACCACTTCAGCCGCGCGTTCCGGCAGGCCGTGGGCGTCTCCCCGACGGAATACGGTCAGACCGCGCGAAAGGACGGCATCTGAGGCGCTTTCCATCGGGATACGCAAAACGAGTCTCCGCAAAACGCAAAAGCCCCCGCAGGCGCATCCCATGCCGCGCCCGCGGGGGCCGAACGGCGGAAAAAGCGGACGCCAGCTCCGGACAAGTTCCGGAACCGGCGTTTGAATCTTTGTTGTGCCGCCGCGGCCTTTTTATTTGCCGCCGGCCATTTCCCGGCGCTCCTTAATGACGACAAACAGGAAGATAACGGCGGTAATGGCAAGCACCCAGTTGAAGCAAAGGAGGAACCCCATCCCCCAAGTCATTTTGACGGCGAAATGACAAATGAGCATGCCGGGCAGGGACAGGAACGGGAGGATGATGATTCTGGTGAGCATGTGTTCCACAACGCTGATCTGATTCATCTTGCAGAACAGGAACGCTACGACAAGTCCCGCCACCAGGAAGGTCATGTTGCCTGTATAATAGCCGTACAGGCCGAGTGCGCCGTCGGCAATACCGATGAGTTGGAAGAAAACGGACAAGCTGGACACCTCCAAATCGAATATTAGGGCACTATACACAGGAAACGATACCATTTTAGCACGTTTCAAGTCGATTGTACATAGATATTATAAACAAGCTATAGGCCGTCGGGGAAACCTTCGCTGTGTTTCCGCGACGCCGTTCCTTTTATTGCGTTACCCTTCGATAAAAATCCGCTTCCCGAAAAGGATTCCGGGCAGCATCCCATAAACGCGAAAAAGCCGCCCCGCAAAACCACGGAACGGTTCTTTTCCTATTGGAACGGCTTGAAAAACCGACGGTTTCCGGTAGAGACGAAAAAACACGGTTTCCATAACGGAAACCGTGTTTGTATTGGTGGACCTGAAGGGATTCGAACCCACGACCTCTCGGATGCGAACCGAACGCTCTCCCAACTGAGCTACAGGCCCATATGCTGCGGATCCGCGGGACACGCTCTGCGGTGTTCCTCGAAACCGACGAATGTTATTATACCACACTTTTCAGAAAATGCAAGAGTTTTTTTGAAATTTCCCAAAGTTTTTTTGCGGGAGCCTTTTTTTGCATATTCCCTCCTCCGCCGCGGCAGACTACGCTTTGTATCTTTACTGCAAAAAGCGGGGACAAAACATGGAGTTTTCGGAGTTTCGGGACTGGAAGACCGTCGGAAAGCTGAATGACGACATCACGCTGTTCGGAAAGGTCTTCCGCAACGACGACATCTTCTGCATCCGCCGCGCTGCCTCCGCCGACGGGCGCTGGCGGCTTGCGCTGCTGTTTTTCGACGGGATGGTCGACAATGACCTTGTCGACCGGCATCTGCTGCACCCCATCCTGCGCTTCTCGCCGCGCGATGCGGCGCCGGATCTCGCCTTTCTGGCGGAACAGCTCGTCACGACGGACACCGCCGAGGTGACGCCCGATTTTCCCGCCGCGGTCGACCGGCTGCTGCACGGCGATACGCTGATCCTGCTCGACGGCGACGCGCGCATCCTCTGTGCCTCCACAAAGGGGTATGCCCGGCGCGGCATCGAGGAGCCGGACGGGGAGCGGCTCGTGCGCGGCCCCAAGGAGGGCTTTACCGAGTCGCTTGTAACCAATACCGCGCTGCTGCGGCGCAAGCTGCTGTCGCCGGACTTGAAGCTCGTGACGATGCAGCCGTCCGCCCGTTCGCGCCAGCGCCTGTGCGTCGCCTATCTCGACACGCTGGTCAACCGCGCCGCGCTGCAGAAGCTGATGAACCGGTTAAAGGACGTCCGCTTCGATCTGCTGCTCGATACCCATTATATCGAGGAGACGATCAGCGACTACCGCTGGACGCCCTTCAAGACCATCGGCTCGACCGAAAAGCCCGACATCGCGGCGGCCAAGCTGATGGAGGGCAAGATCCTGCTGCTGCTCGACGGTACGCCCGTCGTTTCCGTGCTGCCCTTCCTCTTTATCGAGTATTTCCAGAGCGGCGACGACTACTACACCGGCTTCTACTTCGGCTCCATCGGAAGGCTGCTGCGCATCGCGGGCTTTCTGCTCACCGTCACGCTCCCCGCGGCGTATCAGGCGATGATCACCTATCACCAGGAGATCATCCCGACCAAATTCCTCATCAGCATCGCCAGCGCGCGCACGGGCGTGCCCTTTCCGACCTTCCTCGAGCTGCTTTTGATGCTGTTCGCCTTCGAGATCCTGCGGGAGGCCGGTTCGATGATGCCCGGCAGCGTCGGGCAGGCGCTGTCCACCGTCGGCGCGGTCGTCATCGGGCAGGCCGCCGTCGACGCCCGGATCGTCTCCGCGCCGCTCGTCATCGTCGTCGCCATGACCGGCCTCTGCGGCATGATGACGCCGAAGCTGAAGAGCGCCGTCATCGTGCTGCGGCTGTTTCTGCTGGCTTTTTCGGGCGTACTTGGCCTTTTCGGCGTGATTTTCGGCGCAACGCTCGTTGTAGCGCTGCTGTTCTCGATGAACAGCTTCGGCATCCCCTATATGTCCTACGTCGGCACGATGAAGCTCTCCGACCTGCGCGACACGGCCATCCGCGCGCCGATCTGGAAGCTGCGGTACCGCCCGAAAAAAGGCATGACGGAGGACTATATCCGTGAATAAACGGCGACTCGTCCTCCCCCTCCTCGCGGCCGTCCTGCTTTTCTGTCCCGGCTGCTGGAGCTACCGGGAGATCAGCTCCACCACCTTCGTCTCGGGCGCGGCGGTCGATCTTGACCCGCTCGGCGGCTATATCCTGACGGCGGAGATCATCGACTTTTCACAGACGACGCTCGAATCCGGCCCGAAGTCGAGCGTGATCACGACGCGCGGCGCGACCATCGCGGAAGCCGCCGACAACATCATGCGCTCCGTCGGCGAAAAGCCCTACTGGTCGCACGCCGCTGCCTTCATCGTCAGCCGCGACGCCGCGGAGGCCGGCATCACGCCGCTGCTGGATTTCATGATGAACAACATCGACACCTGCCTGACGGCCTCCGTCCTCGTATCCGCGCTGCCGACGGCGCAGGAAGTTTTTGAGTTAAAATCCGTCGAAAACGGCGTGATTTCCTATGAGATCCGCAGCATTCTCGAGGAAAACGCCGACTATTCCCAGACCATCTCCGACTTCGTCTACACCGTCATCGGCGACCTTGCGTCCGGCGGCGTCTGCGCGGCGCTCCCGACGGTCTCCTCCTATGAGCAGAATGAAGAGCGCTTCATCGACATCGCCGGCTGCGCGCTGTTTGACGGCGACCGGATGGTCTCGCAGCTCGACGCGTACGAGACCGCGCGGCTGCTCGCCCTGCGCAACCGGCTCGGCGAATACACGCTCGACGTCCGTCTTTCCGACGGCAATCTCTATACGCTGCGGCTGCTGCGCAGCGAAACCGCCCGGCGTCCCGTGCGGCTCGACGACGGCACGCTGCGGGTCTGCGTCGACGTCAAGGCAGATACGGTCGTCACCTCCGCGCCGTCCATCGACATGCTCACCCACCCCGCCTCCTACGTCGAGCTGGAGCGCGCGGCGGAGGCAAAAATTACGGATGAGCTCTCGGGTCTCGTCTCAAGGCTCCAGCAGAGCGGACTGGACGCGCCCGGCTTCGGCACGCTGTTCTCAAAATCCATGCCCGAGGTCTACGCGCCGCTGTCCGCGGACTGGGGACAGGCGTTCCGGACGCTGGACGTTGTCGTCTCGGCGGACGTGCGCGTGACGAAAAGCTCCGCCGGACCGGCTATTCTGACGCCGAGCGGTTAAAAACCGCGAAACGATTAACAAACCGTGGAACGGCAAAAAAACGCGGCAAAAAAGGGGGGAACTGCCTTCACATGGGCGAAATCTGCATGGGACTTTTCCTGCTGGCGGCGGCGTTCTGGCTCGAGGGCAGGCACGTCATCCGCGGGGTGCCGCGGCGGGCGGGCGTCGTATACGCCGTGCTGCTCGGGCTGTCGGCGCTGCTGTGCATTCTCCCGACCACGGGACTCGCGGGCGTCATCGCGGCAGGCGCATCCAAATACTTCAGAGGGGTGTTTTTCTCTTGACGGAATCGGTTTCGCGCCGGAAGGCGGCGTTTACGGGCGTTCTCTGCCTGATCAACGCAAACTACATCCGCGGCGGCGTCTACGCCTCCGGGCAGGACGCCTGGATCGCCGCCGCGGCCTCGACGCTCCTGCTGCTGCCGGTCGCCGGATGGTTTACCTGGCTTGTCCGCCGCTATCCGGACAAGACGCTGTTTGCCATCCTGCACGAAACGCTCCCCCGCTGGATCGCCGCGCCGGTTTCCGCCTTTGCCGTCGCCTATGCGCTGCTCGTCGCCGTCATCACGGCGTCCAACTTCTCCATCTTCGTGCAGTCCAACATCCTCGCGGACACGCCGCGGTATTTCATCACCGCGCTCCTGCTCGCGGCGGCGCTGATGCTCTGCAAGACGGGCGCACGGACGTTTTCGCAGTGGTGCGTCTTCGTCTTCCCCGCAGTCCTCGTCCTGATCCTGATCCTGACCGCGTTTGCCGTTCCCCACTTCGACTGGGCAAACCTTCGCCCCGCGTTCCGCGAGCCCGCGGGGCTTCTCGAGGGCACCGTGCGGCTTTTCGTCACCTCGCTCGGCATGCTCCTCTTTCTCTTCTCCCTCTTTGCCGGCACACAGCATAAAAAGGGGGAAATGTCCCCCTTTTTCGCAAGCGTCATCGGCTCCGGCGCCCTGCTGACCGCCGTCTTTCTCGCGAATACCCTCATATTCCCCGAGCAGGTCAGCCGCAACATCCGGTATATCACCTATTACACGGCCTCCGTTGTCGGCTTCGGCGACTTTTTCCAGCACATCGAGATCTTCTCCGCCTTCGTCTACCAATGCACCTCCATCGCCGCGCTGGCCGTCATTCTCTCGTTTCTCTGTCAGGGGCTGGAGTCGCTTTTCTCCCTGTCCGACGCGCGCGTCATGGCGGCTCCTCTGGCGCTTTTCATCTACGCGGTCAGCCTGAATCTGCTGTACAGCTCGATGGAAGCGCCGGGCGGCTCCGGTATACGGTGGTACGGGGTGTTCCTCCCCGCCGTGCTGCTGATCCCCGCCGCCGCGTCGCTGCCCGGCAGACGGCTCCGGCGCGGCACACGCGGCGGCTGAAACCCGCAAAAAACCGGCGCATCGTGCGCTTGCCCTCTTGCAATATGCAACTAAAACGGTTATAATAAGGATATTCCCATTTTTCACATACGAAAGGGCTTTTCAATGGGTCTATCCTCCTTCTTCTCCAACTTCAATCTCGCCGATTTCCTGATCACCGTCTGCGCCGTCATTCTCGCGCTGTCGGTGCACGAGCTCTGCCACGGGCTTGTCGCCTATAAGCTCGGCGACCCGACCGCGAAAAACGCAGGACGCCTGACCTTAAATCCGCTGGCGCATCTCGATCCTCTGGGTCTTGTCTGCATGGTGCTCTTCCGCTTCGGCTGGGCAAAGCCCGTGCCGATAGATATGCGCTACTTCCGGCACCCGCGCCGCGACATGGCCATCGTCGCCGCGGCGGGGCCCGTCTCCAACCTGATCTTCGGCACGCTCTGCGTGTTCTGCTACTATCTGCTCGTCCTGTACGCGCCGGCAACCGCGTTTTTATCCGCCATGGCGACGTTTTTCGCGACGCTCGCGGTCCTCAACGTCGGCTTTGCCGTCTTCAACCTCCTGCCCGTGCCGCCGCTCGACGGCTCGCGCGTCGTGGGACTCTTTCTGCCGCAGAAATGGTACTGGAAGATCATGCAGTACGAGCGCTACATTCAGGTCGTCGTCATGCTGCTTTTATACCTCGGCGTGCTGACGCTGCCGCTCGCCTATGCGCGGCAGTTCGTCATGAACGGCATCGAGAGCTTTGTGCGATGGATACTGCTGTAACCTTCAAGCTCGAGCAGTTCGAGGGCCCGCTCGAGCTGCTGCTGCATCTGATCGCCAAAAACCGCGTCGACATCACGGACATCCCCGTCGCGCTGATCCTCGACCAGTACCTCGACTACCTCGACCGGATGCGCGCGATGGACATGGAGATCGCGTCGTCGTTCATCGTCATGGCGGCGCAGCTCATCTACATCAAGACGCAGATCCTGCTGCCGCAGCCGACGGAGGAAGAAGCAGAGGACCCCCGCGCGGAGCTCGTCGAAGCGCTTTTAGCCTACCGCCGCTTCAAGCGCGCCGCCGCGATGCTCGCGCCCGTGACGGAGCTCGGGCTTTCCCGCATCGTCAAGGCGCCGTCGCCGCTGCCGGAGCTGCCGGTCGAGTACCACAACCGCCCCGAGGATCTGCTGCGCGCGCTGCGACTGATGCGCGAACGCGCACGGCGCACGGCGGCGCCGAAAGCGTCGGAATTTTCCGGCATCGTCGGGACCGCGCCCGTGCCGGTCGAGCGGAAGATCGCGTCGGTGCTCACGATGCTGCTGCGCCATAAAAGCGTCAGGCTGCGCGACATCTACCGCACCGCGTCGTCGCGTTCGGAGCTCGTGGCGCTGTTTCTGGCGGTGCTGGAGCTCCTCAACGACCGCCGCGCGGAGCTGCCCGGCGACGAGCTGACGCTGAAAGACCCCGAGCCGAGAAAGGAGACGCCCGATGGACGCTGAAACCCTCTCCCACGCGCTGGAAGCGATTCTGTTTACCTCCGGCGATCCCGTCTCCGTGGAGCGTCTGCAAAAAAGTCTCGAAGAACCGCGGGAGGCCATCGAGAGCGCCCTCTCGGCGCTGCGCGACCGGCTGTCCTACGGGCGCTCCGGGATCCGGCTCGTGCAGATGGAGGACGCCTGGCAGTTCTGCACCGCGCCGGAATACGCGGCCGTCGTACGCCGGACGCTCGAGACCCGCCGTCCGCCCGCGCTTTCGGGCGCGGCGCTCGAGGTGCTCGCCATCGTCGCCTACCGCGGCCCCGTCACGCGCGCGTTCGTCGAGAAGGTGCGCGGCGTCGATTCCTCCTACACCGTCTCGTCGCTCTGCGACCGCGGCATTCTGGAGGAAGCGGGACGGCTCGACGTGCCGGGACGGCCGATCCTCTACCGCTGTGCGCCCGCCGCGCTGCGCATCCTCGGCATCTCCTCGCTGTCCGAGCTGCCTCCGCTGCCGGAGGGAGAGGAGCTGCCGCCGTCCGACGGGGTAAGCGCCGCCGCATCGGAGGACGAGCCATGACCGCGCTCTGGGTCACGCTGGGAATCGCCGCCTTTTTCGTGCTGCTTTTCTCGCTTCGCATCGGCATCGACGCCGATTTCGACCCCAAACCCGTCGTCCGCGCCGGTGCGGGCGGCATTTTCCGGCAGATCTACCCGCGCCGCCGCAAAATCGGCGCAAAACCGAAAAAGAAGCGCCCAAAACGCGCAAAAAAGCCCGCGGAGCCCGAAAAACCTGCCGAAAAAGCGCCTCCCGTGCCCCTTTCCGACCGGCTTTTGCAGATCACCGCGCTGCTGCGGGCCGTCCGGCGTGCGGTGCGTCCCCTGTTCCGCGCCATCCACCTCTCCGTCGACGTGTCCGTCGCCGTCGCCTCGGACGACGCCTGCCGCACCGCGAAGGAATACGGCGCGATCTGCGCGGCGCTGTCCGTGCTGACCCCGGCGCTGTATCAGGTCTTCTCCGTACACGACTGCTCCATCCGCGTGGACGCGGACTTTACCGGCACCCGGCTCCGCGCACGCGGGCATATCCGCATCACGACCACGCTCGGCGGGCTTGCCGGCGCGGGGCTTATCTTCCTCTTTACCTGGCTGCGCGTCCGGCCAAAGAAAACGAAAGGCAACAGACTTCACAGAAAGGACAATCAAAATGAGCGAGCATCCGATCAACGGCATGATGGGGCTGAGCCTGGACAAGATCCGTGAGATGGCCGACGCCAACACCATCGTCGGCACGCCGATCACCGCGCCGGACGGCACCATGCTGATCCCCATCTCCAAGGTCAGCTTCGGATTTGCGACTGGCGGCGCGGACTTCGGCGGACATGAGAAGGAAACCGAAAAGGCGAACACGACCGTGACCGACCGCAAATCGAATTTCGGCGGCGGCGCGGGCGCGGGCGTCAACATCACCCCGATCGCCTTCATGGTCATCCCGCCCGACGGCAACGTCCGCATGATGACCATCGGCGAACCCGCGTCCTCGACGCTCGACCGCGTCGTCGACATCGTTCCCGATCTCCTGCAGCGCGTGCAGGACTTCATCACCCAGCTCAAGGAGAAAAAGGAACCCACAGACGCATAACCAAAGACCCCTTTCGCATAGACTGTCAGCAGTCTTCCTTTTGCGAAAGGGGTTTTCCCGTGAAAAAGGCCGCCTGCGTCCTCGCCGTCCTGCTGCTCCTCGGCTCCTGCGCCCATGCCGTCAGCGCGGAGTCCTATATCGCCGTCGACGCGCTGACCGGCGCGGTTCTCGCCGAACGGAACGCCGGAGAGCGCCGCCTGATCGCGAGCACCACGAAGCTCGCGACCGCGATGACCGTGCTCTCCCTGCTCGGCGATCGCGAGGACGCGCTCGGGCAGACCGTCGTCATCTCCGACGCCGCCGTCCGCGTCGAGGGCTCCAGCATGTACCTAAAGCCCGGTACGGAAGTCACCGTCCGCACGCTGCTCTACGGACTGCTGCTCGAATCCGGCAACGACGCGGCGCTCGCGCTCGCGGAATACTGCGGCAACGGCAGCGTCGACGCGTTCGTGGACGAGATGAACGCGCTCGCGGACACGCTTGGGCTTGCCGACACGCATTTTGCCAATCCCCACGGCCTCGACGACGAGGCGCATTACTCCACCGCCCGCGACCTCGCCGTGCTCGCGCTTCATGCGATGGAGGACGAACGCCTCCGCGCGATCACCTCCGCCCGAAGCTGGCGTGCCGAGGGGTACGCCCTTTCGAATCACAACCGCCTTCTCCGGATGGTCGAGGGTGCGGAGGGCGTCAAGACGGGCTTTACGAAGGCCGCAGGGCGCTGCCTGATCTCCTCCGTCTCGCGCGGCGGGCGGCGCGTTGTCGTCGTGACGCTGAACGCGCCCGACGACTGGAACGATCACCGGGCGCTCTATGACGCGGCGTTTGACGGGATGACCGTGCGGGAGTACCTTGCGGAAGGCTCTCTTGCCGCCGAGCTCCGCGTGCAGTCGGGCACCGCCTGCACCGTCGGCGTGCGCGCGCCGGCGGGCATTGCAATGAATCTGACGGACGAGGAAGCGGCGCGGGCGAAGCTCCGTCTCTTTCTGCCGCACTTTGTCTATGCGCCGGTGCAGGCGGGAGACGCTGCGGGCACGGCGGTGCTGACGCTCGACGGGCGGACGCTCTGCACCGCGGAGCTGGTATACGAAACGGACGTCGGCGTCCGGGCGCCCCGTCCCTCCAACGCGGCGCGGCTTTTTGCTTTTTTCGCCCGGCTGCTGCGTATTCAGCCGGAGGATTGACCGCCATTTTACAGTTTTGTATCATTTTTCTTTTTCCCTTGCGTTTCTGCCCGTTTCGTGGTATACTGTGTTCCCCGGTAAAGAGCGCCCGGTGTTTCCGGCCGCTCTTTCTTTTGGTCTGTCTGTCCCGGAAAGGGACAGCCGCAGGGCCTTTTTTATTCCCTGTAGTCTTTGAATGCTAAGGAGCGCTTCCTATGCCGCTGCAAACCAGTTTACTGCCCGCCCGCATCCGTGCCGCCGTCGAGGGACGGGACTCCGCGCCCGTCACCATCGGCCGTTCCGGCTCCCGCGTATGGGTCTTCGATGACCGCGTTCTGAAAATCGAGCGCACGGGACCCGCCGCCGACCGGGAATACGAGCTGCTGCTCTGGCTCGACGGACGTGCCGGCGCGCCGCGCGTACTCGACTTTGAACGTGCCGACGGCAAAAACTATCTGCTCGAGACCCGCGTGCCCGGCGTCATGACCTGCGACAAAGAGGTGCTCGACGACCCCGCCGCCGTGACGCACGCGCTCGCGCAGGGGCTTATCACGCTCCGGGACATTCCGGCCGAGGGCTGCCCGTTTGATTCGCGCCTGGCGCTCCAGCTTGCCCATACCCGCGACCGCTTCAAACGCGGCCTGATCCGGCAGTCCGACCTCTCCGACGAGTTCCTCGGCAGGATCCTCAACATGCCGACGCCCCGCCTGCGCCGCGATGCGCGCGGTACGGAGGACTTTCCCTCCGTCGGCTCCGTTCTGAACTGGCTGGAACGCGGCCGTCCCGCCGAAACGCCCGTTTTCGTCCACGGCGACTACTGCCTGCCGAACGTCTTCATGAAATCCGGGCGCTTTTCCGGCATGATCGACCTCGGGCGCGCCGGCATCGCGGACGTCTATATGGACATCGCGCTCTGCGTCCGGTCGATGTGGTACAATTTCTGCTTCCTGCACGGTATGACCCGTGCGGAGTTCCAGAAATACCGCGCGCAGCTTTTCGAGGAGCTGGAAATGCAGCCGGACGAGAAGAAAATGCGGTATTACATCTATCTTGACGAGCTGTCCTGATTTTTTCGCATTCAAAGCGCCAAAAAACGGCGGGAAACATGAGAAATGCTTCCCGCCGTTTTGTTATAACTGCGCTTCCAGCTCCCGCATGAACGCGAGATTACCGCGGAGCTTTTCCTCCGTCGTCATGCCGGTGTAAAAGTCCTCAAACGACAGCCAGCCGTCATATCCGACGCTTTTCAGCGCGCGCAGCACCGCCAGCGTATCGACCTCGCCCTTCCACATCTCGCAGGCGTCCGCCTTCCAGTGCTGGTAGCCGCCGTACGGATAGACGGTCTCCTGATGCCGCTCGTTTTTGATATGCACATGCGCCAGATACTCGCCGAGGATCTCGAGTCCCATCTGGAAATTCTCGTAGCCCTCGTTGACCATATTGCCCGCGTCGTAGATCACGCCGACATAGCGGCTGTCAAAGTTCGAAACGAACCGGTACGCGGCGCTCGCGGAGGGCGTGATGTTCCCCGGATGCGTCTCGATGCACGCGCGCACGCCGTACTCCTTGGCAAGCTGCTCGACCTTCGCGTACTGCTCCACGCCTTCCTCATAGACCGCGCGGTAGCCCCGCTTCGGGTCGTAGCCCGGGCAGCCGATGCGCACGCAGGGCGCGCCCAGTCTCGCTGCCGCCTCGATGGCAAGCTTTGCGCGTTCCGGCGCGCCGCAGCCCGCATAGGCGCCCAGCGACGGCATCGCCAGTCCGTACTCCCGGCACAGCTTCCCGATCTTCTCCGCATTCGCAAGGACGTCCTCCTCGTGCAGCTCGCAGCGGTTGTTCGTCCAGTAAGCGGGCGCGGCGTTTTCATCGTACGGCTTTCCGGGCACAAGGCGCCACTCGACACCCTCGTATCCCGCTTCCTTCAGGAACGCGGCCGCCGCCTCCGGCGCGTACTCCGGCATACTGACGGTAAAAACAGCGTATTTCATGCAAAGTCAGCTCCCTTCCCATGTATCGGATTCCGGTATCAGTATAGCGTCTTCGTCCTCTTTTTGTCAAGCGTCTTCCGCAAAAATACGCGGCGGCTGTAAAAATCCAGCCGCCGCGTGTATTTTTTTGCGGAATTACTGCTCGTAAACCGTCCAGTCGATGTTCGTCAGCAGCTCAACCCAGGTCTCGCCGCTTTCGTCCTTGACATAACGGTGATAGTTCGTGGCCTCCTGAATCGGGATGTAATACCACTTCGTCGTGTCGAGGTTATCCCAGAAGGTGATCATGCCATCCAGCAGCGCATCCTCGTTCTTGGGGGTTCTGTCGAGAACGCGGTTGATCATCGCCGCCGTCTCGGCTCTGGTGATCGCCTGATTCGGACGGAACGAACCGTCGGTGTAGCCGTAGATCCAGCCGTTGCTCGCGGCAAGACGGATGCTGTCCTGCGCCCAGTGTCCTTCGATATCGCTGAAGGAGGGGGCGGAGGTGCCGTCAAGCTCGGCGAAGCGCGAGATGATCGCAGCCAGCTCGGCGCGGGTGATCTTCTCATTCGGACGGAACGTGCCGTCGTCATAGCCGCGCACGATGCCGATCGCGGAAAGCGTCGAGATCGCGGTGTTGAACCACTGTCCGCGGTTTACGTCGGAGAACGCGTTCTGCTCCGTCAGATACTGCGCACGCGCTTCATCCGTCAGCAGACGGAAGAAGATCGTGGAAGCCTCCGCGCGGGTCAGGTTGCCGTCCGGATGAACGGTACCGTCTTCATAACCGATGAGGTAGTTGAAATGCTCCTCGGTATTCAGAATTTCGATCGGAACGGTCTCCTCGGGCTCCGGCTTGGACGGGCGGAAGGGCGGAACATAGGGCGCCTCAATCCTGGTCTCCTCGCTGGAAGCCGTGCCGCCGTCGCCGTCGGCATCCCGGGCGTCGATCGTGTTGACCAGCGTCTTGCCGACATCCCAGCTGTTGACCTTATAATCGGCATACAGCTTGATTTCCTCGCCGGCCTTCAGAAGCTCGATTTCCGTGATCTTATCACCGGCAGCGGTGTAAACCTCCAGATACGCGATCTCCGTATCGCCCGCCTTCAGAACATCCTTCAGCGCGATATGCTCCATATCCTGACGGCCGTCGTTTTTGATGGTGATCGTGTAGCGGAGCCGCGTGCCGGGGGTCGCGACCTTCAGGTTGACGGTCTTCTTGACGGTCAGCTCCTTGGAGAAGATCGTCAGGCCGCCGTCCTCAACCTGGAACACGACGTTTTCAAAGTTCTTGTTATTGTTCGTGAAATCCTCCGCCTTCAGACCCATCGGATATTCTCCGACTTCGGTTCCCTTGGCGGAAGCCGTACCGCTGAAGGTGAAATCGTTCTTGGTGTACAGCGGATCGCTGATGCTGACGATCTCATAGCCCTCCACGGAGTGCTCCTTGGTGTCGTAGCGCACCGAGTCCGTATTGCCCTTGATGACCACGATGACCGCTTTCTCAATGGCCATGACGGTCAGCGTGCCTTCCTTGCACTCAATGCTGTAGTTCTGGGATTTCGTGCCGGCATTGAACGTATAGGGGGTCGTCTCGTCAAAGGTGTTGGGGGTGCTGCCGGCCGACGTCTGGCTGCCGGTGATATTGCAGGTCACGCCTTCGCCGTCCACAAAGCCGTCGCCGGAGATCTCAACCTTACTGTTCGTCAGCGGCTTCGAGTCATAGATCTTGCTGTCGGTCGCGGACGTCAGCGTTACGCTGCGCGGAGTGACCGTCAGCGTGCCGGGCTTGGTCTCGACGTTGTAGTTGCCCGTGACATCGGTGTCGCCGCGCTTGATGGTGAAGCTCTCGATGACGTTGCTCACGGTATCGGCATCGGTAACGGAGCCCTTCGTCACGGCGGTCAGCACTTCGCCCGACACCAGCGTGCCGCTGACGGTGTAGCCGGTGTCAGTCAGCGCCGTACCGTCATACTTCCGGCTGTCGCTGTCGGCCGTCACGACGATCTTGCCCAATGCCTTCGTAACGGTCAGCGTGCCTTCCTTTTTCGTGATCTCGTAGTTTGCAAGGTTTGTGCCGGTCTTTGCCGTATAGGTGAAGTAGTTCGGGCTCGAATTTTCGTCAAGCTGCGAACCGGTCACGTTAAAGTCGGCGCCTTCGCCGGCGGCCCAGCTGCCTTCCGTGACATTCACGGTGGAATTCGTCAGCGGCGTGCCGTCGTAGGGCTTGGTATCGCTCGCGGAAACCAGCGTCAGCGGACGCTTCGTAACGGTCAGCGTACCCTTGATCTTTTCGATGTTCGAGTAGTTCGCCGTGACATCCACACCGCCTCGGGTGATGGTCACGCTCGTGACCACGTTGTCCGCGGAACCGACATCCGTCCGGCTGCCTTCCACGGTGACGCTCAGCACATCGCCCGCGATGAGCTTCTCGGTATTGGCCGTATAGCCGTTGTCGGTCAGCGGCGTGCCGTCATAGACCTTGGAGTCGCTGTCGGCGGTGATCGTCAGCGCCGTCGTATACGGTGTGATCTCCAGCGTACCGTACACGGTCTGGATGGTGTAGTTGTCCGCCTTGGTATTCGATTTCAGCGTGTAGGAGAAGGCGTTATCGCATGAGCCGGAGATGATCGACGCGAAATCGCTGTACGTCGCGCCTTCACCGGTAACAAAGCCGGAACCGCTCGGCGTCACGGTCTCCGCCGTCAGCGGGTTGCCGTTGTAGGGACGGCTGGCGCTGCCGGAGGTCAGGGTCACGTCGCGCTTGGTGATCGTGACGGTCGCGGAGCAGATAACATCCTGATAATTGGCGTTGCTCGCCTTCACCGTCACGGTATGGGTGCAAACG
>JAEDGJ010000186.1 GCA_016297585.1 Clostridiaceae bacterium
CGTCCAGAAGGGCATCATCCGCAGTCCGTGGAACGGCATCAGGAACTTTACCTTCCTGTTCTCCACCACCGACGCCTGGATCATCACGCGCAACACGGTGTGCTACAACGTCGTGTTCATCGCGCTGAATATGTTCCTCTCCGTCTCCCTTGCCATCGCGCTCAACGAGCTGCGCTCCAAGCGTGCGGCGAAGGTCTTCCAGACCATCTTCATCATGCCGCACTTCCTGTCCATTGCGATCATCGCGATCATCGTTTTCGCGTTCCTCGGCACCTCGAACGGCTTCGTCAACGTCGTGCGCCGTTTCTTTGGATTGAAAAATATCAACTGGTATTATA
This sequence comes from Clostridiaceae bacterium, assembly GCA_016297585.1. Classification (GTDB taxonomy): domain Bacteria; phylum Bacillota; class Clostridia; order Oscillospirales; family QAMX01; genus JAAZKA01. The sequence goes on from JAEDGJ010000186.1 coordinate 339, forward strand.
ATGTCAGTTTCTGGCCGGGCTTCCTGGTCTTTGTCAACGCGTGGAAGGGCGTCGGCTACTCCGCCGTCGTCTATCTCGCCTCCATCTCCGGTATTTCGATGGAGTTCTATGAGGCCGCCATGCTGGACGGCGCGACGAAGATGCAGCAGGTCCGCTACATCACGCTGCCCCATCTGCGCGCCATCGCGACCATCCTGCTCATCATGTCCGTCGGCAGTATCTTCAACGGCGACTTCGGTCTGTTCTATACCGTCACCCAGAACACCGGACAGCTCTACCCCGTGACGCAGGTCATCGATACCTATGTCTACAACGCGCTGATGACGCTCAACGACATCGGACGCTCCAGCGCCGCCACTTTCTATCAGACGATTGTCGGATTCTGTCTGGTTATGATCTCGAACGGCGTCGTTCGCAAGATCGACCCGGACAATTCCCTGTTCTAAAGGAAAGGAGCGTATACGATGTCCAGAAAAAAGAAGGTCGATTCCTTCGACGCCAGCGTGCGCAATAATTTCAACATGATCAGCCCCGGCGCAAACGTCGTGCTGATGATCGTCATGATCTTCCTCGCCGCGCTTGTCGTGCTGCCCCTGGTGCTGATCGTCATAGTCTCCTTCTCGTCCTCCCTTTCCATCGCGCACCGCGGCTATACGTTCTTCCCCGAGGAGTGGACGCTGATGGGCTATCAGTATCTGTTCAAATCCGGCGAGCAGGTGCTGCAGTCCTACCTGATCACGATCTTCTACGCCGTCGCCGGTACGGTGCTGTCGCTGATCATCATGTCCATGTTCGCGTTCGTGCTCTCGCAGAAGCAGCTGAAGGGCCGTATGTTCCTGACGTTCTTCATGTATCTGACGATGCTGATCCACTCCGGCCTCGTCGCGCGGTACATCATCTATACGCAGGTGTACCACATCTACGATACGATCTGGGTGTTCCTGCTGCCGGGACTTGTAGGCGGCTACAACATCTTCATCCTGCGAACCTTCATCAACACGACGATCCCGGACAGCCTGTTCGAGGCGGCGAAGATCGACGGCGCGACCGACTTCACGGTCTATGTCAAGATCGTCATGCCGCTGTTCAAGGCGGGTCTTGCGACGATCGGTCTGTTCCGCGTCGTCGGTATCTGGAACGACTGGTTCACGGGCTTCATGTACGCGGAAAAGTCGTGGCTCATCCCGCTGCAGACGATGCTGATCAAGATCCAGAAGAACGTCGACTTCATCATGTCGAACTCCGAGCTTGCCAACAGCCCGGACGGTCTGGAGCTGATCAAGAACCTCCCGAAGCAGTCGATGCAGATGGCGATCTTCGTCATCTCCACGATCCCGATCCTCTGCGCCTACCCGTTCTTCCAGAAATACTTCATTTCCGGTCTGACCATCGGCTCTGTTAAGGGCTGATGCGAAAAAAACCCTCCGAAGAAGATCTTCGGAGGGTTTTTCATGCAAAAACCGCGCCGGGGAAGCCTTTTTGCGGGCTTTTCCCCAAGGCGCGGTATGTTTTTTTCTCAGTTTCCGGCGCCGCGCATCACGATCTGCGCGTTCCGGTAGAACTCCGAGTGCTCGATGAAGCGGAACGCCGCCGCCGCCGCGTCGGAAAACGCGTCGCACGCGGGCTCGCCCGGATGGCAGACCGTCAGGAACCGCATGAGAATGTACGCCGCGCAGAGTCCCGGAAACGCGTCGCACGGGGCGGCGTCCGTGCGGACGTCCGTGAAGGGGAACTGCTCGTAGAACAGATGGTTTGCGAGGAGGTTTTCATAATACCGCCCGCAGTCCGGCAGCGCGCGGTACAGCGCCTGCTCGAGCGCGTCGAAGCGCGCGGCTGTTTCGGACGTGAACGTCTCTGACGTGGAAGTCTCTGACGTGGCCGTTTCTGACGTGGACGTTCCGTCCGGTAGATCGATTCCGAGCGCGCGGCACGCGTCCGCGCCGTATTCGGCGATGTTCGGGCTGATATCCGAAAAGACCGAGATGAGCCGGTACGCCGTGCGCAGAAACGGCATGCCGTCCGCGGGGAGCTGCCCGTCCGCGCCGAGGATCCGTCCGATGGCGGCGATGCGCGCCGGAAGGGGAAGGCCCTCGTCCCGCATCAGCGCCATGCAGCGCAGGCGGAGCGCCGAATGCGCCTCCGGACAGGACGTGGGCAGCTCACCGGAGAAGGGTCTCTCCTGCGTGACGAAGCGCAGCGGACGCGGCTCCTGCATCAGAAGCTCGACCGTGTTTTCGCAGCTTGCCGAGCAGCAGCGCTCCATGCCGCCGTTCCAGGGCTTGATCGAGCGCGGATACAGCCGGCAGACCGTCGAGAGCACCTCCTCGCCGCAGGTGCGCTGCAGCGAGCAGTAGCCCTCCTCGTCCAGGAGCCGGCATTTTCCGTCAAAGCCCGGCGCCATCTCCGCATACGCCTCCGGCGTCGCGTTCCGCCGGATCTGCACCGCGCAGTCCAGCTTCCGCCGCAGCTCCGGCGGGCAGGAAAGCCCCAAAAGTCTGTAATACTCCGCCCTCGACATCGTGATGCCCCAGCCGCCGCAGCAGACGCTCCGGCACCGTCCGCATTTGCAGACGAACCGCTCGTAATACGCCGGCATCGTGATCTGAATCGTTTTCGTATGTGTTTCCTGCCCATCCTGATAAAATGTAAAAAAAAGTAAAACCTTGCGACGGACGATATTATACACCGATTGCTGAATTAAGTCAATAGGGTATGAATTAAAAAACATTATGGTTCAAAAACCACTGAACATTTCGCAAAACGCATGGAAGAGGCAGGAAAAAGTGCCGGATTCAGGATGGGGAAATACCGTGAAAAAGACGCTTTCCTTTTGCAGGAAAATGTGGTATAATAGCATTATATTCTGATAAAACGCATGGAAATGAGGGTGAAAGCCATGTATAAGGCCGGAGATCTGGTGGTATACGGCGGCAACGGCGTCTGCCGGATTGAAAGCGTCGCGCCGCTTCCCGGAGGGGAGCAGGCGTACTATACGATGCGGCCGCTGTCGTCCGACTGCGTCATCCGTGTGCCCGTGACGACGAAGACCGAGATGCGCGAGGTGATTTCCCGGGAGGAGGCGCTGCAGCTGATCGACGGGATTCCGGACGTCGTCGCCGAGGTGTACCACAACCGCTCCGCAACGCTGCTGGCCGGGCATTATACCGAGGCGATGCGCTCCCACCGCTGCGAGGATCTGATCGGGCTGACGATGTCCATTTACGCGAAGAAAAAGCTCGCCGAACGGGAAAAGCGGCGGATCGGCATGATCGACGAGCGGTATATGAAGCGCGCGGAGGAGCTCCTGTTCGGAGAGCTCTCCGTCGCCCTCGGCATTCCCGCCGAAAAGGTGCCGGATTTCATCGACGCGAGCGTCGGCGAGCGCCTCGCGGAACGGGGGGAGCGGGAATGACGGCAAAAAAGACCGGGATCATCCGGGATTTCACGACCGGCAGCATCGGACGGGAGCTGC
>JAEDGJ010000187.1 GCA_016297585.1 Clostridiaceae bacterium
GGCGGCTTTTTTTTCGCATCGGACGCCGTCCCCCTCTTGACAAACGTACTCTAATCTGTTAGACTAAGCGTGTACTCTAACGGATTAGAGAAAGGATGATGCCCTCTATGGCCGGTGTGCCGAAGATTTTTGAAAGCGAGTACCGCTTCTGCCTGATCCTGTGGGAGCACGAGCCGGTGCCGAGCGGGGAGCTGGTGCGGCTCTGCCGCGAGCGGCTCGGCTGGAAGCCGACGACGACGTACACGGTCATCCGGCGGCTGTCGGAGCGCGGCGTGCTGAAAAACGAGAACGCGGTCGTGACGTCGCTCGTGTCGCGCGAGGAGGCGCAGGCGGCCGAGCTCGACGAGCTGATGGAGACGAAATTCGGCGGGTCGGTGCCCGCGTTCCTCGCGGCTTTTTCGCGGCGCGGGCGGCTGTCGGACGCGGAGCTCGACGAGCTGCAGCGCATGATCGACCGCTTCCGGGAGGAGGCGCGCGATGACTGAGCTCTTTCTCGCCCTCGTCAACCGCAGCATCGCGGCGGGCTGGCTCGTGCTGGCGCTGCTCGTGCTGCGTCCGCTGCTGAAAAAGGCGCCGAAGTGGCTGTCTCCCGCGCTGTGGTGCATCGTCGGGCTGCGCCTGCTGCTGCCGTTTTCCGTGCCGAGCGCGCTCTCCCTCGTGCCGTCCGCCGAGACGCTCCGCCCGGAGATGCTGTACGAGGCCGCCCCCGCGCTCGATTCCGGCGTCCCGGCGCTCGACCGCGCGGCGGAACCGCTCCTGCAGGGCGCGTTTGCGCCCAATCCGGGCGACAGTGCCAATCCCCTGCAGATCTGGACGGCCGTGGGCGCCGTCGTATGGGCCGTCGGCGCCGCGGCGATGCTCTTATACGCCGCCGTGAGCACGCTGCGCCTGCGGCTCCGTCTCCGCACCGCCGTGCAGCTGCGGGACAATCTCTGGGAATGCGCGATCCCGACCCCGTTTGTGCTGGGCGCGGTGCGTCCGCGCATCTATCTGCCCTTCGGTCTGCCGGAGGACACCGCCGCCCTCGTCGTCGCGCATGAGCAGGCGCATATCCGGCGCGGCGACACGCTCGCAAAGCCCATAGGATTCCTCCTGCTGTCCGTATACTGGTTCCATCCGCTCCTCTGGGCGGCGTACCGGCTCTTCTGCCGCGACGCGGAGCTTGCCTGCGACGAGCGCGTCGTCCGGACGCTTGACGCCGCGCGGCGGGCGGATTACTCCGAAGCGCTGCTGCGGTGCGCCGGTGCCGGGCGCCGCTCCCCCGTCTCGCCCTTCGCCTTTGGCGAGACCGGCGTCCGCGAGCGCATCCGTGCCGTCCTGCACGTCCGGAAGCCCGCGGTGTGGGCGGTCGTCTGCGCTTTTCTTGCCTGTGCCGCGGCGGCGTTCTGCTTTCTGACGAATCCGTACAGAGACATCCCGGACGGCTCGCCGCTCTACTATAAAAACGCCGCGGAGAGCGCGCCGGAGGTCCTGCAGGCGATCCTGTACCCGCCGACGGACGGCTTGGACGGCGCGATCGTGCTCGGGTACGCGAAGGGAGACGCGCTGCGGGCTTTCCTCGCGGACGCGTCGTGGACGCAAGCCGGGATCCCCCGGGACACGCCGTCCTCGCCCGGCTCGGTGGAGTTTGTCTGTTCGGAGACGCTGCGCGTCACGGTCTGGGACTCCCCCGCCCTCGCGCGCGTCAAAAATGAGGACGGCGAGCGCTGGTACCGCACGGGACGCGGCGATTACGCGGCTGCCGCGGCGCTCTTTACGTCCGGCACGCGCACCGCAGTATCCGGCGGCGGGAGCGTGCCCCTGATCGCCTTTGACGGGGAAACGCCGCCTGAAACGCTCCTTTCCCGCGTCTACTGGCTGACCGTCTCCCCCGACCCGGACGCCGCCGTGCCGTTCGAGGTCTGGGACGGTGACAGGGCGCTCTACGGCCTGTACACGCTCCGTGACGCCGAAACGCTCGAAGAAGTCGACTTTTTCCGTCCCTCCGGGCTATATCCCCAGACGTATCTCCTCCAGAACACCGTCCCGGGGAGAGCCTATCTCGTGACGCTCTTTATCGGCGATGCGCACCTCGCCTTCGGCATCCTTGTCCCCGACGACGCGTCCTGACGCGCCGAATAAAACCGGCTCCCGATGAGAAAACTTCTCTCGGGAGCCGGTTTTTTGCCGGAAAAAGCGCGTTTTTACTCCGCCGTGACCGTGTCCGACCCCGCGGCGAGCGCGCGGGAGACGACCGTGACGGTCACCTCCCCCGGCGTCCGGGTGCGCACGACCGCGAGCGCGCAGCCGTCGAACGCGTGGCAGGTGTCCGAGCCGTAGGCGTCCTCGTTTGCGGGGTCGCCGCTGAAAAACGCCAGCAGCTCGCCGCCCGAGACGGACGCGTGCAGCTCCTGCGCCGCATACGGCACGCGCGCGCCGCTCTCGTCCGCGACGGTGACGCCGAAGAAGCACAGATCGAGCCCGTCCGCGCGGAAGGCAGGCGTCTCCGCCCGTACGAGCACCCGCGACGCGCGTCCGACGGTGCGCAGCGACGCTTCCCCGCACGGCTCGCCGTTTTTGTACGCGGTCGCGGTCAGCTCGCCCGGCTCGTAGGGCACCTCGAGTGCCGCGACCGCCTTTTCCGGCACGGTGCGCCCGAGCGCGCGGCCGTTGAGCGTCCACGCGATCTCGTCGGAGTCGGTGTAGACCTCGCAGCGCACCGGGCGGCCGATATATTCGTCGCCGAACGTCCACGACTCGTGCACGTCGTACCAGTGCCAGCCGGTGCCGGTAAAGCCCTCGCCGGTGTGCTCGGGATGCGTCGTGAAGATGCGCGGGGGACGGTTTCCGAGCATCACCGCCTCGCGGAAGTAGGACTGCGGCCTTCTGCGCCCCGTCAGGTCGAAGTCGCCCTGATAGCAGCTCCGCCACGGATACGGCGCGAGGCTGATGCCGCGGATCTCGCCGTCACGCGCCCATGCCGCGCGTCCCGTCCCCGCCTCGCCGAGGTTGTCCCACGCCGTCCAGGTGAAGTCGCCGACGACGTACGGGAGCGCGCGCACCTTCTGCCACGAGTCGTAGAAGTGGATCGCGTGCGTCTCGGAGCCCCAGATGACGCGCTCGGGAAAGCGCTCGTGATCCTCCTCGTAGCGCCGGTAGAGGTAGTTGTAGCCCGCCATGTCGAGCGGCGCGAAATACCCCTCGGTGCGCTCCGCCCACGTCGCGGGGCCGCCCATCTCCCACGTCGCGGAGGTCACGGGACGCGTCGCGTCGTACCGGCGCACCTCGGACGCAAGCCTCGCCGACCATTCCGCGCCGTCCGTCGTGCCGAAGCTCTCCGGGATCTCGTTGCCGATCGAATAGCTGAACACGCAGGGGTGATTCCGGTCGCGCAGCACCATCGCGGCGAGGTCGCGCGCCCACCAGCCGTCAAACCACAGATGATAGTTGAGGCTGCCGCCCTTTTCCTCCCGCCAGCAGTCGAACGCCTCGTCCATCACGGCGATGCCCAGCTCGTCGCAGAGCTCGAGCAGCCGCCGCGACGGCGGGTTGTGCGCGGAGCGGATGGCATTAAAGCCCGCCTCGCGCAGCTTCGTCAGCTTCCGGCGCAGCGCCGCGGGATAGTCCGCCGCCCCGAGCGCGCCGTGGTCGTGGTGGATGCAGCCGCCGCGCAGCTTGACCGGCACGCCGTTTAGCCGCAGCCCGTGCGCCGCGTCCACCGTCAGCGTCCGCACGCCGAACACCGTGTCGTCCTCATCGAGCATCGCGTTCCTTTGGAACGCTGCGTCCTCCGTGACCGTCGTGTGCAGCGTATAGAGCTG
>JAEDGJ010000188.1 GCA_016297585.1 Clostridiaceae bacterium
AAGCCGCAAAAAAAGAGACCCCGGGGAGATCCCGGGGTCTCTTTTCGATTCAAAAGAACGAACTTACTTGAGCTCGGCGAAGTACTTGATCGTGCGGACCATCTGGGAGACGTAGGAGTTCTCGTTGTCGTACCAGGAGACAACCTGCACCTGATAGGTGTCGTCGTCGATCTTGGTGACCATGGTCTGGGTCGCATCGAACAGGGAGCCGTAGGTGATGCCGATGACGTCGGTGGAGACGATCTCGTCCTCGTTGTAGCCGAAGGAAGCGGAGGCGGCGGCCTTCATCGCGGCGTTGATGCCTTCCTTGGTGACGTCCTTACCCTTGACGACGGCAACCAGGATGGTGGTGGAGCCGGTGCAGACCGGGACACGCTGGGCGGAGCCGATGAGCTTGCCGTTGAGCTCGGGGATGACGAGGCCGATGGCCTTCGCAGCACCGGTGGAGTTCGGGACGATGTTCATCGCGCCGGCGCGGCTGCGGCGGAGGTCACCCTTGCGCTGCGGGCCGTCGAGGATCATCTGATCGCCGGTGTAGGCGTGGACGGTGGTCATGATACCGGAAACGATGGGGGCATACTTGTTCAGGGTGTCGGCCATCGGGGCGAGGCAGTTCGTGGTGCAGGACGCGGCGGAGATGATCTTGTCCTCGGGGGTCAGGGTCTTCTCGTTGACGCTGTAAACGATGGTGGGCAGGTCGTTGCCGGCCGGGGCGGAGATGACGACCTTCTTGGCGCCCGCGGCGATGTGCGCGGAGGCCTTTTCCTTGGAGGTGTAGAAGCCGGTGCACTCGAGGACGACGTCGATGTCGAGCTTGCCCCACGGCAGATCCGCGGCGTTCTTCTCGGCATAGATCTTGATCTCGTGGCCGTCGACGATGATGGAATCGTCGGTGTACTCGACGGGCTTGTTGTAGCGGCCCTGGGCGGAGTCATACTTGAGCAGGTGCGCGAGGACCTTCGGGCTCGTCAGATCGTTGATCGCGACGACTTCGTAACCCGGAGCCTGGAACATCTGACGGAAAGCAAGACGGCCGATGCGGCCGAAACCGTTGATACCGATTTTAACAGACATGCTAAATTTCCTCCCGATAAGATTATATAGGGTTATGAGTGTATTATACACGGATGCCGTCCTGTAAACAAGGGTAATAATGTTAAAATTTCCACGGGACAAAGCCGTGTTTTCCTTCGATTTTTTCCATAACCCGCAAAAAAACCGGCAGGCTCGATGAAGATTAACAAAACCGTAACACAACACAAGAAAAAAAACGTTAAAATGATACTGACAAGACGACGTGAGGGCAGTGCGCGCCGCGCGCTGCCGAATGCGTATATGGAGGGAGAAACAAACGTCATGATAGAGGTTAAAAACCTTACAAAGCTGTACGGCGCCAAACGTGCCGTCAACGACATCAGCTTTACCATTGACTCCGGCGAGGTCGTCGGCTTCCTCGGCCCCAACGGCGCCGGGAAAAGTACCACGATGAACATCATCTGCGGCTATCTGTCCAGCACTTCCGGCACCGTGACCGTCAACGGCATCGACATTCTCGAGGATCCGATCGGCGCAAAGAAGCATATCGGCTACCTTCCGGAAATTCCTCCCCTCTATGTGGACATGACCGTGAACGAGTACCTTGAATTCGCCTACGAGCTCAAGGGCGTGCGCGGTACGAGCAAGAAAAAGCATATCGCCGAGGTGACGGAGACGGTCGGCATCGGCCATGTCCGCGACCGCGTGATCAAGAACCTGTCAAAAGGCTACAAGCAGCGCGTCGGACTTGCGATGGCGCTGCTCGGCGATCCCGACGTGCTGATCCTCGACGAGCCGACCGTCGGTCTTGACCCGATCCAGATCATCGAGATCCGCAACGTCATCAAGGAGCTCGGCCGCCGCCATACGGTCGTGCTGTCCACGCATATCCTTTCCGAGGTCGAAAGCATCTGCGAGCGCGTGCTGGTCATCAACAACGGCTCCATCGTCGCAAACGACACCCCGGAAAACCTTTCCACCTCCATCTCCGGCGAGCACAAGCTGACCGTGCGCGTCGCGGGCCCGCGGGACGCCGTCGAAGGCGTTCTGAGAAGCGCCGAGGGCGTGCGCGCCGCGTCCTTTGCAGGCGAGCATGAAAAGAACGCCGTGGACTTCGTCGTCGAGACCGACCCGTCGTTCGACGTCCGCAAGCCGCTCTTTTACGCGCTGGCGAAAGCCGGCTTCCCGATTCTTGAGCTGCGTCCGCAGGATATGAGCCTTGAGGACATCTTCCTCGAGCTGACGCATACCGACTCCGCGAATAAGAAAGGGGCTTGAGTAAAATGCTTGCCGTATTCAAGCGCGATCTGCGCGCCTATTTCACCTCTCCCATCGGCTATGTCTTCATCGCCGTGTTCCTTGTACTGTCGAACCTGTTCTTCTATATGTACAACATCCTCCAGCAGTCCTCGGATCTGACGAACCTGTTTGCGAATCTGCTCTTCATCCTGAGCTTCATCATCCCGATCCTGACGATGCGCCTGTTCTCCGAGGAGCTTAAAGGAAAGACCGATCAGCTGCTCTTCACCGCGCCCGTCAGCATCGGCCGCGTGGTCGTCGGCAAGTACCTCTCCTGCCTCGCCGTGTTCGTCATCGCGCTGCTCTGCACGCTGACCTGGCCGCTGATCGTGACGATGTACGGCCATCCCGCGCTGTACACGATCGTCGGCAACTACGCCGCGCTGTTCTTCGCGGTCGCCGCGTTCATCGCCATCGGCCTCTTCATCTCCGCGCTGACGGAGAGCCAGATCGTCGCCGCGATCATCACCTTCGCCGTCTATCTCGGCCTCTACCTGATGGCCTCCCTGACCTCCATCGTCGATTCCGCGGTGCTGCGTACGGTTCTTTCCTGGATTTCCGTATTTTCCCGGTATCAGCATTTTGCGCTCGGGCTGTTTGCGCTGGACGACATCGTGTACTACATCAGTCTCACCGTCGTCTTCCTGTTTCTGACCGACCGCGTTCTGGAAAAGAAGCGCTGGGCGTAATCCTTCTCCTGCGCGACTGACAGGAAATCAGAAAAAGGGGAACGAAATACCCCTTTTGCATGTATGAAAGGAACGATTGACAGCTATGAGCCTGATGAAAAAGACCGATACACAGAAATTCCGCGACAAAACGAAGAAAAAGCGGAAGATCAATACGAAAAAACTGCAGTACGGGACGCTTTCGGTCGTGCTGACCGTCGTCTTTATCGCGGTGATCGTTCTCGTCAACGCCGGCGTGTCCTATCTGACCGACCGCTACTCCCTCAAGGCCGATATCTCCGCCGCCGGGTATTATCAGATCTCCGAGCAGACCGAGGCGATGCTGAAGAACCTTTCGGAGCCCGTGACCTGCTATATCCTCATGTCCGAGTCGGACGTGCAGGCGAGCACCGCGTATTCCGTCTCCGCCGAGTTCCTCAAGCGCTTTGAGACGCTCTCCAACGGCATGTTCTCCGTCGAGTACGTCGACGTTTACAAGAACCCGACGTTCATGAACCGCTACGATGAAAACTCCGGCGTTTCCGTCGGCTCCTTCATCATCGAGTCCGAAAAGCGCTACCGCGTCTGCTCGCTCTACGACCTCTACGAGATCTCCAACTCCTACGACGACGAGGGCAACCTGGATACGCAGTACATCTCCGGCTTCGACGCCGACGAGCAGTTCGCATCCATGCTCCACTACGTCACCACCGGCCAGCTTCCGACCGTCTGTCTGGTCACCGGTCACGGCGAGAGCTACGGCGACGACCTCCGGGAGATCTTTGACAGCAACAACT
>JAEDGJ010000189.1 GCA_016297585.1 Clostridiaceae bacterium
CGCGGCGGTGTATGCGCGCGCTGCGGAAAAGGCAAAGGAGATGCTCGACGCCTTCGCAGAGCTGCGCGTCGCCGCCGAGACCATGCCGCTCGGGCGGTTTTTGTGGCATATGGCGACAAAGCTCGAGCTTTTTGCCTATGTCGCGGCGATGGACAGCCCCGCCGTGCGCCGGGAAAACCTCTATACGCTGTTTTCGCTGGCCTACCGCTTCGAAAACGCGGGCTACCGCGGCCTTTACCGCTTCCTGCGCCAGCTCCGGTCGCTCGATGAGCGCGGCGGCACGGCGGCTTCCGATATGGCGGCGGAGGGCGCGGTGCGGCTGATGAGCGTGCACAAGTCGAAGGGGCTGCAGTTCCCCATCGTCTTCCTGTGTGGCTGCGGCGGCAAATTCAACATGGAGCTGCGGAGCGCGCCGGTGCTGCTCCATACGGCGCTGGGACTCGGCCTGCGCCGCCGGGAAGCGGAGCGCCGCATCGAATATCCCACGCTCGCGCAGAGCGTGATCCGGCGCGTGCTCTGGCGCGAGCAGCTTTCCGAGGAGCTGCGCGTGCTCTATGTCGCGCTGACCCGCGCGGAGGAGAAGCTGATCCTGACCGCCGCGGTCCGGGATCCCGCGCGCACGCTGGACACCTACCGCCGCTGCACGGATCCGGCGGACTGCTCGCCGCGCGCGCTGCTCGGGGAGTCGAGGGTGCTCGGCTGGCTCCTGCGCGCGCTGACGGCGGAGCTCGGCGAGGACGGCCGGACGCGGGAGGGGGACTGGCGGCTTGTCATGGCAGACGGCGCGGAGCCGGAGGCATCCGTGCCCGAGGAGCCTATGCCGGAAGCGTCCGTGCCGGAGGAGACGGAGGCGTGCGCCGGGACATGGTCGGGAGAGGCACTCGGCTGGCGGTATCCGTATGAGGACGCCGTGCGCATCCCCTCGAAGCTGACCGCGACGGAGCTTTCGCGCGGGATCCCGGGGCTTGACGACGCGGAAGAGCTGCCGCCGCTGCGGGAGGAGCTTTCCCGTGCGGCGGGGGAAAATCCGGGCGCCGTGCGGCGGTGGAAGCGGCCGCAGTTTATCGAAAAGCGCGGCCTGTCGCCCGCCGAGCGCGGTACGGCGCTGCATCTGGCGATGCAGTTTGGCCGTTATGACCGGATGCTGACCCGCTTTGACTGCCGCGAGGAGCTGTCCCGGCTCGTGCGCGAGGCGTATCTGACGCAGGAGCAGGCGGAGGCGGTGAGCGAGGAGAAGATCCTGCGCTTTTTCCACTCCGAGCTCGGACAGCGCCTGCGCCGGTCGCCGGAGGTGCGGCGCGAGTTCAAGTTTTCCCTTCCCGTCTCGCCGGAGCTGTATACGGAAGGGCCGTCCGCGCTGAAAAAGCCCGTGCCGGGCGGCGATTCGGTCCTGCTGCAGGGCGTTATCGACTGCTTTTTCCTCGAGGACGGCGAATATGTGATCGTCGACTTCAAAACGGACGCCGGGACCCCGCCCGCGCGCGCGATGGCGCATTACCGCCCGCAGCTCGAGGCGTATGCGCATGCCGTGGCCCGCATCACCGGGCGTCCCGTCCGGGAATGCGTGCTGTATCTGTTTTCCACGGGAGAGACGGCGTCGCTCTGCCCGGAAGCGTAAAAAAATACCCCGGACAGTTTCCCTGTCCGGGGTGAAAAGAGAGAGGAAAGAAAGAGAGGTGGTTTTCGAGAAAAAACTTACTGCTGCAGCGAGCCCTCTTCGACAAGGGTCACGCTGACGGTGGTTTCACCGTTGTTACGGTATACGACAACATCTATCTGATCGCCTGCCGCATGCTTCTGCAGCACGGCGTTGATGTCCGCGGTGGAGGAGATTTTCGCGCCGTCGATGCTCACGATATAGTCGCCGACTTCGAGGCCGTTGTCCGCGATAACGCCGGTGACGTAGACGCCGAGGTAGTTGACGCGGTACATCATCGCGGTGAACTGATCGCTGATCTCCAGCACCGTGATGCCCAGCGCCGGACGGCCGGTGACGTAGCCGTGCTCCATCAGCTCGTCGAGGATCGGCAGCACGTCGTTGATCGGGATGGCAAAGCCGATGCCCTCGACCTCCGTTGCGGAGGTCTTGGCGACGGTGATGCCGATTAAGTCGCCCTGGCTGTTGAACACGCCGCCGCCGGAGTTGCCGGGGTTGACCGCCGCGTCCATCTGGATCAGGTTCATCGTCGTGCCGTCGCTCATCGTGATCGCGCGGTCGAGTCCGCTGACGACGCCCACCGTCAGCGTGCCGGACAGACGTCCGAGCGGGTTGCCGATGACGTTGGCCGTATCGCCGATGCGCAGCTCACTCGAGTCGCCGATGACCGCGTACGACAGGTTCTGCGCGTCGATCTTCAGCAGCGCGACGTCCGTGACGTCGTCCGTGCCGACGAGAGCCGCTTCGTATTCGGTATTGTCCGCGAGCGCGACGGTGATCTTCGTCGCCTTCTCGATGACGTGGTTATTCGTGACGATATAGCCGTCCGCGGAGATGATGACGCCGGAGCCGGCGCCGGACGAGGTCGAGGACTGCTGGTAGTAGCCGGTGCTCGTCTGGTACTCGGTCAGGATCGAGACGACGGAGGGGGAGACCAGCTCATAGACGTCGGCGCTGCTCATCGCGCCGTGACCGCCCGAGGTCGTCATATACAGGTTGCCGGCCTCGACGTTGCCCGTCGTCGAAACGGCGGTCGTGCTTTCCGGGGAAGAAACGGCGCCCGTCGTGGACTCCGGCGCGGCCATGTGGGTGTCGAGCGTGGAGACGGCGGTGTTCTGCACGGTGTTTTTCGCCGTCAGGTGCCCCACCAGCGCGCCGCCGCCGATGCCGATGACCAGCGTGATCGCGCAGAAGACGGCGATCATCTTCGTCATGGAGCGGCGGAGCTTCGTCATCTCCTTTTTATGTTCCTCGTCCGCCGCGCGGCGCTGTTCCTCGAAGGACGCGTTCTGACGTTCGTTCGCTTCGCTGTCCGAAGGGGTGACGGAAAAACTGTATTTATGATCCGAATCGTTAAAGGACATAATCGCAAACCTCCTGCCATGTTGTGTTTTGTTCGGGACCTGTCAAAGTTCTTTTGACGGTGTTTAGTGTACCCGGGAAATGTGTCATGCGTTTATTCTTTATGTGAAAATGTTGTAAGTTAAGTTTGAAGCTTTTATGTCCGCAAGGTTTGGACACCAAACAGTTCAAATGTAAACAATTTCTCACATTTTGCTCCCGCGTCTTGACAATCGTCGATTGCGGGAGTAAGATACACTTATATGAAAAACAAAGGCAAAAGACCGCCCACAACCGCGAAAAAACGGGCGGCCGGTTTCCTGAAATAGTATGGAGGCATTCAAGATGTTTGGCAGCGTGGAAAAGAAAATCGAAAAGATCAATGCTCTGGCGGAAAAGAAGAAGGTAGACCCGATCCTCAAGTTTGCCACCGGCAAGGACGCCGCTCTCCGTGCGGCCGCCGCGAAGGCGCTGGGCACCATTTCCGTCGACGAGAGCTATAATCAGCTTGTCATCATGACGCGCGACCCGGAAGTTTCCGTCCGCAAGGCTGCGGTGCTGGCGCTGGGCGAGATCGGCCGCAAGGCCGGCGCCGACCATGTCCGTCACGTCATGGCCAACGAAACCGACGCGGAGCTCATCAAGATCTGCCAGACGGCAATCTCGAAGATCGTCAACAGCGACGTTCGCTGAAAAAAAGCGCATCGGTCCGTCAGTTTCCCCTCTCTTTGAATAAAAAAACGCGCGGGAACGGTTCTTTTTTGAAGAATACCGTTCCCGCGCGTTTC
>JAEDGJ010000030.1 GCA_016297585.1 Clostridiaceae bacterium
CGCCGACCGTGCCGTTGTAGGAAAACGTCTCCCCGGCGCCGAGCACCGTGCCGTCGACGAGGCCGCACGCAAGCCGCACGTTCGTCGTCCGGTTCGTGTTCGCCGGATTCAGCCGCGTCGTCCTCTCCGCGAGCACGTCCCGAAAGAGCATCGCCTCGAGCGACGCGCGCGTGATCTCCGGCTCGACCGCCGTCCGGGGAAACGTGTAGACGGAGCCGTATTCGCCGCCGCCCTTCTCCCCGGCAAGCGTTTTTTCGGCGGCCTCCCGGTCAAAATCCCGCCCCGCCGCCTCGTCCGAGATCGTCCGGCGCAGCGGGTCCGAGCGGTCGAACGCCGCGTTCACGGCGGGCACGTCGGCGCAGGCCTCGACGGCGGCAAGGTCCGTCACGAGCGGCAGCCGCACCGTGACGGGAAACCACAGCGGCGAGAAATCCGAGCCGGAAAAGCGCGCCGAAAGCGCGTCTGCCAGCGCGTCCGCGTTGACGCTCCGTCCGGCATGCCCGACGTCGATCGTCACCGTGTCGTCCGTCATGCTCCACGAGGACGGCACATAGGGGATCTCGAGCGTGTCCGCCACCCGGCGCGCAAACGCCGTCAGACGCCCGTCGTCGTGGGAAAACCGCAGCTTGACGTCATACCCCGCGGTCCCGGCGCGCACGCGGCAGACAAGCCGCCGGAAAAGACTTCCTTCGCGTCCGTACGACACCGCCTCGCGCACCGCGCCTTCGGTATCGCAGACAAGCCCCGCGTCCTCCGGGCGGACGGCAAACGTTTCGCCGCCGGAATGGAGCGTCAGCGTCTTTTCGGCAAGCCGCGACTCCGCCCAGGCGCAGGCCGCGGCGCGCACCCCGTCCTCCGTCATGCCGCCGACCGGCTCGCCCATCAGCGTCACGCCCGGCAGCACGCCGTCCTGCGTCCGATCCGCCGCCGCGGCGTACAGCGCGCAGCCGCCGAGCGCCAGCACACAGAAGACCGCCGCCGCACCCATCCGGACGAGCATCCGGACGCGTTTTTCCTGTTTCATGGGGAAAATCCCGCCTTCGTTTCAGATATAGTATAGCCTCAGTATACCCAAAACGCAAGGCCTTTCTTTCCCGGAACATCCGGAATTTCGGGAAGAAAGTGTAAATTTTCCTGTTTTACCATCTGCCGGGAGCCGGGAAGGCGCGGGGTTTTGACCGTTTCTCAGCGTTCAAACAGCGCCGCCGCACGCGCCATGCGGTCGCGCACCGGCACGTCGAAGGGGCAGTTTGCCTCGCAGCTTCCGCAGCCGATGCACGCGGAGGGCTTTGCCCCGAGCACGCGGTAATGGTCGCGCAGCGTGTCCGTCAGCTTCACCGACGCGAGGTCATACAGCCGGTTGACCGCCGCGATGTCGATGTTTTCCGGACACGGCAGGCAGTGGTTGCAGTACATGCACTGCTCCTTGGAGGAAAAATGCGCGGAGGTGCGCATGATCTCCGTATAGTCCCGCGCGGCGGCGTCGGAATCGGAATAGCCGGCGCTGATGCGCACCTCCTCCGGCGTCGCGGCGCCCGCCAGCACGGATGCCGCCGCCGGACGGTCGAGCGCATAGGCGATGCACTGGTACGGCGTCAGCGCGCGTCCGAAGGGGCTCGTCTTGTCCGACAGCAGATTTCCCGCGGCGAACGCCTTCATCACCGTGATGCCGACCCCCGCCCGCTCGCAGGCCTCGTACAGCGCCATGCGCGAACGGTCGATGCCGTGCCGCGCCTTCCGGAAGGTCGCTTCGTCAAGCAGCGCGTCGATCTCGGTGCGTCCCTCAAGGAAGTCGAACGCCGGGTTCACGGAGAACATCAGCACGTCGATATACGGCACCGCCCGCACGGCGACGATCGGATTGTGGCTGCTCATGCCGATGGCGCGGATGACGCCCTCGTCCCGCAGCTTCCGCGCGTACGCGTAGACGGGGCCGTTGAAGACGCGGTCGAAGTCCTCGTCGCTGTCGATATAGTGCAGCATGCCGATATCCACATAATCGGTGCGGAGCCTGCGCAGGAAGTCCTCGAAGAAGACCCGGCACTCGCCCTCGTCGCGGGTGCGGCAGTACTGCCCGTCCTTCCATGCCGCGCCGATATGTCCCTGCAGCAGCACGCGCTCCCGGCGTCCCGCCAGCGCGTCGCCGATATTCGAACGCACCTCCGGCTCGGACATGAAGATGTCGAAGATGTTCATTTCCGCTTCCAGCGCCGCGTCGACGACGGCGCGCACCCGCTCGGGGCTTTTCCCCTGCAGATGCTCGCAGCCGAGCCCGACCTCCGAAACCCGCATTCCGGTTTTTCCGAGCGTTCTGTAGTTCATCATGCGCTTTTCTCCCTTCACGGCCTGCGATGCCGTATGTTTTTTCTTTAGTATAGCATACCGCCGCGTCTTTTTCAAGAAATTCACGTTTTGTACTCGACATTTTCTCAAGGGAGGCGTATAATGAAAGGCGTTTGTGATGCGCGCGCTTTTTTTAAGCTGCGGACACATTCAAAAAAACGAAAGGTTGCCATAAAAAACGTATGCGGAAACTTGCTCTTTTTCTGGCGCTTGCCATGCTGGTCACGCTGACCGCCTGCGCCAAAACCTCCCTGGAGGACGAAGTGCTCTCCGGCGCCGCGACGACCGCGGTCAAATCGACCACCGCCGCCCCCGAAACGACGGCCTCCTCTGCGTCCCAGGAGTCCGGCGATGAGGACGCGGGCTTTTCCTTCTCCCCCAGCGACGGCCTGACGGAAGCGGGCTTTTTTGAGGGCGTCGACGCGCTGTCGTACGTCACGCTGCCCGAATATGTCGGCATCCCCCTGCCCGCCGACGTGCATACGCCCACCGATGACGCCATTCAGGCCGAGATCGACAAGCTGATGGAAAACTTCCAGACCAACGAGCACATCACCGACCCCTCCCGCAAGATCGCGGACGGCGACACCGTCAACGTCGACTTTGTCGGCAGCATCGACGGCGTGGAGTTCGAAGGCGGCAGCACCGGCGGCGCGGGCACCGACATCACCGTCGGCACAACGATGATGATCGACGACTTTGTCGAGCAGCTCGTCGGCCACGCGCCCGGCGACACCTTCGACATCGAGGTCACCTTCCCCGAGGACTACGGCAAGGAAGAGCTCAACGGCCGCGACGCCGTTTTCGCGATCACCATCAACTACATCGCGGGCGATCCCGTGATCCCGGAGCTGACCGACGGCTTCGTCGCGGAAAATCTCGCCGCCTATTACGGCTGGACGACCGTTGACGAGCTCCGCGAGGGCTTAAAAACCAGCCTCGCCGACAGCAATATCACAAGCTACCTCCAGAATTACCTCTCCGAGAATGCCGAAGTGACCGAGGTGCCGCAGAGCATGGTGGATTACCAGATCAACACGATGCTCGACTATTACAACTCCTATGCGTCGATCTACGGCATGACCCTCGACGAGTTCATCGTGCAGGCGGCGGGTGCGGAAAGCCGCGACGCGCTGATCGAGGAAAACCGCGAAGGGCTGGAATATTACGCGAGATTCTACCTGATCCTGCAGGCGGTCGCCGAGGACGCGGGCATTGCGGCGGATGACGCGGCGGTGAGCGAATACTTCGCGGAAAACATGGCCGGCACGAGCGTCGACGACTACATCGCCGATTACGGCGAACCCTATATCCGCTTCGTCGTGCTGAGCGAACGGATCGTCAGCTACCTGCGGGACAACGCCGTCCGGCAGTAACGCGGCAAAGGGAAGCGAAATGAAGCCTTTTTTCAAAAAAGCCCCTCATTTTGCTTCCCTTTTTTGATAATAAGGAGGGAACCCGGCATGAACCGCACCGGCTCTTCGCACGGCTACGGCTGTCTTGCCGCCGGCAGCGCGCTCTATTACGCGGGCTGCGGCGCCTATACCTACCTCTCCGTCTATCTGAAAACCGGCCCCGGCTTCACCACCGCCCAGATCGGCATCCTGCTCGCCATGGGGCAGGTCGTCGCCTCCGTCGCGCCCCTGTTCTGGGGGTATGTCGCCGACCGCTCGAAAAACCGCAACGCCATCTGGATGCTCGTCGTCGCGGGCGCGGCGGCGGGCGCGCTGCTCGTTCCCCTCTCCCGGCAGTTCCTGTTCGTCGCGGCGGCGCTGCTGTTTGTCAACTGCTTTCAAAGCTCCGTCACCGGCCTGCAGGATTCCGTGTCAACCGAGCTGTGCGCCTCCCGCGGCTGGGATCTCGGCCGCTCCCGCGTCCTCGGCACCCTCGCCTACGCCGTCTCCACCTTTGCCGTCGGCGCGTACCTGTCCACCGACAGCTGGGAGATGTTCGCGCTCTATTCCGCGATCTTCGCCTTCTCCCTCGTCCCCATCGCGATGCTGCCGAAGGTGCCGGGCTATCAGTCCGGCGGACGGCGCGTCCCCTACCGGCTGCTCTTTCAGAACCGGAGGCTTGCCGCCATCTTCCTTGTCTCCTTCGCGATCTGCCTGACGACGAGCTTTTACTATTCCTTCTTCTCCGTCTACTTCATCTCCCCCGAGGTCGGCGGCACGACGGCGCTGTTCGGCATCTGCAACGCGCTGGCAAGCCTCGCCGAATGCCCCGGCGTGTTCTTTTTCTCGAAGGTGGAGCGCAAGATCGGGCTTTCGCGGCTGATGCTCGGCGCGATGGGCTTTCTCGCGCTGCGCTGGCTCCTGATCGGCCTCGTGCCGAACCCCTACGCGCTCATTTTCATCAACATGCTCCACGGCGTCTCCTACGGCG
Source organism: Clostridiaceae bacterium (assembly GCA_016297585.1). Lineage (GTDB taxonomy): Bacteria > Bacillota > Clostridia > Oscillospirales > QAMX01 > JAAZKA01. The sequence continues at coordinate 4,729 of JAEDGJ010000030.1, forward strand.
TCACGGCGCTCGCCGTCACGCTCTACATCAACCGCGTCGTGCGTCCCGAATTCCGCGCGTCGGCTCAGGGCTTCAACACGATGCTCGTCTACGGCTTCACGCGCGTCATCGCGTCGCTGTTCGGCGGCTTTTTATCGTCGGCATTCTCCTTTTCCGCGATCTTTGTCGTCCTCGGCATCGTTGTCGCCGCGGTCACGGCGGGGTATTTCGTCTACCTGCGCCGCACCGGGACGCTCGCGGAATGACCTCTGCAAAAAAACGCCCGGATTCATCCGATACCATACCGACACAGGAGGTTTTCACCATGCTGGCTTCTCTTCACACCTGCCGCACGCTCGACGGCGCCGCGCGATTTGCGCCGGACTTCGCGCTGCCGGACAATCCCGTGCTCGCGGACGTCCTGCTGCAGATTCCCACCGCTCCGGACGGCTATTTCACCGCCGTCCGCTTCGAAACCGGGATCCCCGCCTCTCTCGTGCCCGACGCCGGGGCGGTTCCGGAGGACAGCTTCCTCATCGACAGCCGCGAGCCCGTCGTCCGCGTCTATGCCGACGGCATCCGCGGCCATCTCTACGGCGCGTACGCGCTGCTGCAGGACGCGCGCGAGTCCGCGGACGGCATGACCGTCGGACGCGGCGTCACCTTCGACCGGCCGCGCTGCCCGTTCCGGGGCTTAAAGGTCTATATGCCCGCGCCGGATGACCTCGCGAGCTTCTACCGCACCGTTGATCTTTTGTGCTCGCTGCGCTACAACACCATCATCATCGAGGTCGGCGGCGCGATGGAATACAAGCGCCACCCCGAGATCAACGCCGCGTGGATCGACTACTGCCGCGAGATGAACCGCTATCCCGAGCGCGCGCACGAGGTACAGCATCTCACCTTCCCGTGGGACAAGAACTCCATCCATTTCGAAAACGGCGGCGGAACGTGGCTGACGCAGGACACCGTGCGCGGCCTCGTCGCCTACTGCCGCGACAGAGGGCTCGAGGTCATCCCCGAATGCCCGACGCTCTCGCACTCCGACTACCTGCTGATGCCGCATCCCGAGCTCGCCGAACGCGCCGACGACTATTTCCCCGACGTGTACTGCCCGTCGAACCCCGACACCTACCGGCTCGTCTTCGACGTGCTCGACGAGGTCATCGACGTCTTCTCCCCGAAGATCCTGCACATCGGCCACGACGAATACTACTCCATCGGCGTCTGCCCGCGCTGCAAGGGGAAATCCGGCGAGGAAATCTACGCGGCCGACATCAACCGGCTCTATACCTATCTCAAGGAGCGCGGCATCCGCACGATGCTCTGGTCGGAGAAGCTCATCGACGCCATCAGTACGACCGGCGTCCACTACGGCGGCTCCGAGCTGCGGCGCCGGCATGAGGACGGCTCCGTCGAGATCGTCCGCCCGGCGACATGGCGCGCCATCGACATGGTCCCGCGCGACATCATCGCGCATCACTGGTACTGGAGCATCGCGGAGTACTTCGACGATGAATACAACAAGCGCGGCATCCCGCTCTGGTACGGCAACTTCGAGCCTGTAGGCTTCCTCGACTGGAACCGCCGTCTGGCGCAGGGCGCGCAGGGCGGCTCTCCCTCCCACTGGTCGAGCCTCGAGGATGCGACCCTGCAGCGCAACGGCGTCTTCCTCTCGCTTTTCTACGGCACGCTGCTGTTCTGGGACGAGACCTACGACGACGCGCGCTTCCCCGAATACATCGACGCCGTCTTCCGCGAGATGTTCCTCACGGCAAACCGCGAGACGCTCTCGCATCCGCATTTCACGATCGAGCACACGACGACGGTCCTCCGCCCGTATCAGTACCTCTCGAGCGTGCCGATGCAGCTTACGCGCGACACGATCGGGCATTACGAGGTGCGCTACGAGGACGGCGAAACGCTCGAGATCCCGCTCGTCTACGGCCTGAACATCACGAACAAGTCCCGGAACTGGGAACGCGTCTATCAGGGCTCCTCTGCGAATTCCTACGGCGTCGCCGAGCGCGACACCTACGCGTTCGACTCGCTGCTGCGCGAGGTCTCCTACACGACGCTGCCGCAGCGCGACGGCGCGGACACCTTCTTCCGGATCGTCGTACCGAATCCGCATCCGGAAAAGCGCGTGGCGTCCGTCCGCGCGGTCAAGACCGCGCCGGATGAGGGCGACATCCTGCTTCGCTGCTTCACGGCGGAGAACTGAACATAAAGGAAAACGGCGGTGAACCCGCCGTTTTTCTTATGCCGCCCTATCCCTTCCGGGACGGAATGCTGTAATAGACCGGGATGGTCAAAAAGATCAGCCAGCCCCATGCCCAAAAACCCCACGCAAAGCCCATCACCATATAAAGCAGCACCAGCAGCACGGGGTATGCAAACGCCTTGTGGCTGTGCTTACGCGCCGCCGCAAACGCGGAATAGAACAGCGGGATCGTCAAAAACACCATCCACGAGTACGCCCACAGATCGCAGAACGCGCCCAGCACGAAAAACGCGGCCAGGCAGAGGACGGGATACGAGCCCTTCAGCCATTTCATCGCGGCGTCGTCCCCCGCGTCGATCTCCCGCGCACCGTCCTTCCCCGGCGCTTCCGCCGGAGACTCCCGCCGCGGGACCGACGTACCGGTCAGCAGCTCGTCGAGGGACAGATCGTATATTTTGGCCAGTGCGATCAGGTTGTCCGTATCGGGCGAGGAGATCCCCTGCTCCCACTTCGACACCGCCTGCCGCGACACGCCGAGCAGCGACGCCAGCGCCTCCTGCGTCAGCCCCTTCGCGCGCCGCAGATCCCGCAGCCGGTTGGCCGTCCTCAAATCCATTTTTCTTCACGCTCCGTTTTCGAGGAATTCCGTTTCGGATTATACCGCTTTTTCGCCCGGAATGCAAGCAACCTCAGGTTGCCCGCCCGGTTGCGCCCTTTTTCTTTTTCCGCGCGGCGCCGTCCGGGGCATTTTTTTGCTTCTTTGCGGCGTTTGCGTACTGCGAACCGCGCTTCTCGGCGATGAAGACGAAGTAGCCGTCCTCCTCCGAGACCCGGACGCCGCCGAAGATCGCGGTCAGCTTATTTTGGTACCAGTCGCGCCGCTTTGTCACCATCGCGAGCCTCCCGCCGGTCTTCAAGCGGTTGAAGCCCTTCTCGATGAAGCGCTTGGCGACGGAAAAATCCGTGTGATACGGGGGATTCGACAGGATCCAGTCGAAATCGTGGTCGTCCATGCCGTCATAGGCGTCGGAGAGCAGCACGCGCGCCGCCGCCGCGCCGTTCGCGTCCGCGTTTTCCCGCGCCGCCGCCACCGCCCGGGCATCGCAGTCGCACAGTACGACGTTCTCCGCGCCGGCGATGCCCGCCGCGTACACGCCCACAAGCCCGCAGCCGCAGCCGAGATCGAGCACCTTCTGCCCCGGTTCGAGTGCGACGCGGGAAAGCATCGCGAGCGTCCCCCGGTCGGGCGCGTCCGGCGAAAAAAGCCCCTCCGTATGGGAAAAGACAAGCCGTCTTCCGTCCAGCGTTACCGTATAGCCCAAAAAACTCAGTCCTTCTTTCTTCGTCTCTTAGTATATCCGATAAGCGCGCCGTCCGCAAGGGGGTTTTCGTACTTTTTCACGCTTTTCTTTTCCCGCATTGTATGGTATAATGCGGTATTGTGCATATAAGCTGAAGCGAGGGCTGTTGTCAATGAAAAAAACCGATCTTCCGAAGCTCCGGGTCTTTCTCTCCGGCATTTCGTCGCGTCTTGCCGAAAACGCCGATTATTTTATCTCCTGCACCGTCGAATTCCGCTCCGGCGCGAAAACCATGAAGGCCGCGCTGACCTGTCCGGACGGGACGCTTCTCTATACCTTCGGCGCGGAGCGCGGGCCCGTCGACGCCGCCGGGTTTGCCGACGCCGTGATGCGCGCGGCGCCCGCCTACGACGGGCTGACGCTGACCTACCGCGAGCGCGGCGCGGTCATCCTCATCGAAGCCGACGACCGCGGCGTACGCACGAAGCGCACGTCAGGGGAAGCGGGCGAGACCTCCGCGCACGACGCGCATCTGCTGTCCGAGCGCGACTACATCCTGCGCCCGTCGCAGGCCGCGCCCCTGCTGCGCGCGATCGGGCTTTTGACCGAGGACGGCAAGCTCCGGAACGACAAGATCCGCAAATTCAACCAGATCGACGCGTTTCTGACCCGCGTGCGGCCGCTGATCGAGTCGATCGACGCGGAAACCGTCTCGGTGCTCGACTGCGCCTGCGGGAAATCGTATCTGAGCTTCGCGCTGAATTACTTCATCCGGGACGTGCTGCACCGCAAATGCTTCATCACCGGCGTCGACATCTCGGAGGGCGTCATCCGCGAAAGCCGCCGCATCGCGGACGAGCTCGGCTACCGCAACATGGAGTTTTTATGCCGCGACCTGCGCGAATATACGCCGGAGCATCCCTCGCTCGTGCTGTCGCTGCACGCCTGCGATACGGCGACGGATATGGCGCTGGGGCTCGGCATCCGCTCGGGCGCGCAGGCCATCGCGTGCGTGCCCTGCTGCCACAAGGAGCTGCTCGACTCCTTCCGCGCGCCCGGCGTGGACGCGTTCACGCGGCACGGCATCCTGCGCGCGCGGCTCTGCGACGTGCTGACGGACGGCCTGCGGGTATTGAAGCTCGAAAGCCTCGGCTATGAGACGAGCGTCGTCGAATTTGTCTCGCCGGTGGATACGCCGAAGAATCTGCTCATCACCGCACGGAAGACGGGCGGGGAAAATCCGCGGGCGAAGAAGGAATACGACGACATGTGCGCCGCGATGGGCGTTTTCCCGGCCATCGAGCAGTATTCCATGTGTCTAAACTGAAAACATTCGCCGGATTCGCGCAGAAACTTAAAACTTCCTCTTGAAAAAAAAACAGCAATCGGGTATAATGTCTCCTGTGCCGTTTCCTCTTTTTTCGTCAGAGGGAAAGAAAGCGGCATTTTTGCGTGAGCGTATTCCGTGCGCTGGCGCAATTTTCTGCGTGAGCCCCGCGCAGTCCGCTGCCGGCACAGCGCAAATATAATAGGAAAAGGACGGATGCATCATGGGCCAGGCCAACAACAAGCCTGCGCAGTCTTCCACCAACAAGCACCAAGCCGCACGCGCCGCGGCCAAGAAGGCGAAGACCAAAAAAATTCTCATTACGGTCGCCGTCGTTCTCGCCGCCGTGCTCATCATCACGCCTCTCGCGCTCTTTGCCAACGGTTCCGTTTACCGTCTCGCCAATGCGGCCACCGTCGGCGATATCAAGTTCTCCGTCGCCGAATACAACTATTTCTACCAGACCTCCTTTGTCAACACCTACAACAATTTCTACAATACCTACGGCGAATATGCCTCCCAACTCCTCGATCCCGATACGCCCCTCGACGAGCAGACCTATTCGGACGGCGTCACCTGGGCGGATCATTTCCGGGATGCCGCTCTGTCCGACATGCAGGAAGTCGCGATGCTCTATTCGGAAGCCCGGGCGGCCGGTTTTGCGCTGAGCGACGAGCAGCAGGCGGATCTTGACAGCCTGATCTCCTCCGTCACCGATACCGCGTCCGCTTACGGCTACTCCACCGCCGGGTATCTGTCCTCCGTCTACGGCAGCGGCATGACCGAAAAGCTCTTCCGCCGCTGCGTCACGATGGCCTACACCGCGCAGGCGTACTCCGGGACCATCCTTGACGGCATGACCTACGCCGCGGACGAGCTGCAGGCGCGCTACGACGCCGATCCGAAGCAGTATGACACCGTCTCCTTCCATCTGTTCCTCGTCCCGTCCGTCGTGACCGAGGACGGCTCCGAAGAGGACGCGATGGCCGCCGCGAAGGTCAACGCCGACGAGATGGCGGCAAACGTCACGGATACCGCGTCGTTCGCCGAATACGTCCGGAAGCTCTGCTCCGAGGACGACCTCGACAGCTATGCGGACGACGCCGCGACGATCCAGCACTACGTCAAGTACTCCGTCGTTTCGAGCTATGAGTTCGGCGACTGGCTCTTCGATTCCGCCCGCGCGGCCGGCGACACCTATGTTGCGGAAGCGTCCGGCGGCTATCAGGTCGTCATGTTCCTCGACCGTGAGGACACGCATTACAACGTCGTCAACGTCCGCCACATCCTGATCATGCCGGAAACCGACGAGGAGACCGGAGCGGCGACCGACGAGACCTGGGCCGCCGCCGAGGAGAAGGCCAATCAGCTCCTCGCCGACTGGAAGGCCGGAGAGGCGACCGAGGCATCCTTCGCGGCGCTCGTCGCGGACAACTCCGCCGACAGCGGCAGCACCTCGAACGGCGGTCTCTACGAGGGCATCTACAAGGGCCAGATGGTCACGCCCTTCAACGACTGGTGCTTCGACGAAGCCCGCGTTCCGGGCGACGCCGGCGTCATCAAGACCTCCTACGGCTACCATGTCATGTACTTTGTCGGCGAAGGCGGCGAATACTGGACCGAAACGCTGACCACCGAGCTGCAGAACGAAGAATACAGCGCCTGGGAAGCGGAGAAGCTCGCGCTGTACCCGATCACGACGAATGCCTCCGGCCTGCGCATGGGCCGTCATTCCTGACCGAAATAACAAACACCGGGGACACGGGGCTTTGCCGTGTCCCCTTTTCTAAAGATGCCGTGAAAGGAGCCTTTTTACGATCATGGGCAAAAAAATCACCGCGCTGTTTGTCTCCCTTGCCATGCTCTGCATCCTCTTTGCGGGCTGTGCCGCCGAAGCGCCCGCCGCGGATCCCACCGTGCTCGAAAGCGCGTCGGAGGGCGATTATGAATACGACGTCTATGAAAACGGCGTCACCGTCACGAAATACGGCGGTACGGAAACCGAAGTGGTCATCCCCGCCTCTCTCGGCGGCAAAGCCGTCACCGCGATCGGCGAAAAAGCGTTCTTCTCCAACACCGCGCTGACCTCGGTCACACTGCCGGAGGGGCTTTTGTCCGTCGGCACGCAGGCGTTCGCGGGCTGCACCTCCCTGAACACGGTCATCATGCCCGCCACCGTCACCTCCGTCGGCCTGTACGCGTTCTCGGGCACCGTCTGGTATGAGTATCAGGAGGGCGAGTTCATCGTCGCGGGCGACAACGTGCTCATCAAGTACAACGGCGACGCCGCCGACGTCACGGTCCCTTCCTCGGTCAAGCACCTCTCCTGCGCCTTCGCGGACAACGAGACTGTGCAGACCGTCACGCTGCCGCGCGGGCTGGACGCCGTCGGCGAGGGCGCGTTTTATAACTGCACCGCGCTCGTCTCCGTTTCCATCCCCTCCTCCGTCACCGCCATCGGCCGGTACGCCTTCTACGGCTGCGAAAAGCTGTCCGCCGCGGTGCTGCCCTCGAAGGTCTCCCGCATCGGCGAATACGCCTTCTCCGGCTGCGCTTCGCTGACCTCTGCCTCGCTGCCCGCCTCCGCGCTCACGCTCGGAGAGGGGCTGTTCCACGGCTGCACGGCGCTTTCGTCCGTGACGCTGCCGAAAAAGCTCGCGTCCATCCCGGCCTATGCCTTTGCCGGCTGCACCTCCCTTACGTCGCTCGACATCCCGGCCTCCGTCACGTCCGTCGGCGACAGCGCCTTCTACGGCTGCACGGGACTTACCTACTTTAAGGTGCCCGACACCGTCACCTCGCTCGGCGAAGGGGTCTTTGCCGGCTGCACCGCTCTTGCGAGCATCGGCCTGCCCGCGTCCCTGACCGCGATCCCCGCCAATCTGTTCTACGGCTGCACGGCGCTTGCCGACTACACCGTTCCCGCTTCCATTACCGAGATCGGCGGCGGTGCGTTCTACGGCTGCGATTCTCTGAAAACCGTGACACTGCCCGAGGGACTGACGAAAATCGACGAATATGCCTTCTCCGCCTGCACCGCGCTGCGGGAGATCGCACTGCCCGAGAGCCTGACCGAGATCGGCGACAGCGCGTTTTATAACTGCGAATCCCTCGTCGGCGTCACCATCCCCGCGTCCGTCGTGCGCATCGGCGAGAACGCCTTCTGCAACTGCAAGAGCCTTGCCGCCTTCGAGCTGCCCGCCACCGTGCAGGAGATCGGCGCGTACATGCTGTCCGGCTGCACGGGACTGGCCGGGTTTACGCTGCCCGAGAGTATAACGGTGCTCCCGGAGGCCTTCTTCTACGGCTGCACCTCCCTGTCCTCCGTCACGCTGCCCGGGAGCCTGACCGAAGTCGGCGCGGGCGCGTTCTACGGCTGCGAGTCTCTGACGGCGCTCGACATTCCGGACAGCGTCTCGTCCATCGGCGACGCGGCGTTCTCCAAATCGGGGCTTGTCTCCATCGCGATCCCCGCGTCGGCGTCCGAGGTGCCGTCCAACGCGTTCTTTGAGTGCGCGTCGCTTGCCTCCGTCACGTTCCACGACGGCGTGACGTCCGTCGGCAGCCAGGCGTTCTATAACTGCGGCGCGCTGACGGCGCTCGAGCTGCCGGAAGGGCTCTCCGTCATCGGCGCAAACGCCTTTTCCTCCTGCGATCTGCTGACCTCGGTTGCGCTGCCGGAAAGCCTGACCGAAATCGACGACGCCGCGTTTGCACAGATCGACGGCATCTCGTTTGAGGTCTATCCCGGAAGCGAAGGACTTGCATACTGCACCCGCAATGCGCTTGCTCACACCGTGATCTCATAAGCTTCCCGCATCCGTTTTCCGGACAGCGTGCTTTTTCCGGCAGGCTGTCCGGTTTTTTGCACTTTCGCTTTGAAAACATACACATCCGGCTTTTTCCTTGACAAAACCGGCAGCATATGGTATATTGTACGCGACAACCGAAAATGAGAATCGCTTCTCGCCGCCGCGCGCGGTCTGCGGAAAGGGTGAGATACCCACGAGTCGGTCACTGGGAGGCATTTTTCGCCGTTTCCGGGCGAAAAATGCCGGGTCAGATACGCAGGAAGCGACAGCGTTTTTTGCCGGAACCGAAAAATGCTCCTTTTGCTCAGGATGCCGCCGTCCGTGCCCCCTTTTTTGCGAAAAAACCGGGACACGGTCTGACACCCTGTCCGTCAGTGAGCTTTTTTCCCCGGGTTCACTGCGGCAGGGTGTCAATTTTTATGCCGGACGGGGAAACGCCCGGCAGTACATCTTGAACGGAGGTATATGCTCTATGAAACGCAAATTTCTTGCCATGCTCCTCGTGCTGGCTCTGTGCCTGGTCCCGACGGCGATGGCGGCCGACGAGCTCCTGGTCATGCCGATCAGCGCGAACTCCGCCCGCGTCTTTGTCACGATCGCGGACGCCGGGTCATTCGTACTGGTCGAGCATCCCGTCATCGTCTCCGATGTCGACGGCGACGGCGTCCTGACGATCTGCGACGCGCTCGCCGCGGTGCATGACGACGCCTTTGAGGGCGGCGCCAAGGCCGGCTTTGCCTATGCCGAGACCGAATACGGCCTCTCCCTGACGAAGCTGTGGGGCGTCGAGAACGGCGGCAGCTACGGCTACTATATCAATGACGCCTCTGCCTTCTCCCTCGGCGACGAGATCCACGCGGACGACCGCATCTACGCCTACACCTACGCCGATCTGACCGCCTGGTCCGACGCGTATACCTATTTTGACACCGTCGCCGCGTCCGTCGAGGCGGGCAGCGACCTGACCCTGACGCTGACCGTGCTCGGCTACGACGCCGACTGGAACCTCGTCGCAAGCCCCTTCGAGGGCGCCGTCATCACCGTCAACGGGGAAGCGACCGATGTCGTGACCGATAAGGACGGCCGCGCGGTCCTGACCTTTGCGGATGCCGACAGCTTTGTCGTCAGCGCCGCGTCCGAGACTTCCGTCATCGTCCCGCCGGTCTGCATCGTCGAAGTGACGGCCGCCGCCGAGAAACCCGCAGCAGACGCGCCCGCCTTTGAGGATGTCGCGGACAGCGACTGGTTCAGCACCGCCGTCAAGACCGCCGCGGAAGCGGGTCTCGTCGTCGGCAAGGGCAACCGTTTTGATCCGGAAGCGAACATGACCGTCGCCGAGTACCTGACCATCATCTACCGCATGGGCGAGAGCGAGGGCCTGTATGAGGGCCGCGAGACCACCGGCGCGAACTGGCAGGACGGCGCGAAGTACGCCGCGGAGACCCTCGGCATTACGATTTCGGACTACAACGCCGCCATTCTCCGCGAAGAGATGGCCGGCATCACCGCCGCGTACCTGAAGGCGCTCGCGGGCGGCGAGGAATTTGTCACCGTCGAACCGATCGACTTCTCCGACATCGCGGACAGCGCTTATGCGGAATCCATCGTCTTCATGCAGAGCATCGGCGCGATCGGCGGCTATAACGACGGCACCTTCCGTCCGACGAACACCATCCGCCGCTGCGAGGTCGCGCAGGTCGTCTGCAATATGATGACGAACGTCGAGATCGCCGGCTAAACGGCACTCACGGTTGAATAGACCGCAACGGGGCCTCTTGCGCTGCGTAAGAGACCCCGTTTTTTCAAAGGATTTCGGAGGATGCTATGAAAAAGATCATCTGTCTGGCGCTTGTACTCCTGCTCATCGCCGCCTGCCCGTTTTCCGCCGTATGCCGGGCGGCATCCCCGTTGAAAACGGCCGCGGAGGAAACCGCGTCGGCGCTTGCGGGCTCGCCCGGCGCCTTTGAAACCGGCTCCGGCGACTGGCTCGTGCTCTGCCTCGTGCGCTCCGGCATCGGGCTGACCGCCTCGCAGAAAAAAGCCTATCTGCAGTCCGTCGACGCCGCGCTGGAAGCGGGAAACGGCGTACTCTCCCGTCTCGGCACCGATACCGCGCGCACGGTCATCGGGCTGACCGCCGCCGGCTGCGACGCGTCGTCCTATAAGGGCTATGACCTGACGCTCTCGTTTGCGGACTACGACGCGACCGTCCGTCAGGGGCTCAACGGCGCCGTCTGGGCGCTCATCGCGCTCGACTGCGGCGAATACGACGTTCCCGCCTGCGCCGACGCGTCCCGTCAGGCGTCCCGCGAGCGCTATATCGCCTGCATCCTCGACCGGGAGCTCCCCGGCGGCGGCTTTGCCTTCAGCGGAAAGGCCGCCGACCCCGACATGACCGCCATGTGCATCACCGCGCTCTCCCGCTATTCCTACCGCGCGGATGTGCGCAGCGCGCTTTCCCGCGCCGTGCGCTGTCTGTCCTCGCTGCAGCGCGAGGACGGCGGGTTTGCAAGCTACGGCATCCCCAACGCCGAAAGCGCCGCGCAGGTGCTCATCGCGATGACGTCCATGGGCATCTCTCCGGACGACGCCCGCTTTGTCAAAAACGGGCATACGGTACCCGACGCGCTGCTCTCCTACCGTCTGGACGACGGCAGCTTTGCGCATCAGGCGGACGGCGGCTCCAGCGGGCTAGCTTCCGTTCAGGCACTCGAAGCGCTCGCGGCGCTTCTCTGCGCGGAGGAAGGCGGCACGCTCTACGGCATCGTCCCGCCCGCGTTCCCGGATACCGCCTCCCACGCTTCCCGCGAGGCCGTCACCGTCCTCTCTGCGGCGGGCATTCTCGGCGGCTTTTCCGACGGCACGTTCCGTCCGGACGAGACGATGACGCGCGCGCAGTTTTCGGCCATCCTCGTGCGCGCGCTGCATCTGAAGGCGTCCGGCGCCGCGCCTTTTTCGGACGTCTCCGACGGCGCGTGGTACGCGGAAACGGTCGCCGCCGCCTATGAAAACGGCCTGATCACCGGGCGCACCGAGAGCCGCTTCGACCCGGAGGGCACGGTCAGCACCGTCGAAGCCGAGATCATCCTCGCCCGTGCCGGAAAGCTCGTGAATCTCTCCGTCTCCGCGCCGAAGTGGACGGCGGACTCCCCCGCCATCACGCGCGGCGAGATCGCGCTGCGCGTCTATGCCCTGCTGCGCAGCGCCGGAAAAGTATGAATACCGCGTTTGACCGCTGCCATCCCGCCGTCAGCTTCCTCTTCTTCGCGGCGGTGCTGTCGTTTTCGATGATCTTCATGCACCCGCTGGCGCTCGCCGTCTCCCTGCTCGCCGCCGTCTCCTGCGCGGCGTACTTAACGCACGGGCGCTCCCTGCGCGGACATCTCCTGCTGCTGCCGGTTCTGCTGCTGGGCGCCGCGCTCAACCCGCTTTTCAACCACGAGGGCGCGACCGTCCTCACCTATCTGCCCGACGGCAACCCGCTGACGCTGGAGTCCATCCTCTACGGACTCGCGGCGGCGGCGATGCTCGCGGCGGTGATCGCTTGGTTCTCGGCGTTCAACGCCGTCATGACCTCCGACAAGCTCGTCTATCTGACCGGACGCGTCGCGCCCGGCTTCTCGCTGCTGTTTTCGATGACGCTGCGCTTCGTGCCCCGCTTCCGCGCAGAGCTTTCGCGGCTTTCCCGGGCGCAGGCCGCGCTCGGGCAGGACGTCCGCTCCGGCAGTATCCTCGCCCGCGTCCGCCGCGGCGCGTCCATCCTTTCCGCGATGATCACCTGGGCGCTGGAAAACGCCATTGAAACGGCGGATTCGATGAAAAGCCGCGGCTACGGCCTGCCGGGACGCAGCGCTTACGCGATTTACCGCATGAGCCGCCGCGACGCGGTGCTCATCGTCTGGATCCTCGCCGCGTCCGCCTGCATCATCGCGGGCGCCGTGTCCGGCGGGCTGTCGTGGAAATACTTTCCGCTCATCAGCCGCCGCACCGGCGGCGCGCTGACCTTCGGCACGCTCGCCGTGTATTTGCTTTTGTGCGCAACTCCGCTACTTTTATCGCTTTGGGAGGCCGTAAGATGGCGTGCTTCGAGCTCCGGCATGTAACATTCTCCTATCCCGGGCAGAGTCTGCCCGCCGTCGGCGACGTCACGCTCTCCCTTGAGGACGGGGAATTCGTCACGCTCTGCGGTCCCTCCGGCTGCGGCAAGACGACGCTTCTGCGCAGTCTCAAGCCCGCGCTGTCCCCGACCGGGGACTTCCGTGGAGACGTTCTCTTCGACGGGAAGCCGCTTGCCTCGCTCGACGCAAAGACCCAGGCCTCCGCCATCGGCTTTGTCATGCAGAACCCGGACAATGCGCTCGTCACGGACAAGGTCTGGCATGAGCTGGCGTTCGGGCTTGAGAGTCTGGGGCTGAAAACGCCCGAGATCCGCCGCCGCGTCGCCGAAATGGCGAGCTTTTTCGGCATTGAGGACTGGTTTTACCGCGACGTCTCCTCCCTGTCCGGCGGTCAGAAGCAGCTTGTCTGCCTCGCGTCCGTCATGGCGCTCCAGCCGCGCGTGCTGCTGCTCGACGAGCCGACCAGCCAGCTCGACCCGATCGCCGCGTCGGACTTTCTCTCCACCGTCGCCCGGATAAACCGCGAGCTCGGCGTCGCCGTGCTGATCACCGAGCACCGCCTCGAGGAGGTCTTCCCCTTCTCCGACCGCGTCGCCGTCATGGAAAACGGCCGCCTGCTCTGCGCCGACCGTCCCGCCGCCGTGGGTGCCGCGCTCGCGGCATCGCATCCGGCGCTGTTTGCCTCCATGCCGGGCGCGATGCGCGTCTGGTCGGCCGTGCCGCATGAGCCGGACGACGTCCGCTGCCCCGTCACTGTCAGCGAAGGGCGCGAATGGCTGTCGCGACGGCTGCAGACCCGCCCCGCGCTGCCCGTTCCCGAGCCGCGTCCCTCCGCTCGCACGTCCGACGAGCCGTCGCTTGCGCTTTCCGGCGTCTGGTTCCGCTATGAAAAGACCGCGCCCGACGTACTGCGGGACTTTTCCCTACGCGCCTATCCCGGAGAGCTTTACGCGCTCCTCGGCGGCAACGGCGCGGGCAAATCGACGGCGCTCGCCGTCGCCGCGGGGCTGCGCGTCCCTCATCGCGGCAGCGTCCGCGTGCTCGGACAGTCCCCCGCCGCCCTCCGCGCGCTGCCGGAAGGGGGACTCGCGCTGCTGCCGCAGGATCCGCAGTCGCTTTTCGTCGGAAAGACCGTGTACGAGGATCTGCGGAGCGTTCTGGACGGCGAAAGGCTCTCCCGGGAGGAAAAGGACGCGCGGGTGCGCGAAGTGCTGCGTCTGTGCCGCATCCCGGCGCTCGGCACGCGGCATCCGTACGACCTCTCCGGCGGCGAACAGCAGCGCGCGGCGCTCGCGAAGGTGCTCCTGAAGCGCCCCCGGGTGCTGCTGCTCGACGAGCCGACAAAGGGACTCGACGCCGCGTTCAAGCAGATCCTCGCGTCCATCCTGCGGCGCCTCGCGGACGAGGGCGTCACGCTCGTCATGATCTCCCACGACGTGGAGTTCTGCGCCGCCTATGCCGACCGCTGCGGGCTGCTGTTCGACGGCTGCATCTCGGCGGAGGAAGCGCCGCGCGCGTTCTTCTCGGGGATGGCGTTCTATACGACCGCCGTCAACCGCATGGCGCGCGGACTCGTCCCCGGCGCCGTGACCGCGGACGACCTGATCGCGGCCTGCGGCGGAGCTCCGCCGCCTCCCCCCGCGCTTCCCGACGAGTTCCCCGGCGGCGATGCGCCTCCCGACGCGCCCGCCCCATCCTCCGGACCTGCCGCA
>JAEDGJ010000031.1 GCA_016297585.1 Clostridiaceae bacterium
AGGTAACAGTAATACTATTATTGGCATATCGCGGCATCCTCCGGCATGCCGTCGGATGCGTCCGCATCGCTGCCCCAGCGTTGTCTGGCCGCCGCCCGCGCGCGTTCCCGGCGTTCGTAGTAGCGCCGCGCGTCGCGGTCGATCATCGGGATATACCCGAGAAGGATCAGCTCCACGACCCGCGGCAGCGAGCCGTAGGCGCCGGTCATGCTGTACTCGAGGATCGCGCGGAACAGCTCGCCGCACTCCGAGGGCGAGAGCATGTCGAGCTGCGGATAGAGCGTGTGGTAGAGCATCACGCCGGGCTTATCGGTCTGGATTTCGTTTGCCATGAGAAGAGTTCCTCCTTCGTTTTATTTTGGCTGTTTTCAGTATACCACACGGGGCTCATGCGCGTCGCCCCGGGTTTGTCCGCGATTTGTCCCGCAAAATTCCCCTGAAACATCCCCATTTTCCGGGCACGAAAAGGGGAGAAAACGGGGGAGCCGAACAAAAAGGAGTACGTTTTTATGCGTTTGGAATATCTGATGCAAAACGACTTGCCCGCGATCAAGGAGAAAAAGATCCCGGTCGTCATCCCGATCGGCACGATGGAGTACCACGGCCCCCACTGCGCGCTCGGGTGCGACACGATGGTCTGCCAGGGCGTGCTCGAGGAGCTGGAGAAGCGGCACGAGATCGTCATCGCCCCGCCGGTCTGGTACGGCGTCGCGAGCTATGCCGTCGGCGGCCCCGAAAACGGCACCGTGCAGATCGACGTGGACGTCTACGAGAACTACATCTACCACATCCTCAAGTCGATGCTCTACGGCGGCTTCAAGAAGATCTTCCTGCTGATCCACCACCAGTTCGAGGAAGGCAGCCTGATGCCGATGACGCTCGCGTGCATGAAGGCGGGCAAGAAGGTCACGATGGAGTACATGGAGGAGACGCGCGGCCGCGGCTGGTGGGGCTCCAACGACATGGCGGGCTACTACGACAACCTCTCCGACCCCTCGGAGAACCCCTTCAACTGGATCCGCGTCCTGCCCGCGATGGCGCCGTCCGTCCAGCACGCGACGGGCTACGACCATGCCGGCAAGTTCGAGTCCTCGATCCTCAAGGCGCTCTATCCCGACGCCGTGAAGCTCGAGCGCATCCCGGAGTCCGACGCGTGGTTCATCCAGAGCGCGCGCGAGGCGTCCGTCGAGCTCGGCGCGAAGATGGTCAAGCTCTCCGTCGACGAGCTGGAAAAGATCATCGTGTAAGTCCCGGCGTGGGGCTGAGTTTTGGGGGGACGCATGGCGCGTCCTCCCTTTTTTCGGGCGTTTTGGAAGATCGTGCGCGAGGAATGGCAAAATCACGGACAAAAGGCGCCGGAAACGGGCGGATTTGTAGAGAATTTTCTTGCGAAAACCCTTGACAAACGAAGAAAAATCGTGTAAACTAAGTAGGCTTGCGTGGGGAGAACCATGCAGGTACGCGACAAAATTGCAGATTGCGCCGCTCTCCGAAGCACAAGGGGACGGGGGGAACTGCAATGGAGCCTGTCCGCGCATCCGCCGCGAAAACGGCCGGATGAGGATGCCGGGCGGACCCGGGAGCCGCGAATTGTTCGTGTGAACACCCGCGAAAACGGGCGTTCCTCCACGGTGGAAAAACAACCGGATGAAGGCAATGGCTGCCCCCGCAGCCGCTGCGAAAGCGCCAACCGGACGGACGCGAGGTCTGTCAAGGGGTGCGCAAAGTCCGGGTTATTTTTTGCCTGTGACCCTGAACGCACGGGAGAGTTTGCAAATGACCTTCCGCGCGGGACGGGAAAAGGAGAGACTCCCGAACCCCGGACAAAGACCCCCGAAAAGGACGGCAAAAACGAAACAGGGGACGCACGTCAAACCCCGCGCCGCCCTTGGCAATGAGGGAAAAACCGTTCGTGCAAAGGAAGAAACACTATGGAAAAGATGAGAATCCGTCTGAAAGCGTACGATCATCAGCTGATCGACCAGACCGCCAAGCGCATCGTCGAAGCCGCGCAGCGCACCGGCTCGAAAGTCTCCGGCCCGATCCCGCTCCCGACGAAGACCGAGATCGTGACCATCCTCCGCGCCGTTCATAAGTACAAGGATTCCCGTGAGCAGTTCGAGCGCCGCACCCACAAGCGCCTGATCGACATCGAAGCGCCGTCCGGCAAGACCGTCGACGCGATGATGAACCTCGACCTGCCGGCGGGCGTCGAGATCGAGATCAAGATGGTGTAACGAAACGGGTAAAAGTTCCACGGTTTGCCCGGATCGTCATCTATAAAGGTCATGTTGGCGGCAAAACCCCGTCAACCAATAACCGGGAAACGGTTTTTAGATGCGGCCGCTTCCCAAGGAGGAAAACAATTCATGAAGAAAGCAATCATCGGCAGAAAAGTCGGTATGACGCAGATCTTCGACGCGGATGGCAAGGTCATCCCCGTGACCGTCATCCAGGCCGGCCCCTGCGTCGTCGTCCAGAAGAAGACCGCGGCGTCCGACGGATATGACTCCGTCCAGCTCGGTTACGACGAAGTCGCCGAAAAGAAGCTGAACAAGCCCGAAAACGGCCACATCAAGAAGGCCGGCGTCGCCCCGCAGAAGGTCCTGCACGAGTTCAGACTCGAAGACGCCGCTTCGATGAACGTCGGCGACGTTGTGCGCGCGTCCGTGTTCGCCCCCGGCGACTGCGTGGACGTTGTCGGCACGACGAAGGGCCACGGTTACTCCGGCGTCGTGAAGCGCTGGAATCAGGCCGTGCAGTGCCACACCCACGGCGTCGGCCCGGTGCACCGCTCCGTCGGCTCCATGGGCGCGAATACCGACCCGTCCCGCGTCATGCCCGGCAAGCATATGCCCGGTCAGTACGGCGTGGAGCAGGTAACCATCCAGAATCTTGACGTTGTGAAGGTAGACGACGAGCTGAACGTGATCTGCGTCAGAGGCGCGGTCCCGGGCCCCCGCGGCGGCATCGTCTATATCAAGAACACCGTCAAGAACAAATAAGAAAGACGTAAAGGAGGAAACAGATTATGCCTAAGGCACAGCTTTACAACATGGCCGGCGAGAAGCTCGGCGAAATGGAGCTTCCTTCCAGCGTCTTTGGAATCGAGCCGAACGGCGTCGCGATGCACGCGGCGGTCAAGCAGCACCTTGCGAATCTTCGTCAGGGCACGCAGAGCACCCTCACCCGCGCCGAGGTCTCCGGCGGCGGCCGCAAGCCGTGGCGTCAGAAGGGCACCGGCCGCGCCCGTCAGGGCTCGACCCGCGCGCCGCAGTGGACGCACGGCGGCGTCGTGTTCGCGCCGAAGCCCCGCGACTACAGCTTCTCGCTCAACCGCAAGTACAAGAGACTCGCGCTCCTGTCCGCGCTTTCCGATAAGGCCGCGTCCGGCGACGTGATCGTCATCGATCGCCTCGACTGCGCGGAAATCAAGACGAAGCCCTTTGCGAAGTTCCTCGCCGCCGTCGGCGCCGACAAGAAGGCCTACGTCGTTACCCCCGAGACCCGCCGCAACGTCGTTCTCTCCGCGAGAAACATTCCGGGCGTCCGCACCCAGCTTGCGAACCTCGTGAACACCTATGACATTCTCGACAGCGGAAAGCTCGTCATCGACCGCGACGCCGTCTCGAAGCTCGAGGAGGTATTCGGCAAATGAAAACTGTTTATGACGTCATTAAGAAGCCGATCGTGACCGAACGCTCCATGGAAGACGCGCGCGCGCGCCGCTACACCTTCGCCGTCGCCAAGACCGCGAACAAGGTCGAGATCCGCGAGGCCGTTGAGAAGATCTTCGGCGTGGATGTCGAGAGCGTCAACACGATGAACTACGACGGCAAGGAAAAGCGCATGGGCGCGACCTCCGGCACCCGCCCGGCGTGGAAAAAGGCCATCGTGACCGTGACCGAAAAGTCGAAGACGATTGAGTTCTTCGAGAGCATGATTTGAGCAGAGGAGTGAGCAACAATGCCGATTAAAACTTTTAAGCCGACAACTCCGTCTCTGCGTCATATGACCGTCGTCTACGATGCCGAGCTGACGAAGAAGGCTCCGGAAAAGTCCCTGCTCGAGCCGATGAAGAAGCACGCGGGACGCAACAGCTACGGCCGCATCACCGTCCGTCATCACGGCGGCGGCGAACGCAGAAAGTACCGCATTATCGATTTCAAGCGCGACAAGCTCGACATGGAAGCGAGCGTCCTCGCGATCGAATACGACCCCAACCGCTCCGCGAATATCGCGCTGCTGGAGTACGCGGACGGCGAGCGCCGCTATATCCTCGCTCCCGTCGGCATGAAGTCCGGCGACCGCGTGGTTTCCGCCGCCGCGGCTGATATCAAGCCCGGCAACGCGATGCAGATCGCGAACGTCCCGGTCGGTACGTTCATCCACAACGTGGAGCTGTACCCCGGCCGCGGCGCGCAGCTCGTCCGTGCCGCCGGCGCCGCCGCCCAGCTGATGGCCAAGGAGGGCAATTACGCCCAGGTCCGTCTGCCGTCCGGCGAAGTCCGCCTGATCCCGATGTCCTGCCGCGTCACCATCGGCCAGATCGGCAACCTCGATCACGAAAATGAGCAGCTCGGTAAGGCCGGCCGCGTTCGCCATATGGGCGTTCGTCCGACCGTCCGCGGTTCCGTTATGAACCCGGTGGATCACCCCCACGGCGGCGGTGAAGGCAAGTCCCCGATCGGCCATCCCGGCCCGGTCACCCCGTGGGGCAAGCCCGCGCTCGGTTACAAGACCCGCAACAAGAACCACCGCACCGATAAGTTCATCGTGAAACGCCGCGGAAGCAAGTAAGGAGGTCACACCATGGCAAGAAGCGTTAAGAAGGGCCCGTTCGTGGCTCCCGAACTCTACAAGCGCGTAGAGGAACTGAACAAAACCGGCGAAAAACACGTGCTTAAGACCTGGTCCCGCGCCTCCACGATCTTCCCGTCGTTTGTCGGCCATACGATCGCCGTCCATGACGGCCGCAAGCATGTGCCGGTGTATATCACCGAGGATATGGTCGGCCACAAGCTCGGCGAATTCGCGCCCACCCGTACCTTCCGCGGCCATGCCGGCGCGAAGACTACGGCGGCGGCCAAGTAATAGGAGGATCAAAATGGATAAAGCATACGCTTATTTGAGACATGCGCGCATCTCGCCGCGTAAGGTCAAGATCGTCTGCACCCTCATCCGCGGCAAGGACGTCTCCGAAGCCGCCGCCATTCTCTCTCATACCCCGAAGGCCGCCTCCGAGCTTCTTCTCAAGCTCTTAAAGAGCGCGCTCGCCAACGCCGAGAACAATTTCGAGATGGATGTCAACAAGCTCTACGTCGCCGACGTCTACAGCTGCCCCGGCCCGACGCTCAAGCGCGTTCAGGCCCGCGCCCGCGGCTCCGCGTCCCGTATCTTGAAGCGCACCTCTCACATCACCCTCGCGGTCGCCGAAAGGGAGGAAAAGTAATGGGTCAGAAGGTTAATCCGCACGGTCTGCGCGTCGGCGTCATCTCGGATTGGGATTCCAGATGGTACGCTAAGAACGAAAAGGTCGGCGATCTCCTCGTCGAGGATTTCAAGATCCGCAAATACCTCAAGGATCTGCTCTACGCCGCCGGCATCCCGAAAATCGAAATCGAAAGAAGCGCCTCGAAGGTCCGCGTTTTCATCCACTGCGCCCGTCCGGGTATCGTGATCGGCCGCGGCGGTGCGGATATCGAGAAGCTCCGCCTCAATCTTGAACAGCTCATCGGCAAGAGCGTCGCCGTCAACATCGTTGAGGTCCGCAACCCCGACCTGAACGCCCAGCTCGTCGCCGAAAGCATTGCCTCCCAGCTCGAGAAGCGCACCTCCTTCCGCCGCGCCATGAAGCAGGCGATGGGTCGCGCGACGAAGGCCGGCGCCCGCGGTATCAAGACCTGCGTGTCCGGACGTCTCGGCGGCGCCGAAATCGCCCGCACCGAGCACTATCACGAAGGCACGA
This sequence comes from Clostridiaceae bacterium, assembly GCA_016297585.1. Classification (GTDB taxonomy): domain Bacteria; phylum Bacillota; class Clostridia; order Oscillospirales; family QAMX01; genus JAAZKA01. The sequence continues at coordinate 5,969 of JAEDGJ010000031.1, forward strand.
TCCCGCTTCAGACGCTCCGCGCCGACATCGACTACGGCTTCGCCGAGGCGAAGACCACCTACGGCCGCATCGGCTGCAAGGTCTGGATCTATCGCGGCGAAATCCTCACCGGAGGCCCCCGTCAGTCCACCGTCGAGGCGCCGTCCCGCGACCGCCGCGACCGCCGCGACCGCGGTGACCGCAGAGGTGACCGCCGCGGAGACCGCCCGCAGGGTGGCTTCAACCGCGGACAGGGCGGCTTCAACCGCACCGGCGACCGCCCGCAGGGTGGTTTCAACCGTGCCCCGGGTCAGGGCGGCTTCAACCGCACCGGCGACCGCGTGCCGGGCGGCTTCAACCGCGCTCCGGGTCAGGGCCGTCCTCAGGGTGGCTTTAACCGTGCTCCCGGCGCCGCTCGCCCCGCCGCGCAGGCTTCCGAAGCCCCGAAGAAACCGGAAGGAGGCAATGAATAATGCTTCTGCCTAAGAGAGTCAAATATCGCAAGCAGCAGAGAGGCCGCATGAAGGGCCGCGCCCTTCGCGGGAACTTTGTCAGCCACGGCGATTACGGCCTGATGGCGATGGAACCGGCCTGGATCACCTCCAATCAGATCGAGGCAGCCCGTATCGCCATGACCCGCTATATCAAGCGCGGCGGTCAGGTTTTCATCAAGATTTTCCCCGACAAGCCCGTCACTCAGAAGCCGGCCGAGACCCGAATGGGTTCCGGTAAGGGCAGCCCCGAGTACTGGGTCGCAGTCGTTAAGCCCGGCCGCGTGCTGTTCGAGATGAACGGCGTGACCGAGGAAGAAGCGCGCGAGGCCATGCGTCTCGCCGGATACAAGCTCCCGATCAAGACGAAGTTCGTCAAGCGCGAGGGGCTCGGAGAAGAGACAGGCGGTGACGATAATGAAGGCTAATGAAGTGCGTAAGATGTCGCCCGAGGAGCTTACCGCGAAGCTCGGCGACCTGAAGAAGGATCTTTTTAACCTTCGTTTCCAGAATGCGACGAAGCAGATCGATAACCCGCTGAAAATCGTCGAGGTCAGACGCGATATCGCGCGTGTGCAGACGATCCTGCGTGAGAAAAACGGGAGGTAACCGGATATGGAAAGAGCTTTCCGTAAGACGCGTACCGGCGTGGTCGTGTCCGATAAGATGGATAAGACGGTCGTCGTCGCGATCGAGGGTTTAAGCCAGCATCCGCTGTATAAGAAATATATCAAATCGACGTATCGCCTGAAAGCCCACGACGAGAACAATGCGTGCGGCGTCGGCGACCGCGTGCTCGTCATGGAGACCCGTCCGCTTTCGAAGGACAAGAGATGGCGCGTCGTCGAGATCATCGAGAAAGCACGCTAAGGAGGAGGGCTACTCATGGTACAGGAAGAAACCAGACTTCGCGTAGCCGACAACTCGGGCGCCAAAGAGCTTAAGTGCATCCGCGTCCTGGGCGGCTCCGTGAGAAAATACGGCTCCATCGGCGACGTGATCGTCTGCTCGGTGCGCCGCGCAGCCCCCGGCGGTCAGGTGAAGAAGGGCCAGGTCGTCCGCGCCGTCATCGTGCGCACGACGAAGGCCGTCCGCCGCGCCGACGGCAGCTATGTCCGCTTTGACGACAACGCCGCCGTGCTCGTGAAGGAAGATAAGAACCCGCAGGGAACCCGTATCTTTGGACCGGTTGCCCGCGAGCTGCGTGATCGGGACTTCATGAAGATCCTCTCCCTCGCGCCCGAGGTTCTGTAAGGAGGAGAAGAATGAACGCTTTGAAGATTAAGAAGGGCGACACCGTCGTCGTGATCTCCGGTAAGGACCGCGGCAAGCAGGGCAAGGTCGTCCGCACCGAGGCGGAAAACGCCAAGATCGTCGTCGAAGGCGTCAACATGGCCACGATGCATAAAAAGCCCCGCAAGCAGGGCGATCAGGGCGGTATCGTCAAGACCGAGCTGCCGATCTACGCCTGCAAGGTCATGGCTGTCTGCCCGAAGTGCAAGGAACCCACCCGCGTCGCGATGAAAGTCGACGATAAGGGCGAAAAAACGCGTGTGTGCCGTCACTGCGGCGCCGCGCTGTAAAGGAGGCCTCGAGTATGGCAAGAATGAAGGTTAAATATACGAACGAGGTCGCCCCGGCGCTGATGAAGAAGTTCGAGTATAAGAGCCCGATGCAGATTCCGCGCCTTGAGAAGATCGTCGTCAACGTCGGCTGCGGCGACGCCAAGGAAAACGCCAAGGCTCTCGAGTCCGTTGTGGCCGATCTGACCGCCATCACCGGCCAGAAGCCGATGATCACCCACGCGAAGAAGTCCGTCGCGAACTTCAAGCTCCGTGAAGGCATGGCCATCGGCGCGAAGGTCACCCTGCGCTCCGACCGCATGTGGGAGTTCTTAGACCGCCTGTTCAACGTCGCGCTGCCCCGTGTCCGCGACTTCCGCGGCATCAGCCCGACCGCCTTTGACGGCAGAGGCAACTATGCGCTCGGTCTTAAGGAACAGCTCATCTTCCCCGAAATCGAGTACGATAAGATCGACAAGATCCGCGGCATGGACATCATCATGGTCACGACCGCGAACACCGACGAAGAGGCCCGCGAGCTGCTGACGCTTCTGGGCGCTCCGTTCGCGAAAGCATAAGGGGGAGCGAAGAAAATGGCAAAGAAATCGATGATTTTGAAGCAGCAGCGCGAGCCGAAGTTCTCCAGCCGCCGCTATAACCGCTGCAAGCTCTGCGGCCGCCCGCATGCGTACCTGAGAGATTACGGCATCTGCCGTATCTGCTTCAGAGAGCTGGCCTACAAGGGTCAGATCCCCGGCGTTCGTAAGGCGAGTTTCTAAGGAGAAGGAGGAGACAAGATGCAAATTACGGATCCGATTGCCGATATGCTGACCCGCATCCGCAACGCGTCGAGCGCGAAGCATGAATCGGTCGATATCCCGGCCTCGAATATGAAGAAGGCCATCGCACAGATCCTCCTGGACGAGGGCTATATCAAGAACTGCCAGATCGTCGACGACGGCGGTCAGGGCATGATCCGCGTCACGCTGAAGTACCTGCCGGACGGCAGCCGTGCGATCACGGGCCTGCGCCGCGTGTCGAAGCCGGGCCTGCGCGTCTACGCGGCGGCCGACGAGCTTCCCGAAGTGCTCCGCGGCCTCGGCATCGCCGTGGTCTCTACCTCTAAGGGCGTTATGACGGACAAGCGCGCCCGCGCGAACGGCGTCGGCGGCGAAGTCCTCGCGTTCGTCTGGTAAGGGAGGATTTTAAGAAATGTCGAGAATTGGCAGAATGCCCATCACCGTTCCCGCCGGCGTCGAAGTGAAGATCGACGGCGCGAACGTTACCGTAAAGGGAAAGCTCGGCGAGCTTTCGCATACCGTCCATCCGGCGATCTCCGTCGCGATGGAGGGCAACGTCATCCATGTGACCCGCTCCGACGATAAGGACGCGGCGCTCCACGGACTTGAGCGCGCGCTCGTCGCCAACATGGTTCACGGCGTATCCACGGGCTTCGAGAAGAAGCTCGAGGTCAACGGCGTCGGCTACCGTGCCCAGAAGGACGGCACGAAGCTCGTCATGAACCTCGGATACTCGCATCAGGTCATCATGCCGGAGATCCCCGGCATCAAGATCGATGTGCCGGATGCCAACCATATCATCATCAAGGGGCCGGATAAGCAGAAGGTCGGTCAGTTCGCGGCGGAAGTCCGCGAGAAGAGACCCCCCGAACCCTATAAGGGCAAGGGCATCAAGTACGCTGACGAGACCATCCTGCGCAAGGAAGGCAAGACCGGCGCCAAGAAGAAATAAGGAGGGGTGCTTTCATGATCTCAAGAGTCGATTCGAACAAACAGCGCAAAAAGCGTCATGTGCGCGTGCGCGGGAAGATCTCCGGCACCACCGCGCGTCCCCGCCTGTGCGTCTACAGAAGCTTAAGCAATATCTACGCCCAGCTCATCGACGACGAAAAGGGCGTTACGATCTGCTCCGCGTCCTCGACGGAGAAGGCCTTCGAGCAGTACGGCGGCAACCGCGCCGCGGCGAAGCTCGTCGGCGAGACCGTCGCGCGCCGTGCGCTCGAGAAGGGCTGCCGCGCCGTGGTTTTCGATCGTTCGGGGTATATCTACACCGGACGCGTTAAGGAACTGGCCGACGGCGCCCGCGCCGCGGGTCTGGAGTTTTAAGGGAGGATAAGAAGCATGAAAAAACTGATCGACGCCTCCACGCTGGACCTGCAGGAAAGAGTCGTGGCGTTAAACCGCGTCAGCAAGACCGTTAAGGGCGGCCGTATCTTCAAGTTCACCGCGCTCGTCGTCGTCGGCGACGGCAACGGCATCGTCGGCTTCGGCCTCGGCAAGGCCGCCGAAGTTCCGGACGCGATCCGCAAGGGTATGGACGACGCCCGCAAGAACTTAAAGAAGATCTCTCTGAAGGGCACGACGATCCCGCATGAGGTGATCGGCTGCTTCGGCGCCGGCCGCGTGCTGTTAAAGCCCGCCGCGCCCGGTACCGGCGTGATCGCCGGCGGCGCCGTGCGTGCCGTCCTGGAAGCCGCGGGTATCCGCGACATCCGTACGAAGTGCCTGCGCTCCAATAACCCGCAGAACGTCGTGACCGCGACGATGAAGGGCCTCGAGTCCCTGCGCGACGCGTCCCAGGTCGGCGCCGTCCGCGGCAAGTCCGCCGCCGAGGTGCTCGGCCGCGCGGAACAGTAAAGGAGGATGCGCGACATGATTAAAGTGACGCTCGTCAAGAGCCTTTCCGGCCGGAACAAGAAGCACATCGCTACCGCGAACGCGCTCGGCCTGCACAAGATCGGCGATTCCCGCCAGCAGCCCGACAACGAGGCTACCCGCGGTAAGATCGCGCAAATCGACTACCTTCTCCGTGTAGAGGAAGTATAATCGTATCTGCCAAAGGAAGGATGTGCTAACATGAAGTTATATGAACTCTCCCCCGCGGCGGGTTCCGTCAAGGATCCGATGCGCAAGGGCCGCGGCCCGGGTTCGGGCAACGGCAAGACCGGCGGCCGCGGTCATAAGGGTCAGAAGGCCCGTTCCGGCGGCGGCGTCCGTCCGGGCTTCGAAGGCGGCCAGATGCCCCTTACCCGCCAGCTCCCGAAGCGCGGCTTCAAGAACTATTTCCGTGTTGATTACGCGGCGGTCAACGTCAGCGTGCTCAACGCCTTCGATAACGGCGCGGTTGTCGACGCTGAGGCGCTTGCCCAGAAGGGTATCCTCAAGCAGCTCGAAAACGGCGGCCTGAAGATCCTCGGCGGCGGCGACCTCGAAAAGAAGCTGACCGTCCGCGCGAATGCTTTCTCCGAATCCGCGAAGCAGAAAATTGAAGCGGCCGGGGGCGCGGCCGAGGAGGTCTAAACCATGTTTAAGACCTTTGCAAACGCCTGGCGTATCCCGGAGCTGAGGAAGAAGATCCTCTTCACGCTCCTGATTGTCGCCATCTTCCGCTTCGGTTCCGTTGTGCTCACCGTTCCCTTCGTCGACGTCGAGCAGCTCCGCCTGCTCTTCGACGCGTACACCCAGTCGGGGAACCTGCTTGGGTATTTCAACGTCCTGACCGGCGGCGCGCTGCAGAATGCGACGCTGTTCTCCATGAGCATCACGCCGTATATCAACGCGTCCATTATCATTCAGCTGCTGACCGTTGCCATTCCCGCGCTCGAGCGGATGCAGAAGGACGGCGGTGAAGAGGGAAAGAAGAAGCTCGCCGCGATCACCCGTTACTCCACCGTCGGCATCGGTCTTTTACAGGGCTTCACCTACTATATCATGCTGAAGAATCAGTCGCTCCTGACCCGCACCGATTTCTGGAGCGCCTGCGTGATTATCCTCAGCTTCACCGCCGGCGCCTCCATCGTCATGTGGCTCGGCGAGCTGATCACCGAACACGGTATCGGCAACGGCATCTCGGATATCCTCTTTGTCGGTATCGTCTCCCGCATCCCGACGATGATCCTCTATATGATCCAGTACGCGAAGCAGAGCGCGGGCTACCTGATCGGTATGATCGTGCTCGTCATCGTGGCGCTGGCGCTCGTCGTGTTCATCGTCTGGGTCTCCAACGCGGAACGCCGCATCCCGATTCAGTATGCGAAGCGGATGGTCGGCCGCAAAATGTACGGCGGACAGTCCACGAACCTGCCGATGAAGGTCAATATGTCCGGCGTTCTCCCCGTTATCTTCGCGTCCACGCTGCTGATGTTCCCCGCGACCATCATCAGCTTCCTGAATCCGGCCGAGGGCTCGTTCTGGCTTAAGGTGGAGCACTTCTTCAGCCCCACTTCGTGGTCGTACGTCATCCTGTACACGCTGCTCATCGTCGGTTTCGGTTACTTTTATTCCCTCATCCAGTTTAATCCGGTAGAAGTTGCCAATAATCTCAAGAAGAACGGCGGCTTCGTCATGGGCTACCGTCCCGGCAAGCCCACGTCGGATTATCTGGCGCGCATTCTCTCGAAAATCACGTTCATCGGTTCCGTCTTCCTGATCATCATCGCCCTCCTGCCGGTTATCCTCGGCATCGTGACCGATATCAACGGCATCACGATCGGCGGTACGTCCCTCCTGATCGTCGTCGGCGTTGCGCTGGAAATCTACCAGCAGCTCGAGGCACAGATCATGATGCGGCACTACAAGGGCTTTTTGGAGTAAGAGGAGACTCGTATGAAACTGATCCTTTTGGGAGCGCCGGGCGCCGGTAAGGGCACTCAGGCGGAAAACATCTCCCGCGAATATCATATCCCCCAGATCTCGACCGGCAACATCCTGCGCGGCGAGGTCAAGGCGGGCACCGAGCTCGGACTCCGCGTCAAGGACATCCTCGCCGCGGGTCAGCTCGTGCCCGAGGAGATCGTCATCGAGATGGTCAAAAAGCGTCTGGCGGAGCCGGACTGCGCAAACGGCTACATCCTTGACGGCTTCCCCCGCAACATCGCGCAGGCCGACGCGCTCGCGACGTTCGCGCAGATCGACGCGGTCCTGGTCATCACGGTGCCCGACGAGAAGATCGTCGCCCGTATGTCCGGACGGCGCACCTGCCCGACCTGCGGCGCGACCTTCCACGTCGAGTCCAACCCGCCGAAGAAGGAAGGCGTCTGCGATCTGTGCGGCGCCGCGCTCACCATCCGTGCCGACGACCGCGAGGAAGTCGTGCGCGACCGTCTGCGCGTCTACCACGAGCAGACCGAGCCGCTGATCGCCTACTACACCGAACGCGGCCTCGTGCGTACCGTCGAAGGACAGGATAAGCTCGAGGATACCACGCGTCTGACGATGCAGGCGCTGCGCGGCTGACCGGAAACGGGCGTTTTTTGGGGACTATGATCGTTATCAAAAACGCACATGAAATCGAAGCCATGAAGCGCGCCGGACGCGTTGCGGCGGCGGCGAGAGAGGCGGCTGCGTCGTTTTTAGCCTCGGGTACGCCCGACAGGATGACGACGAAGGACGTCGACCGCGTCGTCGACCGCACGATCCGGGAGCTTGGCGCCATTCCGACGTTCCTCGGCTACGGCGGCTTCCCCGCCTCGGCCTGCGTGTCCGTCAACGAGGAGGTCATCCACGGCATCCCCGGGACGCGGAAGCTCCATGAGGGCGACCTCGTCAAGGTGGACGTCGGCGCGACGCTCGACGGCTTCGTCGGCGACTGCGCGGCGACCTTCTACGTCGGCACGCCGCCGGAAAACGCGAAAAAGCTCGCCGAGGTGACGCGGCAGTCCTTCTGGGACGCGATGGCGTTCGCCCGGCCGGGCTTCCGGCTCTCCGACATCTCCCACGCGGTGCAGACCACGGCGGAGCGCGAGGGCTACGGCGTCATCCGCGAGTACGTCGGCCACGGCGTCGGACGGAAGATGCACGAGGACCCGGAGGTGCCGAATTTCGGCGCGCCGGGCAGAGGCCCGCGGCTTCTCCCCGGCATGACGTTCGCCGTCGAGCCGATGATCGCCGAGGGCACCTGGGAGGTGCGCAGGCTTGCAAACCGCTGGACGGTCGTCACCGTCGACGGAAAGCTCGCGGCGCACTACGAAAACACGATCCTGATCACGCAGGGCGACCCCGTGATCCTGACGCATAACGAACTCGATATCTAAAAGGGGAGGGAGACTGAAAATGGCAAAGGACGACGTAATCGAACTGGAAGGAACCGTAGTGGAGGCGCTGCCCAACGCGATGTTTACGGTGGAGCTCCCCAATAAGCATCGGATCCTTGCGCATATCTCGGGCAAGCTCCGCATGAACTTTATCCGCATTCTCCCGGGCGATAAGGTCACGATCCAGATGTCGCCTTACGATCTGACAAGAGGCCGCATCACCTGGAGAAGCAAATAAATTTCATTTTTATGCCGGTATAAGGGCGCAAAACCCCAAAAATCGGCAATTTAAGGCAGATAAACACACCCCGCAGGCAAAAATGCCGCGCGGGACTCCGGCGAAAGGGGAAAACCTCCCTGACAAACGAGCGCCGGAACGATAATGAAAGGATGAGACGCATGAAGGTAAGACCGTCCGTCAAACCGATTTGCGAGAAGTGCAAGTTCATTCGTCGTAAAGGCAGACTGATGATCATCTGCGCAAATCCCAAGCATAAGCAGAGACAGGGTTAATGGAGGTGCATGTATAAATGGCACGTATAGCCGGCGTAGACCTGCCGCGTGAAAAGCGCGTGGAAATCGGTCTCACTTATATCTATGGCATCGGCCGCAAAATTTCGAACGACATCCTCAAGGAGACCGGCGTTAACCCCGATACCCGCGTCAAGGATCTCACCGAGGACGATATCGCCAAGCTCCGCGAAGCCATCGATCACTACCGCGTCGAAGGCGACCTTCGCCGTGACGTCGCGCTGGACATCAAGCGCCTGATCGAGATCGGTTCGTACCGCGGAACCCGTCACCGCAAGGGTCTGCCGGTGCGCGGACAGCGTACCCGCACGAACGCCAGAACCCGCAAGGGCCCGGCGAAGACCATTGCCAATAAGAGAAAGTAAGGAGGGGGTAGCATGGCAAAACAGGTTAAAAAGGGCGCCGTCGCGATCAAGAAGCGCCGCGAACGCAAGAATATTGAACGGGGAGCCGCGCATATCCGCTCTTCCTTCAACAACACGATCGTAACGATCACCGACGTCAACGGCAACGCCGTGTCGTGGGCTTCCGCGGGCGGCCTCGGCTTCCGCGGCTCCCGTAAGAGCACGCCGTACGCCGCGCAGACCGCCGCGGAGACCGCCGCGAAGGCCGCGATGGAGCATGGCATGAAGACCGTCGAGGTCTATGTCAAGGGCCCGGGCTCCGGCCGTGAATCCGCGATCCGTGCGCTGCAGGCGACCGGTCTTGAGGTCACGATGATCAAGGACGTCACGCCCATCCCGCACAACGGCTGCCGCCCGCCGAAGCGCCGCCGCGTCTGACGAATAGGAGGAAAAAGTAAAATGGCGAGATATACCGAAGCGGTCTGCAAGCTGTGCCGCCGCGAAGGCCAGAAGCTCTTCCTGAAGGGCGACAGATGCTATACCGGCAAGTGCGCCGTTACCCGCCGCGAGTCCGCGCCCGGCCAGCATGGCCAGAGCCGCAAGAAGAAGAGCGAGTACAACCTCCAGCTCCGTGAAAAGCAGAAGACCAAGCGCTACTATGGCATGCTCGAGAAGCAGTTCCATGAGTACTACGAGATCGCGGCGTCGAAGCCCGGCGTCACCGGTGATAACCTTCTGCAGCTCCTTGAGCTCCGTCTGGACAACATCGTCTACCGCCTCGGCTTCGGCATGAGCCGTCCGGAGGCGCGCCAGCTCCTGCGTCACGGCTTCTTCACCGTCGACGGCAAGAAGGTCAACATTCCGTCCTACCGCTGCCGCGCGGGTCAGGTCATCGCGGTTGCCGAGAACTGCCGCTCGAACGAGAAGATCAAGGCCGTCGTGGAAGCGAATGCCTCGAAGCCGATCCCGAAGTGGCTGGACCTCGACCGCAATACGCTGACCGGCCGTGTCGTCGCCCTGCCGGAGCGCGCCGACGTGGATCTGCCCGTTGAGGAGCATCTGATCGTTGAGCTCTACTCCAAGTAATCGCCCGGAACGAAGAACGTGGCGTAAGCCACTGACTGCAAGGAGGGTAAAAAGGTAATGATTGAAATCGAAAGGCCCCGTATTGAATGCGCGGAACTTTCCGAGGACGGCTCTTACGGTCGTTTTGTAGTAGAACCCCTTGAACGCGGATACGGGACGACCCTGGGCAACTCCCTGCGGCGAATCCTGCTCTCCTCACTGCCCGGCACGGCGGTTACCAGCATCAAGATCAACGGTGTACAGCATGAGTTCACCACGATTCCCGGTGTGAAGGAAGACGTTACGGAGATTGTTCTGAACGTCAAGGGTATTGTTGCCAAGCTGCACAGCCCCGGCGCGAAGACCGTGTATATCAACGCGGTCGGCGAGAGCGAGGTCTGTGCCGGCGACATCAAGGCCGACGGCGAGGTCGAGATCTTAAATCCCGATCTGCATATCGCAACGCTGACGGCGGACGCGCGGCTCTCGATGGAGCTTGTGTTGAACCACGGGAGAGGCTATGTCCCGGCGGACAAGAACAAGCCCGCGCAGAGCATCATCGGCCTGATTCCGGTCGATTCCATCTACACGCCGGTTTACAAGGTCAACTACACCGTCGCCAACACGCGTGTCGGGAACATCACGGACTACGACAAGCTGACGCTTGAGGTCTGGACGGACTGCACGCTGACGGCACGGGAAGCGGTTTCGTGGTCCGCGAAGATCCTGTCCGATCTGCTGCAGCACTTTGTCGATCTGTCCGACGACGTCGGCGACAAGACGACGGTCGTCGAAAAGAACGAAGCGCAGCACAACAAGGTGCTGGAGATGACGATCGAGGAGCTCGACCTGTCCGTGCGCAGCTTCAACTGCCTGAAGCGCGCGGGCATCAACACGGTCGAAGACCTGATCGGCAAGACCGAGGAGGACATGATGAAGGTCCGCAACCTCGGCCGAAAGAGTCTCGAAGAGGTCATGAACAAGCTCCACAGCATGGGATTGACGCTCACGAAAAACGACGAATAAACCCCGCCTGATATAAAGGAGGTTTTGTACAATGCCACGCAAGCTTGGCCGCACCAAGGACGTCCGGACTGCCATGCTGCGCGCGATGGTCACCTATCTGATCGAAAACGGCAGAATTGAGACCACCGTCACGCGCGCCAAGGAGGTCCGCCCCCTGGTTGAAAAGATGATCACGCTGGGCAAGAAGAACACGCTTGCCTCGAAGCGTCAGGCGCTCGCCTTCATCACGAAGGAAGACGCCGTCAAGAAGCTCTTCTCCGAGCTGGCTCCGAAGTATGCCGACCGCAACGGCGGTTATACGCGCATCCTGCGCACCGGTCCGCGCCGCGGCGACGCCGCCGAGATGGCGATCATCGAGTTCGTGTAATCGCGAACCCGGGTACTCCGGTTAAAAAATAAGAGGAAGCTGCAACATACAGTACCCTTTCACGCATGGGCGCGCGTTTTGCCGTCCCTTGCGCATCCGTCCGGGCAAAAAACCTCCCTTTCGAGGCTTTTTGCGGCGAGGGGTGGGGTTTTCTTGGACTGTATATTGCAGCTTCTTCTCCTTTTTTTCGCAGTATATTTCCCTCCCCGCCCGGGAAACCTTTCCGGCGCGGGGAGCGTCTAATATAGAGGAAAAAAGGGAGGGTTTTGGCGATGAAAAAACTAGCCGCATTTGTACTGATTCTGACGGTTTTTGCCGCCATGCTCGCGCCATTGTCCGCCGCTGCGGGCAGCGGTTCATCGGGCGAAAAGCTCATCGCGCTGACGTTCGACGACGGCCCGTCGGTACAGACCGACCGGCTGCTCGACGCGCTCGCGGAGTACGGCGCGAAGGCGACGTTCTTCGTCTCCGGGTACCGGCTCGACGAATACGCGGACGAGCTCGAGCGCATCGCGGCGGAGGGGCACCAGCTCGGCAACCATACGGAAAATCACAAGACACTGACAAAGCTCTCCGCTTCGCAGCTTGCGCTCGAGGTCGAAACGACGCTCGCGCGCATCAAAAAGACCGCGGGCGACACGACCTATGTCCTGCGTCCGGTCGGCGGAGCGTATAACAAGGCCGTCTGCGCGGCGGCGAAGGGCCCCGTCATCCTCTGGTCGGTCGATACGCTCGACTGGAAGAACCGGAACGCGGACAGCGTCTATAATAAAATTCTGTCGGCGTCCGACGGCGACATCGTGCTGATGCACGACCTGTACCGCACGACGGTGGACGCCGTGTGCCGCGCGCTGCCGGAGCTTGAACGGCGCGGCTATACGTTCGTCACGGTGTCGGAGCTGTTCCGCCGGCGCGGCGTGACGCTCGAGAACGGCGAGGTCTACTCGTCCGCGCGGGCGTATCCGGTGCTGGAGGAGACCGCGGAGAGCGCCTATGCCGGGGGACGCTTACCCGGCGCGATGCTCGGCGCGGAGGACTGCGGCGAGGACGGCTATGCCGCCGACGTGCGCGCGCAGGACTTCGCCGGGGAGGAGACGCTGACCGTGTCGACCCCCTACGCCGGGGTGACGCTGCGGCGCGAGGCCGTGGAGGACGGCGCGCTGACGGTGCGCGTGACGCGCGCGGGGGAGGACGTGGATATTGCCGTCATGCGGGACGGCGAGCGGCTCGGGACGTTACCGGGCGGCGTGACCGTAGGGCTTGCCGGGAAGGGCTTTTCGGCGGCGAGCACGGTCGTGACGGTGCAGGACGGCGTGCGCACGCCCGTCGCGCGCTCGGCCGCGGTGTCGGAGAGCGCGATGCGCGCATGGCTCCCGGGCAGCGCGGCGGTCGGCGTTGAGACGGCAGCGGCGGGCACGTTCCGCGACGCGGGCGAGCCGTGGGCGAAAAACGCGGTCGATTTCGTGTCGGCGAGGGGGCTTCTTTCGGGCGTGTCGCAGGACATGTTCGGCGTCTATACCGGCATGACGCGCGGGATGCTCGCGGCGGTGCTCTGGCGCATGGAGGGCAAGCCCGCGGCGTCCGGGAAGGCGGGCTTTTCCGACGTGAAGGCGGGGCAGTATTACGCGGAGGCCATCGCATGGGCGGCGGAGAACGGCATCGTTTCGGGCGTCGGGAACGGGAAGTTCGCGCCGGAGAGCGCGCTGACGCGGGAGCAGGCGGTGACGATCCTCGCGCGCGT
>JAEDGJ010000032.1 GCA_016297585.1 Clostridiaceae bacterium
CGTCCTCGTCGGTGTATTCGCAGTCGAGCACCTCGGTATAGCGCTTGCCGAGCTTGAAGATGTGACCGATCTCGATGCCGCGCTCGATCTTCATCGGCTTGCCGCAGACCGGGCAGAGGTCGCCCTCGACGGCGCAGCGCAGGTCGGAGTAGTCGACGACGGTGAAATCGCGGCCGGGGTTGCAGTTTTCGATGTGCACGTCCGTCTCGTTGCCGCCGACGACGATATTGCGCATCGCTTCGATCTCGCTGTCCGCGTAGACCGGCACGGTGAGTCCGACGGGACCCGCAAAGCCGACGACGGCATGCGTGACCGCCTCGACCGTCGCGGGATCGGCCATTTCGAGCTCGCGGCAGCCGAGATGGTTTTTCAGCTTGACCTCGTTTAAGTCGCGGTCGCCGCGCAGCATCACCGCGACGGGCTTGCCGTCGGCGACGTAGATGAGGGTCTTCGCGACGCGCTCGGCCGGGCAGTGCAGGAATTCGGTGATCTGCGCGATCGTATGCGCGCCGGGCGTCGGAACGCGGCGCAGCGGCAGCTCCTCTTCGGGCGCGGGCGCGGGGACGGGCTTATAGGAGGCCTTTTCCATATTTGCGGCATAGTGGCAGGCGTCGCAGTAGACGACGTCGTCCTCGCCGATGGCGGAGGGCACCATGAACTCCTGCGAGCCGGAGCCGCCCATCGCGCCGTTGTCGGCGTCGACGCAGAGGAACTTGAGTCCGAGACGCTCGAAGATGCGGTAATAGGCGTCCTTCATCTTCTGATAGCTCTCGTCGAGGCTTCCGAGCGTGGCGTCGAAGCTGTAGGCGTCCTTCATCAGGAACTCCTTGCAGCGGATAAGACCGTAGCGCGGGCGCTTTTCGTCGCGGTACTTGTACTGGATCTGGTAGAGCGTGATGGGGAGCTGTTTATAGGACTTGAGCCACCAGCGGACGAGATCGGTAAAGACCTCCTCGTGCGTGGGGCCGAGCAGGAAGTCGCGGTCGGAGCGGTCCTTCAAGCGGAACATATCCGCGCCGTAGATGTCCCAGCGGCCGGATTTCTTGTACAGATCGGCCTCGATGAGAGCCGGCATATGCACTTCCAGAGCGCCGGCGCGGTCCATTTCCTCGCGGACGACCTGTTCGATCTTGCGCAGGACGCGGTAGCCTAAGGGCAGGAAGCTGTAAACGCCGGAGGAAACCTGACGCACGAGAGCGGCGCGCAGCATGAGGATGTGGCTCTGCGCTTCGGCGTCGGAGGGTAGCTCGCGGATGGTCGGGAGCAGCATGTTGGACATTTTCATAGTGTGTTTTTCCTTCCCGGATCGATTTTGTCAGAGTGCGGGAGCGCGCGTAAAAGATGCGGCAGGACAAAAATGCCCTCTGAAATGGGGATAATCAAAAAATAGTGTCTTGACGAACCTTTATTATTGATGTAGAATATTATACAGCATGTTCCCTCCCCGCACAAGAGACAATCTACACAAATAATCCCCCGGGCGCCGCGCGCTTTGACGAAAAAACGGGGCGCGGCAGACCGTTTCCGGGGGAGAGCAAAGCGGAGGTATTTTGGAAATGAAAAAACGAATCGTTCGCGCGGCCGCCCTGTCCGTTGCCGTCCTCCTGTTCGTCACGCTCTTTTCCGGCTGCTACTTCCTTCCCAAGGAAGAAGAGGTGCTTGAACCGCCGCTGAAGGTGCCGGAAGCGGTTTCCTATAAGACGCATACCGTGGAGAAGGGGACCATCGAGCGCTACCTGACCGGAACGGGCAAGTTCGAATCGACGAGCACCGAAATCCTCTATTACAAGACCACAAACGGCCGCTTAAAGGAGATCTACGTCAAATCCGGCGACGAGGTGCATGCGGGCGACCTGATCGTCGAGCTCGATACGGGCGATCTCGAATATACGATCTATAAGCAGGAGAAGGCCGTGCGCTCCGCGGAGCTGACGCTGGAGCTCGCGACGAAGAACGCTTCTCCCGATCCGATCGCGGTCGAACGCGCGCAGATCAACTACGATCTGGCCGCCAAGGCGCTGCAGAAGACGCGGGACAAGTATAAAAAGGCCGCGGACGCCGACGAAAAGGCGGCGCTTGCGGATGAGGTGTATGCCGGAGAGCGCAATCTGCGGCTGCTGGAGATGGCGCTCGAGCAGGCGAAGAACCCCGGCGATTCCGCGCAGGCGGAGGTCGAGCGCGCGCAGATCAACTATGACCTCGCCGCGGCGCAGCTTGACATTTACAGGGCGCAGCTCGAGGAAAGCCGCCTTTACGCCGAGACGGACGGCACCGTCATCTATGTCGCCGACGTCGAGCCGGGCGACTATATCTCCTCCTACTATGACCTCGTCAAGATCGCCGACGCCGATCACCTGCGCATTACGATGAAGGCCGACGATACCGACGAGCTGAACGTCGGCACCGAGCTGGAGGTTACATACAAGAGCAAGGACGGCGGCACGGTGATCGGCCGCGTCGTCCAGCTTCCGACGGACGTGCCGGTGACGGCGTCCGAAGCGGAGCGCACCGCCGTGAAGATCGAGGTCGACGACATCCCCGAGGGCGTCGGCATCGGCGACACGGTGAGCATCAGCCTGCTTCTCGAGCGCAAGGAGGACATCATCGTCCTGCCCATGCGCTATATCAGCACCTATTCCTCGCGCCGGTATGTGCGCGTCCTGAACGACGAGGGCGTACCGGAGGAGAGGGACGTGAAGCTGGGCATTCAGAGCAACAACGAAGTGGAAATCGTATCCGGCCTTGAAGAAGGCGACGTGATCGTGATCTGACAGCGAAAACGAGCTGGATCCCGCCGTTTTTTCGGAAAGAAAGGAGCGAAGCCTTCCATGTGGCAGCTTGTTTTTCGCAAGATAATCAACAACAAATGGATGATGCTCTGCCTGCTCGGCGGCTTTATCATCGTAATCGCCATGGTGTCGAGCGTGCCGATCTATACCGACGGCATCCTTCAGTTCATGCTGACGCGGGATATGAAGGATTATCAGACCAAAACCGGGAAATACCCGGGCCGGTATCAGCTCGATCTGTCCGTCAGCTATGTGGACGGCAGCCGTGTGGACGTGTTCCAATTCTTCCAGCAGAAGCTCGACGACGAGCTGCTGCCGAAAACCGCCGATATTCCGACGGTCGCCGAAAACCGGACGCTGACCGCGATGAACATGCAGTCCGTCGCGGTGGACGAGGAAAAGCGCTCCTCCGACCGGACTTTTACGAACGTGATGGCGATGTCGGACCTCGCCGGGCACGTCAAAGTCATCAACGGCCGCATGTTCGAGCCGGGAATCAACGCAAACGGCTGCTATGAGGTCGTCATCTCCCAGACCGCGCTGGCAAACCTCGGCCTGCAGATGAATACGCCGTATTTTATCTCCATGCTGACGGAAAAGGAAGCGACGGTCAAGTTTGAGATCGTCGGCATCGTCGAGCAGAGCGATTACGCGGATCCCTACTGGTATACGGCGCTCGGCGCGTTCGGCAAGCATGTCCTGATGGATGAGCAGACCTTCATCGACGTCTATCTGTCCGACGGTGTCGGCCGCGCGCTGACCGGCGCGACCTGGTTTCTGGCGTTCGATTACTATCAGATCACCGTCGGCGGTCTGCCCGGCTTCCTGGAGGGCATCGACGCGCAGAAGGACTTCTATAGCCAGTACAAGAACTATCTGAAGCTGAATATGCCGATCTACGACACGCTGGCGGAGTATTCCGCGCGCTCGGCGCAGCTCCAGAACACGCTGCTCGTCATCCTCGTGCCGCTGCTTGTGATGCTTGCGCTGTACATCTTCATGGTGTCGCAGCTCATCATCAAGAACGACGAAAACGAGATCTCCCTGCTGCGCTCGCGCGGCGCGTCCTCTTCTCAGATCTTCCTGATCTATCTCTACGAGGGACTGATCGTCGGAGGCTTGGCGCTTGCCGCGGGACCGCTGCTCGGCTACGGGCTCTGCCGCGTCGTCGGCGCGTCGAACGGCTTTCTGGAATTTGTCCAGAGAACGGCGCTGCCGCTCAAGCTCGGGAAGACCGCCTATGCCTACTCCGCGCTGGCCGTCGTGCTGTTTTTGCTCACGATGCTGATCCCCGCCTACAGCGCGTCGCGGACGACGATCGTCGAGCGCAAGCGCAAGAAATCCCGCTTCTCCGACCAGCCGGTCTGGAAGAAGTTCTTCCTCGACTTCATCACGCTGGGCGTCGCCGTTTACGGTTATACCCAGTATGAGCGCTTCAATACGCTGATCGTCCAGTCCGGCACCAGTACGACGGAGCTCAACGTCGACCCGCTGCTGTTCCTCATTTCGTCGCTGTTCATTCTGGGCTGCGGACTGCTGTTTTTGCGGCTCTATCCCTATCTCATCCGCCTCGTTTTCCTCGCCGGACGGCGCTTCTGGTCGCCGACGATGTACGCGTCGCTCGTGCAGGTCGGCCGTTCCTCCGGCAGGGAGCAGTTTCTGATGCTGTTCATCATCCTGTCCGTCGCGGTCGGCATCTTCAACGCCAATTCCGCGCGCACCCTGAACCGGAACATCGAGGACCGGATCTATTACAACGCCGGCGCGGACGTGATCGTGCGTCCGTACTGGCAGAACAACGAGCAGGAGATCGCCGACGCGAAGGCGGAAAATCCCAATGCCTCCACGGTGGTGACCTACATCGAGCCGTCGTTCGAGCCGTACCGGAATCTCGAGGGCGTGGAGCATGCCGCGAAGGTCTTTACGACCGACACCGGCATCGCCCGCCCGTCGCCTGCGACTTCCGGCTCCATTAAGCAGGTCAAGATCATGGGAATCGAGCCGTCCGAGTTCGGTCAGGTGGCATGGTTCCGCAGCGATCTGCTGCCGCATCACTGGTACAACTATCTGAACCTGCTCGTAGACGCCCCGAAGGCGGCGCTCGTCTCGAGTTCGCTGCGCGACGCGCTCGGGCTGAAGGTGGGCGACCCCATCTACATCACCTGGGGCTCGCAGCAGGCCGTCGAATGCACGGTTTATGCGTTTGTCGACTACTGGCCGTCGTACGATCCCGACAAGCTGAACGGCTGCGTCGTCGTCAACCTCAACTTCCTGCAGACGACGCTCGCCAAGGAGCCGTATCAGGTCTGGATGAAGAAGTCCGAGACGGGCACCGACGCGCAGATCAGCCAGTCGATCGAGGACGCGAAAATCGTCGTCGAAAAGGTGACCTACGCGAATCAGTCCCTCATCGAGGTCAAAAACGACCCGCTTCTGCAGGGGCTCAACGGTATGCTGACGCTGTCGTTCATCATCACGATGCTCGTGACGGCGATCGGCTTCCTGATCTACTGGACGCTGTCGATCAAGGGACGCGCCCTGCAGTTCGGTATCTTCCGTGCGATGGGCATGTCGCTCGGGCGCGTGCTCGGCATCATCGTGGCGGAGCAGGTGATGATCTCCGCCGTGTCGATCGCGGTGGGCATTATCCTCGGCGGCGTGACGTCGGAGATGTTCGTGCCGATGATGCAGCTCGTCTATGCCGCGTCGCATCAGGTGCCGCCGTTTGTGGTTGTCATGCAGCGCTCGGATTACTACAAGATCTACGGGGTGATCGGCTTCATCCTGCTGGCAGGCTTCCTCGTTCTGAGCCGGATCATCGCGTCGATCAAGATCGATCAGGCGCTGAAGCTGGGCGAGGATTAAAGGGGGCGAGAAGTATGGCGATTATCACCACCGAAAATGTCTGCCGCGTCTTCGGCACCGGAAAAGAGAGCGTGCAGGCGCTGAAAAATGTCTCCATCGAGGTGCAGGAGGGGACGCTGACGATGCTCAAAGGGCGCTCCGGCTCCGGAAAAACGACCCTGATGAACTCGCTCGGCGCGCTCGACTATCCGACCTCCGGCTCCGTCATCTTCGACGGGAAGGACATCACGAAGCTCTCGAACGCGAAGCGCGACGCGCTGCGCTGCCGGGATATCGGCTTTGTCTTTCAGTCCGTCGCGCTGATCGCGTCGATGTCGGCGTACGAAAACGTCGATTTCGGCATGCGCATCTCGGGCGTGCCGTATGCCGAGCGGAAAAAGCGCGTCGAGGAATGCCTCAATCTCGTCGGGCTCGGCAAGCGCATGACGCACCGGCCGCACGAGCTTTCCGGCGGCGAGCAGCAGCGCGTCGCCATCGCCCGCGCCATCGCCCATACGCCGAAGGTGCTGTTCGCCGACGAGCCGACGGCGGAGCTGGATACGCAGATGGGCCTGCGCGTCATCGGTATGTTCAAGGACCTCATCCGCGAGCGGGGGCTCACCATCGTCATGACGACGCACGACCCCAACATGATGGAGCTTGCGGACCATGTCTATACGCTGGAGGACGGTGAGATCATTGGAGCAGTCTAACGTGCGCGATACAGGACCGATCATCGTATGCGACAACCTCGTCAAGATCTACAAGACCGCGGATCTGGAGGTCGTCGCGCTGCAGGGACTCGATCTGGAGGTGCAGCGCGGCGAGCTGATGGCGATCATCGGCAACTCCGGCTCCGGCAAAAGCACGCTTCTCAACATGCTCGGCGCGCTGGATAAGCCCTCCGCGGGGCTTCTCGAGGTCGACGGCAAGAATCTGCTGAAGCTCAACGAGAAGCAGATCTTCCGCTATAAGCGCGAGACCGTGGGCTTTGTCTGGCAGAACAACGCGCGCAACCTGATCCCGTATCTCAACGCCGTGGAGAACGTCGAGATCCCGATGATCATCGGCGGCGCGAAGGAAAAACGGGAGCGTGCGGAGGCGCTCATCGAGCTGGTCGGGCTGTCGCACCGCCGGAAGAATAAGCTCCGCGAGCTTTCCGGCGGCGAGCAGCAGCGCATCGCCATCGCCATCGCGCTGGCCAATCAGCCGAAGATCCTGCTGGCCGACGAGCCGACCGGCGCGGTCGATACCCGCACCGCCAACCGGATCCTCGAGCTGCTGCGCGCGCTCAACGAGAAGCTCGGCGTCACGGTCATCATCGTGACGCACGACCGGCATCTGTCGAGCATGGTCGACCGCGTCGTCAACATCCGCGACGGCCGGACGTCGAGCGAGTTCATCCGCCGCTCGTATGCGTCGGATCTGAAGGAGCTCTCGCGCGATCTGCCGCATGTGGAAGCGCCAGAGGAGAAGACGCACGAGGAATTCGTCGTGCTCGACCGCGTCGGCAGGATGCAGATCCCGAAGGACTTCATGGACGCAAACAACCTAAAGCCCAACGCCCGGCTCCGGTTCGAATACGAAGACAACCGGCTGATTCTGTCGCCGATGGAGATCGAGACGCCGGCGGAGACGGCTGCGCGCAGCGAAACCGCCGAGGAACCGGCGGACATTCCCGAGGAACCGGAAAAACCCGCCAAAAAAGGCCTTTTCGGCCGCGCAAAACGCGGAAAGTAAGCTCTGAAAGAAAGGAAGTGACAGGCTTTGGAAACCGCGGACGGAAATCGAAGTAGTAAAATTCCCTTGCGAAGAGAAAATAGCGGTATGCGGCCTGTCCGGACTGTGATCGGGGCTTTATTCGGCGTGGTCTTTCCGATGCGGAAAGAAACGGAATAAGGTTCCCTCCTTGTCATGCGTTCCGGAGAGCGCCGCGCTGCGGAAAGGATGCAGACATGGAGAGAATGGAAACCAGTTATGAGCATCTCCGGACGCTTGTGGAGGAAGGAAAGCTCCTGCCGCTGCGAGAGGAGCTTCTGGAGATGAACGAGATCGACGTTGCGGAGTTTCTCGAGCAGATCGAGATGCCGCAGCGCATCGTCGTGTTCCGGCTGCTGCCGAAGGAGCTCGCGGCGGACGCGTTTGCCTATCTGGATTCGGAGATTCAGCGGGAGATCGTGCAGGCGATCTCCAACCGGGAGCTTTTCAGCCTGGTCGACGGGATGTATGTCGACGATACCGTCGATTTTCTGGAGGAGGTGCCGGCAAACGTCGTACGGCGCGTGATGGCGGTGGCCGACCCGGAGACGCGGGAGACGATCAACCGCTTTCTGCAGTATCCGGAGAACTCCGCCGGGTCGATCATGACGTCGGAGATGATGGAGCTGCACGACCGCTGCACGGTGGCCCAGGCGATGTCGCAGATCCGCACGAGCGGCGAGGACCGCGAGACGATCTACATCTGTTACTGCATCTC
Source organism: Clostridiaceae bacterium (assembly GCA_016297585.1). GTDB lineage: Bacteria > Bacillota > Clostridia > Oscillospirales > QAMX01 > JAAZKA01. Next base: position 8,110 of record JAEDGJ010000032.1, read on the forward strand.
GGACAGCCGCCGCCTGGTCGGCACCGTCGAGCTGCGCGATCTGATCTTCCACGAGCCCGACGAGCTGCTGCGCGACATCATGGACGCCGACCGCGCGCTGATCTGCGTGAACACGCATGACGATCAGGAAAAGGTCGCCGACATCGCGCGGCACTACGACCTGCTGTCGGTTCCCGTGACCGACAACGAGGGCAGGCTCGTCGGCATCGTCACGATCGACGACATCGTCGACATCATCGAGGACGAGAACACCGAGGACCTCGAGCGCATGGCGCTGATGCAGCCGTCGGACGATACCTATCTGAAGACGGGCGTGCTGACGATGTTCAAAAACCGCATCGTGTGGCTCGCCATCCTGATGATCTCCGCGACCTTCACCGGCATGATCATCGAGGGCTTCGAATCCGCGCTCGCGGCGGTCGCAGGACTGACGGCGGCGATTCCGATGCTGATGGACACCGGCGGCAATTCGGGCAACCAGGCTTCCACGCTGGTCATCCGCGGCCTCGCGCTGGGCGAGATCCGCATCCGCGACTACTTCCGCGTGGTGTGGAAGGAGCTGCGCGTCAGCCTGCTCTGCGGCAGCGCGCTGGCGCTGCTGAACTTCCTGCGCATGCTCGTGCTCGGCAACCGCAACATCCCGATGATCCTCGTCGTCTGCGGCGCGATGTTCTGCGCGGTCATCTTCGCCAAGCTCGTCGGCAGCTCCCTGCCGATTCTGGCGAAGGTCGTCCACCTCGACCCGGCGCTGATGGCCGGACCGATGATTACCACCATCGTCGACGCGGTGACGCTGCTGATCTACTTCTTCCTCGCCCGGTCGTTCCTGTTCGGATGACGGGGAAGGATTGTTTTTTTCAGGGAGAACGGAAATGACACAGTACGAGAGAATGGTCAGGGGACTACTCTATGATCCGGCGGATGAGGAGATCATGAGGGAGCAGGTCGTCTTTCAGGATATGCTCTGGGATTTCAACCGGCTGAAGCCCACGGAGTATGAGAAAAAAGAGCAATACATGAAGACGGTTTTTGCGGAATGCGGAGAAAAATGTTACATTGAGCTCCCGTTTCACGCGAATTGGGGAGGGCATCATCTGCATTTCGGCTCCGGGATTTACGCGAATTCGAACCTGACGCTTGTCGACGACGGCCATATCTACGTGGGAGACAAGGTGATGTTCGGCCCCAATGTTACCGTTGCGACCGCGAATCATCCGATCGATCCGGAACTCAGGGCCAGAGGGCTGCAGTACAATAAGGACGTTTTTATCGGCGAGAATACCTGGATCGGCGCCGGTGCGGTCATTGTCCCCGGCGTCCGTATCGGACAGAATACCGTGATCGGAGCGGGCAGCGTCGGTACAAGAGATATTCCGGACGGTGTCGTGGCCGTGGGGACTCCGTGCAGAGTCCTACGGACCGTCGGTGAGCATGACCGCGAGTTTTTCTATAAAACAGAAAGGATCGACTGGGAAAACCTATAAAATCCCCTGTGTCGGGCGGTCGGCGGGTTTCCCGCCGGAAGAAGAAAATACCGCATCGCAAAATAAGCATCCGTATGATGGAAATCATACGGATGCTTAACGTTTTTTTACAGGGAAGTCACTTTGCGCGGCAGGCGTTACCGCACGGCGGACACACCCGCGAGAACGAGCACGGAGGCGTCCGTCTGCGCGGCGTCGTAGCGCACCGACGCGATCGCGCGCGCGGGGTCGGGATTGTCCCAGGTCAGGGCGCAGACGAGCGTATCGCGCCCCGCGCCGTCCTTGCCCTCGCGCGACGGGTCGATAAACCAGGTGCCGACGTAGCCCTGATGCCGGTAATACTGCTGCGGCAGCGGATCGGCGTAGCGGCGGTTCCAGCAGAGCACATTGCCGTTGTACTCGACGGGGATCGTGACGCTGCCGCCGTCTGCGTAACGGACGGTGTACGCGCCGATGGCGGGCAGGGGCTGCCACGCGATGCGGGGGAGGTTCCAGAGGGTCGCGTGCTCGAAGACGAGGCGGCGGCAGACGGCGTTCACGGGGATCTCCGCGCCGTCGGCAGGGATGGCGCCGGGTGCGAGCGAGAGCAGCGCGTCGGGGAGAGCGGAGCGTTCCGCATCCGGCAGCGCCAGCGCGGTTTTCCCGTCTTCGACGGGAAGACGGATGCCGCGCAGCGTATCGCGCAGCCGCGGCTGGAGCCGGGAGGACAGCAGATGCGTGTAGGTGACGCGCTGTCCCTCGTCGTAGGCGGGGTTCCAGAGCATCTCGGCGGTATAGAGCAGATCCCAGAACTTGCCCTTTTTCGCAAGCGTGTATTCGTCCATGCGGCACCAGGTGGAAACCTCGCCGCCGAGCATATGGGGCTTTGCGGCGCGGGCGGAGTAGCGCGGATAGTGGGAGGAATAGAGGTTGCCCATGACGACGTCATAGCCGTAGGGCAGCAGGTGATCCTCCATGTCGAGGTCGAAATGGAAGTACCAGATGAAGTCGAGCATCACGATGTCGCGCGGCAGGCGGGAGACGGCGGGCGGGGACTTGTAGCGCTCGGTGGGATGGAGCATATCCGACCAGATCATCATGCGCAGCCCCTTTTTCGCAAGGTAGTCGTGCATGGCGGTCACATGCTTCGTGTACAGGTCGGCGGGGTCGAGCTCGCGGCAGCGCGGACAGACGCCGAGCTGGTAGATCTCGTCGTGTCCCATGTGGACGAAGCGCTGCGGGCGGGCGACGGCGACGATCTCGTCGATCAGGTCGTAGATGATGCGGTAGCTCTCGTCCAGCGAGGGGCAGTAGCAGTGCGCGTAGAACTCGTCGGGACGGGCGTCCTCGCCGCGCGTGTCGGAGACGACGTTCGTGCGCTCCTCGCGTTCGGCAAGCTCCGGATGGGCGTAGGTGATGTACTGGACATGCCCGAAGCTCTGCACCTCGGGGATGATCTCAAAGCCGAAGTCGCGCGCGTAGTCGAGGAACGCGCGCACCTCGTCCTGCTCTAACAGTCCGCCGCCCGCGTCCATTTCGCCGTGCGGGAAGGCCGGCTGACGGTGCTCCGCCGCCGCGCGGTTGCCCTCCAGCCATGCCTCCGAGATCTCCGGATGGCGGAGAAAGCGCATCGCGCCGGCAAACTCGACGAAGAGCTGGTTATAGCGCATCGGGATCAGGACGTACCGGATCAGACGGCGCGCAAAGCCGAGCTCCTCGCGCGGCGGGAGCCCGAAATGGAAGCCGCGCATCGGCTTGTACGGCGCGTCCGTGACGGTGCAGAGCGCAAACCGGCCGTCCTCGCCGCAGGAAAGCAGCGTTTCGACGGCATACAGCAGCGGCAGCCTTGCCCCGGCGGTCAGCGTGACGCTGTCCGGCGTGATCTCGACGCGGTAGCGCTCCTCCGTCAGGGATTCGTCGACCGCGACCGTCACCGGCACGCCGTCCGGCGCGTACCAGCCGCCGAAGCGCTCGGAAAGGCGGGAAAGCAGATAGTCCGCGGCAAAGGCGGCGTCGCCGGACGCGTCCGCGCGGACCTCGCCCAGGCGGACGGGTGCGCCGGGGACGGACACGATGCGCTCCGGCGTCGGATAGACGAAGGGCAGACCGTCTTCGGCGGCGCCGAGGAGCTCCGGCGCGGAAAACGCGAGCTTTTTCAGGTTCGCGCCGAGCCGCAGCGTCAGCGTCTGCGCCGTCACGCCGACGGGGATGGTCAGCTCGCCGGTCAGCGGCGCGCCGTCGCGGGCGTCCAGGATGCCCGAGGGACGGCCGTCGGCGAGGACCTGCGCATAGGGGATCTCCGAATCGGGAGCAAGGGCGAGCCGCACCGCGCCGACAAAGGCGGGAGCGGCAAGCACCAGCGCGACGTCGACGCCGGTATCGTAGACGGTGTCCCAGTTCCAGACATAGACGCCGCCGTCACAGGCGTCGGGCGGGAAGGGAAGGGAGGTGCCGCGATGGAAGAAGGCGGGAAATGCACAAAGCCGGCCGATAAACATAGGTTTATGACTCCTTTCGCGGTAAAAAATGTTCCATACGGCAGGCGGCGCTGTCCCAGAGGACGAGCAGCGAGCCGTTTTCGACCCGGATGAGCGCGTCGGCGCCGGTAAAGGAATTGCTGACGCCGAGGGGGAAGGAGGAGGTGAGCGTATAGCCGGACAGCGGGTAATAGAGCCCCTCCAGCGTGACGCCGCGCGCCTCGCCGCCGAAGGCGAAGACGGACAGCGTGCCGGGGGAGGGCCCGGGGAAGCGGAGCGCTTCGTCGGTGATGACGGTCGCCGTCATGCCGCCGCCGATGAGGAAGCCGTGCGCGCCGTGACGGCGCAGGAAAAGCAGCGTCTGCAGATTCGCGATCGTATGGTCGAGCCGCCCGCCGACGCCGCCGTAGAGCAGAAACACGGTGCAGCCGCGTGCGAGTCCTTCCCGCACGGCGAGCAGCATATCGGTATCGTCCTTTTCGACGGGGTGGCGCACGACGGGGCCTTCCGGCGTAAAGCCGAGCGAGTCGAAGTCGCCGACGGAGAGATCGGGCTTCCTGCCGAGCTCGCGAAGGGTGCGGTAGCCGCCGTCCGCCGCGATGACAAAAGCGCCGTCGGGGATCGCGGGCGGGTCATCCGGCGGGAAGGCGCCGAAGATACAGCAGACAGACTGGGACATGTTTTTTATCTCCTTTTGCGGTCAGTACGATCCATGCGCGGGGATTTTTCAAAAAAGCAGATTCTAACGGCACTATAGCATAAAACCTCCCGGTTGTCAACGCCCAGCCCGCCGTCCGGTGTGCGCAGAAGGCGCGGAGGGTCGAAATCCGGCCGAAAACGGCGGTTTTTCTTGCGTTTCGGCGGATACTATGGTATAATAAAAAAGGAAAAGAAGCGCATCGGACGCCATCGGAAGGGAGTGTGCTGCGGCGTTTTGTGGCGCGCTTTTTCGGGGAAAGGTACAGTTTTTTTGCATGCTGCGGCGTCTGCCGCGGAGGAAAGGAGCGTTTTCGTATGCTGTTTGCACTTGCTGTCATGGTGATCGTCATCCTGACGCTGTTTTTCACCTCCTATATGAAGGCGCCGCCCGATACCGCCTACATCATCTCCGGTATCAAGCGCGGCAAGACCGCGGGAGAGCGCAACGCGCGCGTCGTCGTCGGACGGGCGACGCTGCGGATCCCGTTTCTGGAGCGCGTCGACCGGCTGCGGCTGAATCTGATGCAGGTCGACATCAAGACCGATTCCGCGGTGCCGACGGCCGAGTATATCAACATCTTCATCGACGGCGTCGCGAACATCAAGGTGTCCTCCGACGAGCAGTCGATCCTGCGCGCGGCGGAGAACTTCCTCGGGCGCAAGCAGGAGGAGATCGCTGCCGTCGCCCAGCAGGTGCTGGAGGGCAACATGCGCGAGATCGTGGGACAGATGCGGCTTGCCGATCTGGTGCAGAACCGCGATCTGTTCGCGCAGAAGGTGCTCGAAAACGCCGCGGAGGACATGCGGCGCATGGGGCTCGAGATCGTCAACCTGACGATCCAGAATTTCGTCGACAAAAACGGCGTCATCGAGGATCTGGGCATCGACAACATCGTCCGCATCCGCAAGGACGCGGCGATCGCGAAGGCCAACGCCGAAAAGGACATCGCCATCGCCGAGGCGCAGGCCAAGGAGCTGAGCAACAAGGCGCGCGCGGAGTCCGACATCCAGATCGCCGAGCAGAACAAGACCGTCGAGGTCAAGCGTTCCGAGTATAAGCGCGAGCAGGACGCCCGCCGTGCGGAAGCCGACGCCGCCTATGCGATTCAGGAGCAGGAGCAGCGTCGCACGATCGAGACGGCGTCCGTCAACGCCGACATCGCCCGCCGCGAGCGCGAAGTGGAGCTGCGGGAGCGGGAGGTGGCGCTGGCCGAGCGTTCGCTGGACGCCGAGGTGCGCAAGAAGGCCGACGCCGAGCGCTACGCGATGCAGCAGCGCGCGGAGGCAGAACGCTACCGCACGGAGCAGGAAGCCGCCGCCCGCCGCGTCGCGATGGAGGAGGAAGCCCGCGGCATCGAGGCGAAGGGCCGCGCCGAGGCCGACGCGATCCTGGCGAAGGCCGAAGCGATGAAGGCGATGGGGGAGGCGAGCGTGCTCGAGATGGTGCTCGCGGCGCTCCCCGAGATGGTCAAAAATGCCGCTGCGCCGTTGGAAAAGACCGACAAGATCGTGATGTACGGCGACGGAAACGCGACAAAGCTCGTCGGCGACGTGCTGAGATCCGCGTCGCAGGTGACGGAGGGACTCGCGGAGAGCACCGGCATCGATCTGCGCGCGCTGCTGGCGGGCTTCCTCGGCGGACGCGCGGCATCCGCGCCGCAGCAGCCCGAGGACACCGCGCCAAAAGGCGCTGCGCCGGAAGAGACGCCGGCGATTAAGACAGAAGATAACGGCTGATATCAAATGCGCCCCGCGCCGCAAACCGGAACATCCGGAAATTTGCGGCACGGGGCGTTTTTTTGTGTCTGTGCTTACTTCATCGAGTTCTCGTAGGACTCGATCATCTTCTTGACCATCTGGCCGCCGACGGAACCGGCCTCGCGGGAGGTCAGGTCGCCGTTGTAACCTTCCTTCAGGTTCACGCCAACTTCGTTGGCAGCTTCCATCTTGAACTTATCCATGGCGGCACGAGCCTCGGGAATGTTCAGTTTGTTGCTGTTCTTGCTAGACATGATCCAAATCTCCTTTCGTTTGATTGAGCAATACGCTCGTTGGGTATCGCAAACATATCTTTTCCCGCAAGCGGGCGAATATGCGAATTTGACACTTGGTAATTTTTGTGATAACAAAAGGCGGAAAATAAAATTATAATATGAAAAATTTGGTATGAATGCGTCATTTTCAAGGCAATATTTACTTGCAGAAACAACACCGCGACAAATGAAAATGTTGGATTATCAGGCGGTGAATTGTTAATTGCACTTGATTTATATAGAAATAAGCAGTATAATACACAAGAATGAGCGCAGTATGCATATCTTGTTTTATGATACTGAAAATCGTAAAATCCATGCGTTTTGCCGGATAGACAGACCCGGCCGTTGATCCACCTTATTGCGGGCAATCTGCGGGAACGCTGTTTCGGGAGGAGGGCGAGGATGACGCCTTTAGTCGAAAAGCAAGGAGTACCTGAAATGAACGAATCCAAAGATGATAAATCCAACTGCAATGCAATGAAAAAAGACCGTAAACTGCGTGCTTTCCTTTGCATCAAATACAGCTTTGACTTCTTGTTCTCCCTGTTTTTGCTGATTATTTTGCTGCTGCCGTTACTGCTGATCGCGCTTTTGATCAGATTGGATTCGCCCGGTCCGGCTTTGTTTACCCAAACCCGCGTGGGACAGTACGGCAAAACCTTTAAAGTGTATAAGTTCCGCACCATGTACCAGTCGGCGCCCCACGATATGCCGACCTCCCAGTTCAACGATGCCGACAGGTATATTACGCGGCTGGGCGCGTTTCTCAGGAAGACAAGCCTGGATGAACTGCCTCAGCTGCTCAATGTCCTCAGGGGCGAGATGTCCTTTGTGGGCTTCCGTCCGGTCTGCACCACGGAACGCAAGCTCAATGCCCTGCGTGCCCAGTACGGCGTGTTCGACTGCCGCCCGGGCATTACCGGCCTTGCGCAGGTGCAGGGACGGGACGACCTGTATTATAAGGACAAAGCAAAAGTGGATGCCGAGTATGCGCGCAAGCGTTCCATTAAGCTTGATCTGCAGTGCTTGATTAAGACGATTCCGGTTACGCTGACACAAAAAGGCGCAAAATGACAGCGCAATCCTTTGAAAGGGACTGCGCTTCATTGTGCCGTAAGACAATAGATTTCGAGGTTTATCGTGAAAGTTATCAGAGAAATTTTAAAAGATCACTATAAGTACAGAAAACAGATCTTTAAACTGGCAAAGGCCGACCTGATCAAGACCTATAAGGGCGCTGCCCTGGGCTGGGCCTGGGCCGTGATCCGCCCTGCCATCACCATCGCTACTTACTACTTCGCCTTCTCCATCGGCCTGCGTGTGAGCAGGCCGGTAGGCGAGTACTCCTACTTCCTGTGGCTGCTGGCCGGTATTACGCCCTGGTTCTATTTCTCCGCGGTATTTACCGCCGGCGCCGGCTCCATCCGCAAGTACAGCTATCTGGTCACGAAGATCCGCTATCCGGTCTCCACCATCCCCACGATCATCAACCTCTCGCAGATGGTCACGCATTTTGCCGTACTGCTGATCGTCATGCTGCTCTTCATCTTTAACGGTCATGCGCCGGATATCTACTGGCTGCAGCTTCCGCTGTATATCCTCATGCTGTTCCTGTTCTCCACGGCGTGGTCCCTGTTCGCGGGCATGATCTCCGTGCTGAGCAAGGACTTTATGCATCTGGTGCAGTCGTCAACGATGGTGCTGTTCTGGATGTCCGGCATCCTGTATGACGCAGGAGCGATCAAAAGTGTTTTCTTTAAAAGAATCCTCCATATCAATCCGATCACCATTATCGTGAACGGCTACAGAAATGCGTTTATCAACAAAGTGTGGTTCTGGGAACGCGCCCGCGAATTTCGTAATTTCGGCATTGTATTTTTCGTGATGGTCCTGCTGGCGCTGTGGGCATATAAGAAGCTGGTTAAGGAAATCCCGGACGTACTCTAAGGAGAGCAGCCATGATGACACAGAGCAATGATATTGCCATTCAATTAAAAAATGTAACGAAGGTCTACCGCCTGTGCAAAAGTGAAAAGGCCCGTCTGCGCACCTTTTTGCGCAAGAACACATCGGTGGAGCTGAAACACGCCATCAACGATGTATCGCTGACCATCCGGCGCGGTGAAGCGGTGGCGCTGTTCGGACGCAACGGCGCCGGTAAATCCACCATTTTGAAGATGATTACCGGCGTGGCCTTCCCCACCACAGGCCGGATCCGTGTCAACGGCCGCGTCAGCGCTCTGCTGGAGCTGGGCGCCGGTTTCGACTCGGAGCTGACCGGACGGGAGAATATCTATTTCCGCGGTGAGGTGCAGGGCATCAAAACCGAGGAGATCAAGCGGATCGAGGGCGACATCATCAAATTTGCGGACCTGGGCAGCTATATCGACCAGCCCATCCGCACCTATTCCAGCGGTATGAAGGCCCGTCTGGGCTTTGCCATCAACGCCAATATCCGACCCGACATTCTGATAGTGGACGAGGCGCTGAGCGTGGGCGACCAGCGGTTCCGCGCCAAGTGCCGGGCCAAGGTGAACGAGATCATGGAGAGCGGCGTGACCTTTTTGTTCGTGACCCATTCGGTCAATGAGGCCAAGGCATTCTGCAAGCGCGGCATCGTGCTGCGCCACGGCAAAGTCGTCTTTGACGGCGGCGTGAACGAGGCGGCTGCCTACTATGAGGATATGATTAAGCAAATCTAAAGCTAAAAAAACATATGGCGGTGTAAAAAAGTGCACATATTGATTTCTGTTGCCGCATGGCTCGCCGAGGGCCTGTATTGGCTGATGAAGCGGTTTCCCGTAAAACATCAGGTCTGCTTTTTCAGCAGACAGTCCAACACGGTCACGGTGGATTTCCGGCGCATCGAGGACGAATTGAAAAGAAGAGATCCGACGGTGAAAACCGTCATGATCTGCTATCAGTTTCGCGGTCTCCGTGACGGCGTGCTTCGCTTCGCCTGGGCGCAGCTGCGCAGTATGTACTACATGGCCACCTCCCGCGTATGTATCATAGATGCTTACTGGCCGACAGTTTCTCTTTTGCACCATAAGGAGGAATTGACGGTCATTCAAATTTGGCATTCCATCGGAAAGATCAAGCAGTCCGGCTATCAGACGCTGGACCGGACCTCGGGCCGCAGCGCCGAGCTGGCCCGCGCCGTGCGGATGCACCGCAATTACGACTATGTCATCGCCGGCGGACCGGCCTGGAACCCGTACTATTGCGCCTCGTTCGACATTGGCGAGGAGAAGCTGCGCAACTACGGCCTGCCCCGTCTGGACGAGGTGCTGGAGGGCAGCGAGGGAGCCGCGCAACTGCTGGAGCAGTATCCGGAGCTGCAGGGAAAAACCATCGTGCTCTACGGCCCCACCTACCGCAAGCAGGTGCTGCCGCCGCCCTATGAGCTGACGGCGCTGTTTGACCCGGAGAAATATGCCGTGATCTGCCGCTTTCATCCCAACCAGCGGTTTACCTGTGAGCTTGACGAACAGATGCAGCGCTACAGTCAGGGCGAGACCTTTGACTTTCTGCAGATCTGTGACTACTTTATCACGGACTATTCCTCCCTGGCGCTGGAGGCGGCGGCGCTGCGGAAAAAGACACTGTACTACCTGTTTGACTATGAACAGTATAAAGAAGAGAACGGCTTGAACATCGACCTGCCGGAGATCATGCCCCGCGTTACCTTCCGCAAGCCGGAAGAAATCTATGGGATGATCGAGGGAAATTCCTACCCCATGGAGGAGCTGGAGTGGTACCGCAGGCAGTTCCTGCCGGAGGAGCTGGGAAAATCCACCGCGAAAGTCGTTGATTTGATTGAGGAGAATTTGAACTGACATGAGATATGTGATTATGGCAGACGGGAAGATGTCCCGTTGGGAAAAGTCATACGAAGTCCCCAAGCATCTGCTGCCCATTGACAACGAAATCCTGCTGGGCCGCACCGTGCGCCAAATCAGAGAGAATGACCCGGCGGCGGAGGTGATTATTACCTCTCACGACCCGCGCTACGGCCATTACGGCGCGGTGCGCTATGAGCCGAAAAACAATGTCTACGAGATCGACCGCTTCACCGAGGAGCTGATCGTGGACGATGTGTGTTTTATGTACGGCGATACCTACTATACAGACGGGGCCGTGGCGCAGATCTGCCGGATCAAAACGGATTCCATGTATTTTGTGGGCACCTCCCGTTCCATCGTGGCGGTGATCGCCCATGACGGTGAGCTGATGCGCCGCCATGTGCATAGGGTCCGTGAGATGCACATTGCGGGGCAGTTGAAGGACTGCCGCGGATGGCAGTT
>JAEDGJ010000190.1 GCA_016297585.1 Clostridiaceae bacterium
AGGCGCGCCGCGCTCGCTTGCCGTGTCGGACGGCACCGTCTTCTGCGCGCTGCCCGACCGCGTCGCGCTGTTTGACGAGGCGACGCTCGCGCAGGAAGGCAGCATCCCCGTCTCCGGCTGCACGAAGCTCCTCGTATCCCGGAAGCACGGCGTCCTCGCCTTTACGGAATCCGGCACGGTGTACGCGCTTTCCGCCGCGGAAAAGCGCGCGGAGCCGGCGGGCAGCGCACCCGCGGGCGTCCGGGCGGTCTGCGAGGCCGCGGACGGCATCTACTGTGCAAAAACCGTCGAGCTGTGGCGGCTCGACGAGCGATAAGGAGGCATTTTTTCGATGGAAATCCAGGTTCCCGCATGGTATTACGCGCAGCAGAGCGCGGATTATACGCTGACCTTCCCCGGCGAGGGCTACCGCGGCTGGACGAAGACCGACATCCCGCTCGATCCCGCCCACACCGCCGTTCTCGTCATGCACGCGTGGGCGATCCCCCCGCGCGAGAGCTGCCCGGGCATCTACCGCGTCTGCGAGTACATCCCCCGCTCGCAGCAGATCATGAAGGACCGCTTCCCCGCGTTCCTCGACGCGGTGCGCGCAAGCGGCGTCCGGCTCATCCACATCGGCAGCCGCACGGAAAAGAGCCTCGACTCCCTTCCCGGCTACCGGCGCGTCGCGAAGCGCTATCCGCCCGAGCCCGCTCCCGAGCAGATCGAGCCGGACGATATGCTGCGCCGCCTGCGGGAGTTTCGAAACGAGAACGTCTTTTACGACCGCACGAATCAAAGCGACGTCCGTGCCGCCGCCGCGGTCCGCGACTTTGCGATCGTCCCCCGCGACGACGAGGACGTCGCCTGCACGTCGGGTCAGCTCTTCGGCCTCTGCCGCGAATACGGCATCACGCATCTGATCTACACGGGCTTTGCCGTCAACGCGTGTCTTACGATGTCCCCCTGCGGCTTTTTCGACATGTCGCGCCGCGGCATCCTCTGCTCGATCGTGCGCGACCTGACGACGGCGGTCGAAAACCGCGAGTCCTGCGCCGCCGAGTCGCACAAGGAGTACGGCCTGTGGGCGTATGCGCTCTGGGGCGGCTTCGTCTTCGACAGCGGCGAGCTTTCCGCCGCGCTGAACGCGTAAACCTGGGCGAAAAGTGCCGTTTTCCGGATAAAAAAGCCTGCGCCGTGAACGAAACGCTCGCCGTTCACGGCGCAGGCCGTATTTTTTATCGATTCCCGCCCTCCAAAAGACGGCGCAGGACGCAAAAACCGGGATTTTTACCGGTGCCGGTCGAGAAACTCCCGGATGCCGGTCATATACTGAAGCATGGCCGCGACGTCCGAGCCGAGGTTTAAGAACTGATACCCCATCCGCAGGTATTCGTCCGCCGTGGCAGGCCCTGCGACGGTACCCGCGTAGATGCCGTGCTCGCGAGCCTTGCGCGCCACGAGCTCCCGCACGCGGCAGACCTCCGGATGGTCAAGCTGTCCCGATACGCCGAGCCGGTGCGAATAGTCGCCCGGGCCGAAGAAGACCATGTCGATGCCCGGCACCTCGCAGATGCCGTCGAGCTCCTCCACCGCTTCGGGGTCCTCGATCTGCACGATCACGAACCGGTTCCGGTTGGCCTGCTCGTTGTACTCCGCCGCGGGGATCGCGCAGTAGCGTCCGTCCGCGTTGCCGCCGTCCACCGGGCGCTTCCCGATCGGGTAGAAGCGGGTCATCTCCGCGACCTTCTGCGCGTCCTCCGCCGACATGATGTGCGGCACCATGATGCCCGCCGCGTCCAGCTCCAGCGGGCGAATGTAGTCGCTGTAGCTCCCCCTCGGCACGCGGACGACCGTATCCGCGTCGTACGCCTTCGCGGCGAGGATCTGGCTTTCGATCACGCCCCAGTCGTTGGCGACATGCTCCGCACAGGTCCAGATGCACTCCACGCCGTGCATCGCCATCATCTCCACCACGCGGGTGTCCTTCGTGTTCACCTTCAGCGAAAAGACCGGACGGCCCTCCCTCAGGCGGTTTAAGACCCTGCTTTCGCGCATCTTCATCTGCGCTTCCTCCTTTTTAATATCCGGGAAGACGCGCGCCCTCCCGGGATTTTTTCCGTTTTTAGAAAAAGCGTGATCCGGGAATGCTTTATTCGACCCGCGATAGAAGAAAAACCCGAATCCAAACCGGATCCGGGTTTTTCTGGTGCGGATAAAGGGACTTGAACCCCCATGAAGTTGCCTTCACATGGACCTGAACCATGCGCGTCTGCCAATTCCGCCATATCCGCATATATTCGCGCTTTCCAGAAGGAGCTTCGCTTTCGTTTCGCTCACTCTCTCGAGCACGTTTGCTATTATACACCGTCATGTTCCGTTTGTCAAGAGGATTTTTTCAAAAAATCCAGATTTTTTTCGGCGCGCCTCCTCCCCCCGCCGGCCGGATGCCGCGCCTTCCGTGCGTGTCCTGCCCGTTTTGCGCGCGGAACGGGCGGAAAACTCCCGAAAACCGGGCGCGCGCGCCGCTTTTTTGTGTCAGAATTGTGCTTGACACTCTCGCACGGTTTATGCGATAATAGGGAGTATATCACAACCGACGGTCGAAAGGAACACGAAACATGAGTAAGCTGGTCGTACCCGAAGGGTATTCCTCCGCGCTGTCCGTCTATGAAACGCAGAGCGCCATCGGCGAGCTAAAGCGCCGCTTCGAAGAAAATCTCGCAGACGCGCTCTGCCTGCGCCGCGTGTCCGCTCCCCTGTTCGTCGACGCGGACTCCGGCCTTAACGACAACCTCAACGGCGTCGAGCGCCCCGTCCGCTTCGACATCGCCGAGACCCATACAACCGCCGAAATCGTCCACTCGCTCGCCAAATGGAAGCGCTTCGCCCTCGGCGCCTACGGCTTCCCCGCCGGCGAGGGACTCTATACCGATATGAACGCCATCCGCCGCGACGAGGAGATGGACAACCTCCACTCCATCTACGTCGACCAGTGGGACTGGGAACGCGTCATCACCCCGGACGAGCGCTGCGTCTCGTTCCTGCAGGACATCGTGCGCCGCATCGTCGACGCGCTGATGCGCACCCACGAGGCGCTCCGGCGCGGCTACCCCGCCCTGACGCACACGCTTTGCCCCGACGTCAGCTTTATCACCACGCAGGAGCTCGAGGACCTCTACCCCGGCCTTTCCCCCAAGGAGCGCGAGGACGCCTATGTCCGCCTGCATCCGACGACCTTCCTGATGCAGATCGGCGGCACGCTCCGCTCCGGCATCCGCCACGACGGCCGCGCGCCCGACTACGACGACTGGGCCTTGAACGGCGACCTTCTTTTGTGGAACCCCGTCCTCTCCCGCGCGTTCGAGATCTCGAGCATGGGCATCCGCGTCGACCCCGAGTCCCTCGACCGCCAGCTTCGTGAGTCCGGCTGCGACGGCCGCCGCACGCTGCCCTTCCACCGCGCGCTGCTTTCCGGAGAGCTGCCGCTGACCATCGGCGGCGGCATCGGCCAGTCCCGCGTATCGATGCTGCTGCTCGAGAAGGCGCACATCGGCGAGGTTCAGGTCTCCATCTGGGACGACGCGACGGTCGAGGGCTGCCGGAAGGCCGGGATCGCGCTGCTGTAAACAGGAAAACGGAGGGTTCATCGACATGATAA
>JAEDGJ010000033.1 GCA_016297585.1 Clostridiaceae bacterium
CGACGCTTCCCGCGGCAGACGCCGCGCGGACTGCGCCTCCCGATGCAAAAATGCGCGCGCGGACGCGGGATCGGCGATCATATGCCCCGGTCCGAACGTGTTCTGATAGGCAAGCTTTGCAAAATCCTGCACGCCGGCCTTCGGATACCGCGCGAAATGGGCGGCAAAGACTGCGTCGAGGTTTTCCATCGGGACTTCCTCCCATTTTCAAAAAAGGATTGCTTACACCGGCTCCATGACCTTCGCCCGGCGCAGGGCCAGCACGAGCGGCGGAATCACCACAATCTGCAGAATGATGCCGGGGATCGAGTTGACGAACGCGCTGGCGGCAAAGATCTGCCAGGTGAGCGCTTTGGCAAACAGCGGATAGATCGCCCACGCCGCAAGGCCCCACACAACGCGGCCGCCCAGCATCGCGAGAATCAGCGAGACATAGAGAAACACGGTCTTTTTCGGGAAAAGCTTATAAAAAAGCCCCGTCAGCGCGCCGTAGGCGGCAAGCTCGAACGACATGCAGATCGCCGTCATCAGCGGCGGCATCGCGAGCATCAGATGCCGCGTCAGCGGCGCGAGCAGCCCGACGGCGAGCGCATACGGCCAGCCGCAGACAAAGCCGCACAGCAGCACCGGAAGGTGCATCGGTAAAAGCATCGAGCCGATCTGCGGGATCTGCCCCGTCAAAAAGGGCATGACATAAGCGAGCGCCAGAAAAAGGGCGGCGAGGACGAGTTTCTTGAGCTGTTTCATGGTGTGTTTCAACGTTTCCTTTCCGATAAAATGATACCACGAGGGCGCGCGGCACTTTTTTTCAGCGGCCGCAATACCTTCGTGGTATCGTTATCTGCTGTAGGGAACGTCTTTTTCATCCGTCCCGCTTCATGCGGGATATGGGGATATTATAGCACATCCTGCGGCCTTTTGTCAAGCGCCGCCGAGCTGCACGGCCATGAGATAGACAAACGTCAGGAACATGCCGACGCAGGCCATCATCATCGCAAAGCTTAAGGAACGCGCGATCAGGCGGTTCTCGTTGTGGAACGCCTCGAAGCCCTTCGCGAAGCGCTCGGTAAACGCCTCGCTCTGCTGCCGTGTCCGATGGCGCGCCCGGGCATACGCGCCGACAATGCCGTCCGCCGCGCGTCCGAGCGCGTAGCTCGTGCGCGTGCCGACCGGCGGCGGCGTCTCCGGACGGCGCTCCCGGTAGACCGTGCGCCCGAGAATCGCGATCAGCGTATCCGGCAGCACGTCGCAGAGCGCCGCCGTCACGCTCAGCACCGGCATGATGACGCGGGAGAAGAGCTTTTCCGGCAGCCGGTCGGCAAGGGACGCAAAAAAGCCCAGAACCGCCGGCAGAATCCGCTCGATCAAGGGGCGGTAGACCGACTTCTCCAGCGACGCCCACGACGGCAGCCGGTTGACATAGACGCGCTGTCCGTCCGTGCGCCGCCGCATCGTCAGGCCGCGCACCACCGCGAAATAGAGGACGGCGCCGATGGAAAGGGAGATGGCGCTGCCCTTGAAATTCTCCGCCGTGAAGTAGGGGAGCGCATTCGACGCGGTGAACCCGAGAAAGCTCTCGCCGAGATCCGCGATGCGGTCCATCAGCAGATTCGGCAGGCAGCCGAGCACGGGGATCGCGGCCGCCGGAACGAGCACCGCAAAGCGCGTCAGCGGGCGGGCATAGCTTTTCTTCGCGGGGAGCGGTTCGCGCGGCTTTTCGACAAACAGCGCGACGAAAATCTTCAGCATATACGCAAGCGTCATGCCGCCCGCGATGAGAAAGAGCCACTCGGCGGCCTTCACGGACACGGCGCCGCTGCGCTCCGCGTATTCGACGATCGCCTCGTGCAGCAGCGATTTGCTGACAAAGCCGGAAAAGAGCGGCACGCCCGCGAGTCCCGCGGCGCCCGACGCAAAGCAGAACGCGAGCATCGGCTTGCCGCGTCCCCAGCCGCGCAGCCGGTTGAGGTCGAGCGTGTGCGCGTTCATCGCCGCGACGCCCGCCGCCAAAAACAGCGTCAGCTTGAAAAGCGAGTGGTTGACCATGTGCAGCACCGTGCCGCGCGCGGCAAGCGTGCCCTCCTCGCCCAAAAGCACCGTCATCGAGACGCCGATCAGGATAAAGCCGATCTGCGAGACCGACGAGCAGGCGATGATGCGCTTTAAGTCGACGGCAAGAATGCCGAGGATGGCGCCTGTCAGCATCGTCGCGACGCCGAGCCACAGCAGGGTATAGCCCCACGCGGCATTGCCCGTCATGATAAAGACGGACACCGCGAGAATGCCGTAGACGCCGACCTTCGTCAGCAGTCCCGACAGCAGCGCGCTCGCGGGAGCCGGCGCCACGGGATGCGCCTCCGGCAGCCAGACATGCAGCGGGAACATACCCGCCTTCGCGCCGAAGCCGAACAGCAGGCAGCCCGACGCCCACGCAAGCCGCGCTTTGTCGGGACACGCCGCGCAGGCGGACCGCAGCGCCGCAAACGAGAACGTCCCGACGGCGGAATAGAGCAGGAACATGCCCATCAGCGCGACCATGCCGCCGATGACAGAGATCGTGATATAGGTCTTTCCCGCCCGCATCGCGCCGCCCGTCTCCTCCTGCGCGACCATCGGATAGGACGCAAGCGACACGATCTCGAAGCAGACATACGCCGTCATCAGATCGCCGGACAGGAACACGCCGAGCGTCGCGGCCATCGTCAGCGCGACAAACGTCCCGTAGCGCAGCCGGTGCGGCTCGTGCCCGAGGTATTCGAAGGAAAAGAGCGTCGTCATGAGCGCCATCACCAGCGATATGACGGCATACAGCGCGTGAAACCCTTCAAACGACAGGGAAAATCCGATATTCAAAGCCTTCTTTCCCCCTTTTTACCGAAAGAGTCCCGCCGCCATCGCGGTCAGCCACCCAAACAGCGGCTGCGCGCAGACCCCGAGCGCAAGGCTCGCCGCCGTCGTCAGGACGATCGGGAAGAGCATCCTCGCATCCGCCTCCGTTCTGCCTTTCCCGGCGGCGCGCGCGTCCGCGGGATAGCAGTAGGCACGGACGCTGACGGTCAGCGTGTAGATCGCGGTCAGCAGCGCCGAAACGAGCAGCACGCCGACGGAAATCGCGCCGAGCAGCCCGTTTTCCGCGCCGAGCGCGGCTTCGGCCAGCGCCCATTTGCTGACAAAGCCCGAAAAGGGCGGCACGCCGGTCAGGCACAGCGACGCCGCCGTGAAGCAGGCAACCGTCACCGGCATCGCGTGCGCCAGCCCGCCCAGCTCGCCGACATAGGCGCGCTTGGCGCGTACCAGCACCGCGCCCGCGCAGCAGAACAGCGCGATCTTCATCACGCCGTGAAAGACCATGTGCAGCATCCCCGCCGCCAGTCCCTCCGGCGTCAGCAGAATCACGCCCAGCAGCATATAGGAGAGGTTCGCGACGGTGGAGTAGGCGAGCCGCCGCTTCAGATGCGTCTCCTTGACGGCCATCGACGAGCCGTAAAAGATCGTGAACAGCACGACGCACCAGAGAAAGAGATGGATTCCGGAGCCATACAGCAGCGCCGTGCCGAAGGTCATATACGTCATGCGCGTGATCGCAAAGACGCCCGCATTGACGACGGCCACCGCGTGCAGCAGCGCCGTCACCGGCGTCGGCGCAACGGACGCATCCGGCAGCCACGCGTGCAGCGGAAAGACCGCCGCCTTCGCGCCGAAGCCGAAGAACGTGAACAGATACACCATCCGCAGCAGGCTCGCGTTCGCGGCAACCGTATCCGCCGCAAAGACGCCTCCCGCGGTGAAATAGTTCGTTTCGCCGTAGACGATGACGAATATCAGGCCGATGAACGCAAACGCCGTGCCGCCGAGCATATAGTAGAGGTATTTCCGCGCGGCGCGGACGGCTTCCGGCGTGAAATCGTGCATCACGAGCGGCACCGTGATCAAAGACAGCATCTCGAAGAAGCAGTAGAGCGTCAGGAGGTTTGCCGCCAGCGAGACGCCCATCGCGATGCCGTAGGTGACGGTGAACAGCGTGAAAAACCGCGTCGACGCGGCGTCTTCTTCCATATAGGAGAACGCGTACAGCGTCGCAAGCGGCCAGAGCGCCGCCATCAGCGCCGCGAACACGCGACCCGGACCGTCGAGCGCTACGGCGAAGTCGAGCGAACCCATAAAATGGATCAGCCGGCTCGAGCCCACCGGCGGATCCAGCACGAGCACCGCCGCGGCAAGCGACGTCAAAAGCGTCACCGCCATCACATAGCCGTTTCTTGCGCGCTTATTCCGGATCTTCAGCAGCGGCAGCAGGATCCCGCCGAGCACCGGCAGCGCGACCGGCAGCCAAAGCAGCATCGGCGTCATCACGGCAGCACCGTCCCGACAATCTGCGCGACCGCCTGCCCTACAGGACCGCTCCACACGCCGAAGACGGCGGCGGCCAGTGTAAAGACGAGCATCGGAACGACCATGCGCGCATCCTCCGGCATCCGCTTCTCGGCCGGGAAGTCATGTCCCGGGAAGAACGCCCGAATCGACACCGGCAGCAGATACCCCGCCGTCAGCAGGGCCGACACGAGCAGCACGACGGGCGCGAGCCACACCGCGCTTCCCGCACCGGACGCCAACGCGCCCTCCGCGAGATACCACTTGCTGTAAAACGCGCTCATCGGCGGGATGCCGATCAGCGTGACGGACGCGATCGTAAAGCACCACATCGTCACGGGAAGCCGCTGTCCGACGCCGCGCAGCTCGGAGACGTTCTTCTTCCCGGTATGGTGGATGACGGAGCCCGCGGCAAGGAAGAGCGTGTTCTTCGTCACGGAATGGTACACCACATGCAGCAGCGCGCCCGTGAGCGCCGCCGGATGCAGCAGGCCGATGCCGAGCAGGATATAGGAAAGCTGGCTGACGGTGGAGTAGGCGAGGCGCTTTTTGAAGCCGTCCTCCCGGTACGCCATCATCGAGCCCATGAAAATCGTGATCATCGCGAGCGTCAGATACGCCGTCTGCACCCAGGTGCCGCGCAGGAAATCCGCGCCGACCGTATAGAACACCCAGCGCAGGGACGCAAACACGCCCGCCTTGACGATGATGCCGGAGAGCAGCGCGCTCGCGGGAGCCGGCGCCACGGGATGCGCCGACGGCAGCCAGCCGTGCAGCGGGAAAAGCCCCGCCTTGACGCCAAAGCCCGTCAGCACGAGAAAGGACGCCGTATACAGCAGCCCCTCGCGTCCGGCGGCGTTCAGCGCGATCCCGCCCGCCGTGAAAACGGCGTTATCCGCGCAGGAATACAGCACGAAGAGCCCGAAAAGTCCCATAAACGCGCCCGCAAGCGAATACAGCAGGTATTTGACCGCCGCAGCGATGGATTCCTTCGTGCGGTCCTGCAGCACGAGCGGCATCGACAGCAGCGTCACGAACTCGAAGAACAGATACATCGAAACGAGGTTTTCCGCGTAGAACAGTCCGGACAGCGCGGAGTAGGAGAGCATCAGCCACGCGTAAAACCGCGGCGCATGCGCGTCCTCCGCCATATAGCCGAAGGCGTAGATCAGCACGAGCAGCCACGCCGACCCCGTCAAAATCGCAAACAGCGAGGAAAGCGTGTCGGCGCGCAGCGAAACCGTCAGCGCGTCCGTCATGGAAAGAAGGGTCAGGCTTCCGGGCCGCGTCACGGCGATCAGGGCGGACGCCGCAAGGGACAGCACGGTCGCCGTCAGCGTCACGGCAGGCAGCGCGCGCTTTCCCGAAAGCGGCCGGACAAGTCCGACCGCGAGTCCCGCCGCCGCCGGCAGCAGCAGCGGTATCCAGTAAAGAAATGTCATGTCCATGCAAAAAGGCTCCCTCTTTTTATGAGAACATATTCAGTCCCGCCGTCAGGATCGCCGTCACCGGCGTCGACCAGAGGCCGAGCAGGAGGTTCATCGCCGCGAAAACGGTCAGGCACAGCACAAATGCCCGTTGATCCCGCACCGCCAGCCGCTCCGTATAGACCGGCTCGCCGTCCCGCTTTTCGGCCGGACGGTAGATGCGGATGACCGTGCGCAGGAAATAGACCGCGTTTAAGACCGTGCTGACGGCGAGGACGATCAGCGTCGGAAGCATTTTATGCGGATTGAGCACGGACGCCGACGCGAACAGGATCTTCGAGACAAATCCGGCAAACACCGGCAGTCCCACCATCGACAGCGACCCCACGGAGAAGCCGAGTCCCGCCGCGCGGTTGCGCAGTCCGGATTCCTGCAGATCGCGGAACTTCTTCGAGCCGCCGGAGACGTCCGACAGCCCCGACGCGCTGATGAACAGCAGCGGCTTTGTCACCGCGTGCGTGATGATATGGAACATGCTCGCGGCCATCCCGGCGGTCGTGCCGAGACCGATGCCGACGAAGATATAGCCGATCTGCGCCGCCGACGAAAACGCCGTCATGCGGCGGATGTCGTTTTCCCGGATGGCGCTGACCGAGCCGACGATGATCGCGCAGAGCCCGAATACAAACAGCACGTTCAGGATCTTGCTCGCGGCGATGAATTCGGCGCCGACCACGCGGTAATAGACCTTGATGAGCATCAGGATATAGAGCTTGGAGACAAGGCCCGACAGGATGGCGCTCGACGCCGGCGTCGAATAGCCGTAGGTGTCCGGCATCCAGAAATGGAACGGGAACAGGCCGCACTTGATGCACAGTCCCATCGTGATAAGCCCCACCGCGATCGTCAGCGGCAGCGTATACTGCCCGCTCCGCGCAAGCGCGGCGATCGATTCGTGCATGTATTCCATCAGCAGATGCCCCGTCATGTCGTAGAGCAGCACCACGCCGATCAGGAAAAGACCGGAGCCCAAAAGACTCATGATCATATACCGCACCGCCGCGAGCGTCGTCCGGCCGATCTGCCGGATCATCAGGATGCCGCAGGAGGCGATCGTCATGATCTCGATGAAGACGTAGCCCGTGAAGATGTCGTTCGTGTACAGCATCGCGAGCATCGCGCCTTCGATCAGGTCGATCATGACATAGTAGAGGTTAACCCGGCTCTCCTCGATGTCGAGGTCGATGTGCCCGGCGCCGCCGGCCACGGAAAGCAGCAGCACGCCGCTGAACACCGTCGCCATCAGCGCCTCGAGCGCGCCCGCGCGCAGCTCGTTGCCCCACGGTGCGGGAAAATGCCCCATCGTATAGGTAAAGCTTTCGCCCGTGACCAGCGTCAGCCAGAGCACCGCGGCGTTTAAGAGGATGCAGACGGAAATGGCGCAGCCGTTCAGGATCCGCGCGGCCTTCTTCGGCAGCACCGACGTGATGATCGCCGAAAGCATCGCCAGCATGATGGAGAAAAACGGGAAATTCCGTATAAAGTCCAAGGCCAACGTTCCTCCTATTTCTCGCGCTGCGCGAACATATAGATTTCGTCGAGGTTCAGCGTATGGTACCGCTGGTAAAGCCGGATCGTCAGCGCCAGCATCATCGCGGTGACGCTGACCGAGACGACGATGCCGGTCAGCACCAGTCCCGACGGAATCGGATTGATGTAGGCCTCCTGTCCCGTGGCGCCGTTTTGCAGAATCGGGGACAGTCTTCCTTCGATGTAGCCCATCGACGCCAGAAAGAGATAGACCGCCGTGTCCATGATATTCAGCCCGATGATCTTTTTGATCAGATTCCGGTGCAGAAGCAGCGTCGAAAAGCCGATGCCGAACAGGATGACGGCGACGACCTCCTCAAAATTGGCAAGCAGATTCGTTCCGAACATGATCGTATTTTCCTCCCCGGGAAAAAAGGGTTTTTCCCTTTTTCAAAAGCTGCCCTTGCGGAACATGCAGTAAAACGCGTACATCGTGCAGGCGACGACCATGCCGACGCAGATATTCAGCGGCAGGATCAGTCCCGACGATAAAATGGCGCCCGGCGTCCCGAGCGGGATATGGCTCTCGAGGTGATTGGCGCCGGTGAAAAAGGAATAGCTTTTCGCAAGGCAGTAGAACGTCAGCGGGATGACCGTGATAAACCGGAACGTCCTCTCGGTAAAGAAGCGCTCCGTTTTTTCAAAGCCGAAGGCAAGCAGATACAGCACAAGGCACGCGCCGAGCACCGCGCCGCCGGAAAAGCCGCCGCCCGCGCTCAGGTGGCCGTTCAGGATCACATAAATGCCGAACAGAATCCCGAACGGAACGACAACCGCCGCCGCCGTCTGCAGGATGGCGTCGTTTTTCGGCTCATACAGGCGGTCGTTTTCCCGTTCCGCGTCGGTCGGCTTTTTTTTGAGCAGAATGAACACACAGGTGACGGCCGTGAACAGCACGCAGGACTCGCCGAACGTATCGAACGCGCGGTAGTCGAGAATCATGCCCGCGACGATGTTGACCGCGCCGGTCTCCTCGAGCCCCGCTTCGATATAGCGCTGCTCGACCTCGTTGTTGGCGGGGTTGCCCGCCTCGCCGAAGCGCGGCAGATAGGAGATCGTGATCAGCAGCACGGCAATCAGCGTCAGGCAGAACACGACCGAAAAAACGTTGTACACCTTCTGAAACGCACGGATCTCGAACGCGTTTTTATACCGGTTCGGATCGGGCGCCTCCCGTTTCTCTTTTTCCGGGCTCTTTTCCGCCGGGATGAAGGGATAATCCCGGTCGGTATCCCGCTCACTCCACGCGCGCAGGCGGTCAATGCTGATCTTCATCTTTTTCCCCGCTTTCATCGAGCAGATGGATCTTTTTGAGCGTCAGAAAAAACAGGATGCTCGTTACGCCGACGCCCACCGCGGCCTCCGTGATCGCGAGATCGGGAGAGCGCAGGATCACCCAGATCACCGCCATGACCGTGCTGTACGACATGAAGATGATGATCGAAGTCAGAAGCCGCTTCGACAGGCTCACCGATACCGCACAGACGACGAGGAAGCACAGAAGAATCGTCTTAAAGACTTCCATCGTCCCGCTCCTCTCTGACATACTCCGACAGCTTCTCGTTGGTCGTCGTCTCCAGCCGCGCGATCAGATGCCCCGCCACAGGGGAGGCGATCCAGAAAAAGAGGATGACGAGCAGCAGCTTCCAGGAAACGGGCGAAAAGCCTTTGGAGATCACAAGCCCCAGCAGCACAAGCGAGATGCCCAGCGTATCGCCGAGCGCCGCGATGTGCATCCGGTTCAGCACATACCGGAACCGGTATACGCCGAAGGTCGACACGAGGATCACGGCGATGCCGCCGATGCAGAACACCGCGCAGATCCAGAACCGCACCCATTCGTTCATCTTGTTTCCTCCCCGTCCTGTTTTTTCCTCCGCTCATGCTCGGCATGAACGCCCATATACACTTTCGTCAGCACGACGACGCCGATGAAGCTCAGCATCGCGTAAATGATGCAGATATCGGCGAGCCACGACTCGGAAAGCAGGATCGCCAGCGTCGCAATCGCCACGATGACCTGCGTGCCGATCATATTGACGCTGACAATGCGGTCCGCGATGCGCGGGCCGATGATCGCGCGCACGAGACACAGCAAAAGCGTCACGGACAGGGCAATCAGCATCCCCGTAAACAGCGTCCGATACGCCTGTTCCACACTCATATCCGTCCCTCCAGTTTCTGCAGCAGCCGGACCATCGGCGTATCCTCCATCCCGTGCGAAAACGCCTCGTCGAGACAGTGCACACGGTACACGCCGTCCTCCAGCGACACGGTGATCGTACCCGGCGTCAGCGTGATGCTGTTGGCGTAGAGCACCTGCGCAAGCTTCGTGCGCAGCTTCGGCCGAACGGTCACGATGACCGGCGACGGCGAAAACCCGGGGGACAGCACCCGCCGCAGCACTGCCAGATTGGCGCAGAGAATCTCCCACAGCAGCAGTCCGACAAACGCCGCTCCCAGCACCGCTTTTGCACAGATCCGCAGATCCTTCCGGAAGCTGAGGTTCAGAAACCGCAGGCAGAACAGATACAAAAGACCGGCAAACACGATGCCGAAAATCGCAATTTCCAGCGTAAAACGCTCGTTTAACAGTACCCAAACCAGAAAAAAGGCCAAAAACACGTGTTACAATCCCTCCTCGCGGCTTTTCCTATCATACTACGTTTTCAGAAGCTCCGCAAGACCAATGCTGACCGAAAAACCGGCATCCTCCCCGATAAAACTATGGACTATTTGTGCATTCTGTAAAATCCGCTTCATTCTCCACTCCGTTTTCTCGAACCGATGTCTATTGACAAATTTCGGACGATATGGTATCTTAGATTAGCTTTGACTAATTAGTTATAACTAACTATTACAAAAGGGGCGGAATCATCATGGATTTCCAGGCGTTCTGGCAGGCGCTGCTGCTCACGCTGATCGCCGGACTCAGCACCGGTATCGGCGGACTGTTTGTTCTGGTCAAAAAGGATATCAATCCCCGGTTTTTATCCCTCGCGCTCGGCTTTTCGGCCGGCGTTATGATCTACATATCCATGACGGAGATGCTGACCGAGGCGCAGGGGCTTCTCGCCTCCGCCGCCGGTCCGAAAGCCGGCACGGGCTTTACCTCGCTTGCGTTCTTCGGCGGTATGCTCTTCATCGGTCTGATCGACCGGCTCGTGCCGGATTCCACGAACCCCCACGAGCTGTCCCACGTCAACACCGCCGAGGACGCGAATTTCTCGAGCAAGCTGATGCGCTCCGGCATCCTGACCGCCATCGCCATCGCAATCCACAACTTCCCCGAAGGCATGGCGACCTTCTCCACCTCCGCGTCCGACCTCTCGCTCGGCATCCCGATCGCCTTCGCCATCGCCATCCACAACATCCCCGAGGGCATCGCCGTCGCCGCGCCGATCTACAAGGCGACCGGCCAGCGCCGCCACGCCTTCCGCTGGGCGCTGACCTCCGGTCTAGCGGAGCCGCTCGGAGGACTGCTGTCGTATCTCGTGCTGCGTCCCTTCATGACGGACACGCTGCTCGGCGTGATCTACGCGATGGTCTCCGGCATCATGGTGTTTATCTCGTTTGACGAGCTGCTGCCGCTGGCGCATGAGTACGGCGAGGAGCACACCTCGATCTACGGCCTGATCGCGGGCATGGCCGTCATGGCGATCAGCCTGTTTCTCTTTATGTAAGTCTTCCATGATATGCAAAAAACCGGACGGGAATCTGCTTCCCGCCCGGTTTTGTTATGCAAAGCTTTGGTTTACAGGACAAACTTGCCGGAATCCATGTCGATGTAGAGCTTCGCGTCGTCATGCGTGCGCAGGATCGTCGCGGGGCACTTCTCGCTGATCTCCCAGGTGAGCGTGCGCTGCACCGCTTCCGCCTTCGTGGCGGCCGGCACCATGCAGAACACCGTCTTCGCGGACATCAGACCCGGGCAGGTCACGCTCAGCGCGTGCGTCGGCACCTTGCAGATGCAGTCGAAGCAGCCGTCGTTGACCTGCTGCTGGCGGCAGCGCTCGTCGAGCTTGACGACCTTGACAAGGCAGGTATCCTTGAAGTTCGCGACGGGCGGGTCATTGAACGCGATGTGGCCGTTTTCGCCGATGCCCATGAAGCAGACATCCAGCGGATGCGCGGCGAGGATCTCGCCGTAGCGGCGCGCTTCGGCTTCCGGATCGGCGGCGTTGCCGTTTAAGTAGGTGACGCTCTTGAAGGGCACCTTGCCGAAGATGCGGTCGCGCAGGAAGTTGCCGAATCCCTGCGGCGCGGCGGCGTCGAGGCCGATGTACTCGTCCATATGGAACGCGTTGATGCGGGTCCAGTCGATGTCCGGGTCGGCGATCAGGGACGCTAAAAACTCATTCTGCGACGGGGCGGCGGCGAACATGCAGTTGATCTCCGCCTTTTCGCGAAGCAGGCTCTTGAGCTTCGCCGCGGCCTGTTCGGCAGCAGCGGCGCCCATCGCGGCGCGGGACTCGTAAAGCTCGACTGCGAGCTTGTCCTTCTTCATTGCCTTAACCATATCGAAAAGTCTCCTTTAACGGATAAAATAGGGGAACGAGGGTAGTATACCCCCGGCTGCGGCGTTTGTCAATGCAATAACGCGCCTTTTTGTTCGCATTATCGCTCCAAAAGTGCAAGCGCGTTCCCGCGCGACACCTTTTCGTAGGCGGTATACGAGATTTTTCCCGCAAGCATCGCCTGATCGAGGAACGACGACAGCTTCAGCATATCGGAATCGATGTCCGTCGGCGAGCAGATGTCCGTTCCGAAGAAAAGACGGTCCTGGAACTCCTCGAGGAACGCATACGCAAACTCCGGGTCACGCGCCAGCGCGTTGTAGCCCGACCCCGCCGACAGGTCGCCGCAGAGATTCGGGTATTTGCGGAACAGCTCGACGAGCCTCCCTGCTGTGACCTTTCCCTTCGGATAGCCGTTCCGGTCGGCGGTCTCGTCGGCGGAGATCTCCGCCCAGAATTTCTGCGAATGCCCGAGGAACCGCAGCCGCGGGAACATCGCGAGCACCTTTTCAAACCGCGGCAGTCCCGCCTCGTCCACGATGCCGTAGTCGCCGCCGAGATTCCCGATGTGGAAGATCACGGGCATGTCGCAGGCCTCGCAGTGGCGGAACAGATTCAGCATATACGGGTCGTCGAAATACCGGTTTTCGGAGATCTCGCCGACGCCGCGCGCACCGAGAGCCTTATACTGCTTTAAGTACACGGACAGATCGGTGGAGGGCGTATTGTGCCCCATCGTCGGCGGCACCCCGGTAAACCACCAGCCGAGCGTCTCCGGATAGTCCCGCACGAGATTGCGCGCCTCGCGGGGCGAGCAGATGTCCTGCGCGCCGAAGGAATAGATGCCGTCCGGGAGCTCCACCCCCTTTTCGATGCCGCAGCGGTCGTACATCACGCGCAGCTCCTGCGGCGTGGGATAGGTGTGCCCGTTCGGCGCGCGCAGAAACGGCTCCGGGATCGCGTGCACATGGATGTCGATTTTGGGCAGAATCTTCATGCCGCCGCCTCCCTTAATCCCGGACGACCGCGGACGCGAGCTTTCCGTCCTTCCACGAAAGATCGACCGTCTTTCCGCCGCGGATGCGCAGGCCGCGCACGCTGCCCTCCGTCCACGACGAGGGGAGCGCCGGCAGGAACACGGGGGAGGCCGCGTCTCCCTGCAGCAGCATCTCCGCGATGCCCGCGCAGACGCCGAAATTGCCGTCGATCTGGAACGGCGGATGCGCGTCGAGGAGGTTCGGATACGAGCCGCCGGGCGTCGGATAGACCGCGTCGCTCGCGCACGGACGGAGCTGCATATCGATGAGCTTCAGCGCATGGTCGCCGTCGCGGAGTCTTGCCCACATATTGACCTTCCAGCCGAGGCTCCAGCCCGTGCCCTCGTCGCCGCGCTCGACGAGCGAGATCTTCGCCGCGTCTCCCATCGGCGTGCCCGGCACGATCTCGCGTCCCGGATGCAGCCCGTAGAGGTGGGACAGGTGGCGGTGGTTCTTCTGATGGGGCGGGAACTCCTCGTTCCACTCGCGGATGCCGCCGGAAGCGGTCAGGTCATAGCCGTGCACCTTCGGAAGCGCTTCGCGGATCTCCGCCAGAATGCCGTCGTCCGCACCGGCGTGAGCCGCCGCGTCGAGCGTCATGCGGAAGACGTCGCGGATCAGCGCCTGCGTCATCGCCGTCCACTTCGCGACCGGGCAGAATTCGCCGTTTTCCAGCCGGAAATAGTGCTCCGGCGAGGTCGACGGGCAGAAGATCAGCGTGCCGTCGTCCGCCTCCGTCAGGACATCCAGCAAAAAGCGCGCGCATTCCTCGAGCGTCGGCACCAGCGTGTCGCGGAGGAAGTCTTCGTCCTGCGTGTACTCCCAGTATTCGTAGAGATTGCGCATGAACCACGCGCCGCCCATCGGCCAGAACGCCCAGACCGCGCCGCCGCGGATGCCGTTGCCGACGGAGGTCGAAAGCCGCCACAGATCGGTGTTGTGATGCACGCAGAAGCCGCGCGCACCGTAGATGTCCTTCGCCGGACGGCGCCCGCTGACGCGCAGCTCGCCGATCATCTTCACCAGCGGCTCGGCGCACTCCGCGAGATTCGTCATCAGCGTCGGCCAGTAGTTCATCTCCGTGTTGATGTTGATCGTATAGTTGCTGTTCCACGGCGGCATCAGCCGGTGGTTCCAGATGCCCTGCAGATTCGTCGGCTGCGTACCCGCGCGGGATGCGGCGATGGTCAGATAGCGCCCGTAATGGAACAGCAGCGCATAGAGAGACGGATCCTCCGCGCCGTCCGCATGCGCGCGCAGACGCTCGTCGGTCGGGAGACTGCCGGAAGCGCTCTCCGGTAGGCAGAGCTCCGTACGGTCGTACAGCGCACGGTAGTCGCGGATATGCGCGGCAAGAATGGCGTCATACCCCGCCTCCACCGCCGCGGCGATGTCGGCGGCGCAGTTTTCGCGGTAGGGCACACCCGCCGTCTCGGGGTCGCGGTCCCATCCGGCAAAGTTCGAGCGCACCGCAAAATAGACCGCCGCCGCGTCCGCGCCGGAAACCGCGAGCGTCCCGTCCTGCGCCGTCACGGTGCCGCCTTCGGGTACGATCCGCACCTCCGCCGCAAAGCGGATACCGGGGCGCGCGGGGTCGTAGTACTGCTGGGAGCGTCCCTGATCGACGCCGTAGTGGATCTTCGTGATCGGGCAGCTGCCCTCCACACGGATGCGCGCGCCGTCCGCCTCCGCCGTGCAGTGCAGCTCGGAGGAAAACGCGATCGAAAACGCGACGCTGCCGGGCTTTGTGCCCGAAATGCGCGTGCAGAACACCTGATGCGGCGCAGAGCAGAAGCTCTCGCGTACAAAACGGACATTTCCGGCGCAATAATCAACGGTATGGACGGCGCTGCGCAGGTCGAGCGTCCGACGATAGTCTGACGCGGGCGCACGCCGGTAGTCAGACCCTTCGGCGTGTCCGGCAAAGGTCAGCGTCAGCGTGCCGAGCGGCAGATACATCGCCGTCGGATCCGAGCCGATGCCGTCCTCGACGGCGATCTGCGCCTCGGCGTACTGCCCCTTCATCGCAAGCTCGCGCGCCCTTAAAAACGCCTCATGCGGATTCGGGCGGGTATGGTAGGACGGGCAGCCCGTCCAGAGGGTATCCTCGTTGAGCATCAGGGTCTCCGTTTCCGTGCCGCCGAAAACCATCGCGCCGATGCGGCCGTTTCCGAGCGGGAGCGCCGCGTTCCAATCCGCGGCGGGGGAGGTGTAGTACAGCTCATGCGAACAGTTCATAATAAACCGATTCCTTTCCGTCAAATTCTGTTTTCTCTTTGGCGCTTCATGCTCCTGACAAGCCTGATTATACCGGGTTTTGCATCTCTTGTCAATCGAAAATCCCTTTTCCCGGGCTCTGGACAAACCGCACGGGGCAGGGTATAATAAGGTATCTTCATTTCACCTTGATCGGAGGGGTTTTTCATGCCGCAGACGGCGCTTCCCGCGTTTTTAGGCTCCCCGCGCTTTTCCTTCACCCTCGACGGCGTCACCCGCACCGTTTCCATCGGCAGTCTGCCGTTTTCCGACGGCGCTTTTGTCTATGAGGACGGCGATGTCACGGCGCGCTGGACGCTGCGCACGGCCGTGCACGGCTATGTCGCGCGGCTGACCCTCCGTTTTCCGGCGGCGCGTTCGGTCGACTCGTTTTCCCCGCTGATCGCGCGCGTCGCCTATCCCGCCGGCACGCATGCCGTGCGCAAAAAGGGCATCGACTCCGGCTTCCGCGTCCTGCCCGATGCGGCAGATTCCGGGGACGAAGCGCTCATCGAAGCGCCCGCCGCCTATCTGTACCGCGACGGGCAGGGCTTCCTGGCGCGGCCGCTGTATCCGCTGCGCTTCGACGAGAACTGCCGCATCCGTGCCGCAAAAGGGGAGGCGGAGGTCGAGATGACCGCCGTGCCGCCGCGCTCGTTTGAGTCGGACACCTTCGAGTCGGCGGCGCTCTACCTCGCCTCCGGCGCGCTTGCCCCCGCGCTCGACGAGTATTTCACGCTGCTTCCCCAGCTCTGGCACGGACAGCGCGCCGTGACCGGCTACAACACCTGGGACTACTATTTTACCGACATCGACGAGCGCTGCGTCGAGGAAAACCTCTCCGTGATCGAAAATGTGCCCGTCTACCGCGAAAACCTGCGCTATTTCACGCTTGACGACGGCTGGCAGGCCATTCAGGGCGACTGGTACGCGAATTTCCGCTTTCCGCACGGCCTTTCCGCCGCGGCGGACACCATCCGCGCGCACGGCCTGATCCCCGGCATCTGGTCGGCGCCCCTCCACGCGTGGACGCTGTCCTCCTTCGCCCAGCGCCGCATGACCGGCTACCTGCGCGACGAAAACGGCGACCCCGTAACGGAGGACGGCATGTACGTTCTCGATCCCACGCATCCCGACACGATCGACTTTGTCCGCGAGCTCTATACCCGCCTCTACGACGCCGGTTTCCGGCTCTACAAGGTCGACTACGTCGGCTGTCTGCGCCACGCGCGGTATTTTTATGACAAAACCGCCTCCCAATACGACGCGCTGCGCCGTCTGTTCGCGCTCATCCGCGAATGCGTGCACGACAGCGTCATCATCGGCTGCTCCCTGCCCGTCGAAGCGGCGTCTCCCGACGCCGACGCGGGACGCACCGGCATTGACATCCACATCACCTGGAACCATGTCCTCTGGGCGATGGAATGCTACCAGCATCACTGGGGCGAGCACCGGCGCATCTGGGTCAACGACATCGACTTCCTCGTCGTGCGCGGTCCCGAGACGGACGACGATCCGCAGCGCAGCACGATCGACCCCGCCCGGCACAATCCCGTCCGCGGCCGCTGGCGCGCGGGGGACGACTTCTGCCTGAACGAGGCCCGCTCTTGGGCGGCGGTCGTCCTGCTGACGGGCGGCAGCATGAATCTGTCCGACCGTCTCGCCGTCCTGAACGGCGAGGGACGCGCGATCCTCGAAAAAGCGCTGTCGCTGCGCACGGAGACCGCCGCCGTCCCGCTCGACCAGTTTGTCCGCGACTATCCCTGCGTCTGGAAGCAGGGGAGCCGCTATATCCTCGTCAATTTCGGAAGCGAGACCGAAACCTTCTCCGTTCCTTCCGGCGTCCCGATGCGCGAGCTCTGGACGGACCGGCGCGTCACCCCGGAAAACGGGCGGATCTCCGTCACCTTATCTCCCCATGAAAGTGCGGTATTCTATGAACATGCGTAAAAACGACAGTATCACGGCCGTCATCGACGGCTGCACCAGCGAAGGCGCGGGCGTCGCGCACGTCGACGGCATGGCGGTCTTCGTGCCCTGCGCGATCCCGGGCGAGACGGCCGAGCTCCGCATTCTCAAGGTGCAGAAGACCTATGCCTACGCCAAAATCGAGCGGCTGCTCGAGCCGTCTCCCGAGCGCGTCCCCTCCGACTGTCCCGTCTACCCGCAGTGCGGCGGCTGTGCGCTCCGGCACATGAGCTACTCAGCGGAGCTTGCCTATAAAGAGCGCCGGGTGCGCGACGCCTTCGAGCGCATTGCGGGCATCCAAGTCCCGATGGAGCCCATCCTTCCGTCCGTGCTGACCGACGGCTACCGCAACCGCGCGCAGTTCCCCGTCGCCGGGGAAGCAGGGAAGTGCTATGCGGGCTTTTTCCGCGCGAACACGCACGACGTCATCCCCACCGACGCCTGCCGCCTGCAGACGCCGGAAGCCGCGTCCGTCACGCAGGCGGTCCTTGCGTGGATGAACCGTCACCGCATTCCCGTCTATGATGAACAGACCGGAAAGGGGCTGATCCGCCACATCTGCGTGCGCACGGCCTTTTCCGACCGCCGCACGGTGCTGACCCTTGTCGCCGCGCGCCGCGAGCTTCCGCATCCGGACGGCCTCATCCGCACCGTCCGCGCCGCCTGTCCGAGCGTCAGCGGCATCGTATTAAACGTCAACGCCGCGCGCACGAACGTCATCCTCGGGAAGGAGTACCGCACGCTCTGGGGCGACGAGACGCTGACCGACGCGATCGGCGCGCTCTCGTTCCGGCTGCGTCCGGCGTCGTTTTTCCAGGTCAATCCGCTGACGGCGGAGAAGCTGTACGGCTGTGCAAAGGCCTACCTGACCCATTCCGATACCGGCGTCCCGTACCGTCCGCGGCATCTGCTCGATCTCTACTGCGGCACCGGCACGATCGGCCTGTTCTGTGCCGACGTCTGCGAGCGCGTCACGGGCGTCGAGATCGTCGAATCCGCCGTTCAGGATGCCCGGGAGAACGCCGCGGCGAACGGCATCGAAAACGCGGACTTTCACTGCGGCGACGCGGGTGAGTTTGCGCGTGCCGCCGTCGGACGCGGCGAGTGTTTCGACGCGGTCATCGTCGATCCGCCGCGCAAAGGGCTTTCCGAGGAAGCCGCCGTCATGCTCGAGACCCTCCACCCCGAGCGGATCGTCTACGTTTCCTGCGACCCCGCAACGCTCGCCCGCGACATCCGCCGTCTTTCCGGCAGCTATGCCCCCGTGCGCGCTCAGGCAGTGGATATGTTCCCGCGTACGGCGCATGTGGAAACAGTGGTATTGATGTCAAGAGTAAGCAAATAAAGGGCGAAAAGAAAGCTATAAAACTGCT
>JAEDGJ010000191.1 GCA_016297585.1 Clostridiaceae bacterium
GAGAAGAACGCCAGCGGCCAGCTTTACGTTGACACAATCATTGCGGATAGCAGCGATAAGCGTGGGCTTAGCGCGTCCACGTCGGACGGCTTTGTGCTGATGCTGTACAAGACCGATGTCAACGTTGCCGTCGGCGATGCGGTGACGGTCAGCTTCGACTACCGCACGGCGTCGGGCTACAACGCGTCCGGCTACGGGACGGTGCGCTTCATCAGCGGCGGTTCGTTAAAGCCCGACAAGGACAACAGCGGAGATCTCACGATTTTGCCCGGCGCGGACACGCGCGACCTGATCGAGGTCAATCTCTACGATTACGACAGCTCGATCAACACGCTCTACGATTCGGACCACAAATACCCCGGCTTCCAGCAGGATAACGGTACGAAAAGCGTCGGCTCGCTGTCGAAGTACAGCTTCAACTTCGGCAACAACATCACCGCCGACCTCGCGGCGGGACACACCAGTGTGACGAACCAGGGCGGCGCGATCAACGCGACGGCAAACGGCGCGAACAGCCCCATCTCCGGCGCGATGCTCGGCACCCTCGGCGCCGACGGCTATCCCGCGCTCGCCGACGGCACGAGCCTTTCGTATCTGTTCTCGAACAGCGCCTATGCGAAAAAGCAGAACACGCAGAGCATCAACGGCCTGTTCCTGTATCATGCCGACACGGGCGCGTATACGTTCAACAGCCGCGAAAACCACGCGCAGTTCAATGCCGCGAACGACACCTTCACGCTCTACGAGCAGATCCTGTCCTCGAACTTCATGATGTACCCGTTCGGCAACTTCCTGCCGTTCAACGACATCGTGAAGACCGCGGCGCAGGCGAGCACCATCGACCGCGCCTATCTCCAGATCATCGCCGAGAGCGCGGGCTTTAAGTACGGGCAGGGCTATGGCGACGCGTACGGGACGCTCCAGACGGCGCTCTCGCAGTTCATCACCGCGATGGACGCGGCATGCGGCACCGGCTGGAACGCCGCGGACGCCGCAAACAAGTATTTTGAGGCAAGCGGCATCCCGCGCCGCTTTACGCAGAACGAGGCGCTGATGCAGAAGCTCTACTCGATCGACTACGACGAGCCGACGGACTTCTACTTCGGCATGGAGATGAAGATGAACTTCGTCCAGCCGAAGGACGGTCTGACAGGCTTGGACGGACAGCAGCCGATGGTCTTCTACTTCACCGGCGACGACGACGTGTGGGTCTACATCGACGGCGTGCTGTTCCTCGACCTGTCGGGCATCCACCGCCATGTGGGCGGCGAGATCGACTTTGTCCGGGGGCAGGTGCGGTATTACGACCTCGACGTCTCGACCGGCGACGTCTCGACGGTGCCGTCGAGGACCGTGCCGTTCTCGTCGCTTGTCAGCACGGGCTTGAACAGCGCGGGAACCTTCGAAAACTATTCGTCGCATTCCTTCCGCTTCTATTATATGGAGCGCGGCGCGGGCTCCGGCGTGTGCCGGATGAACTTCAACTTCCCGCTGCTGCGCAAAAACACGATCACCGTGACAAAGGAGCTGTCCTCGGACGGCACCGGCGAGATCCTCGGCGATCCCGACTTCCGGTTCCAGATCCTGCGCGAGAACGGGACGCCGAGCGAGAACTGGACGCCGTTTGTCGGCGCGAACGTGACGTATGAGCTGCGGGACGCCGCCGGAAACCGCATCGGCGCAGGCGTGACCGGCACGGACGGCGTGTTTGCGCTGAAAGCGGGACAGACCGCGGTCTTCTCCGGCATCGGCGAGAACGCGGGACGCTATTTCGTGCGCGAGCTTTTGGAGCCGGACGCGTTCGGGCAGTACGGCGAGATCACGGTCAACGGCTCGAGCGTCACGACCGGCACAGGCTCGACGGTGATCGTCGGCTCGGACACCTTCACGGGCGTCGACAGCCCGGTCAAGGACATGTCGGACGGCAGCACGGCGTTCCGGTTCGATAACCGCGTGACGTTTGCAAAGCTCGGGCGGCTGGAGCTGACAAAAAAGCTCGACGCGCTGACGGACGGGTCCCGGAATTTCGACTTTGCCGTGACGCTCGACGGCGCGCCGCTGCCCGTGGGAAAAACCTATACCGTCGGCGGCGAAACGCGGACCGTGACGAAGGCGGGCGTCGTCACGCTCGCGCCGGACGAGACGGCGGTCATCGCGGACATCCTCGCGGGGAGCCGCTTTACCGTGCGCGAAACGGCGGCGTCGGCCGAGGGCTTCCGCGTCTCGTATGAGGGCGAGGGTCTGACGCAGGGAAGCGACGGGGACGGCAGCTTCGTCTCCGGCGTGATCTATACGGAGCAGACCGTCGCCGTGACGGTGCGCAACGCCGAACGCGGCACGGCGCTCGAGCTGCGGGGACAAAAGACGCTGGAAAACCCCGACGGCGAGGCGCATACCTTCTCGTTTGCGCTCGAGCAGGTCACGGACAGCACCGGCAAGACGCCCGTCGAGGGCGGCACGCGGGAGACCGCGTCCGTGACGATGACGGATGGCGAGGAGGACTTTGCGTTCCGGCTCGCTTGGGCGGAGGGCGCCGTTACCCCGCCGCAGACGTTCTATTACCGCATCACCGAGACGGCGGACGCCGCGGGCGTTCGCTATGACGGGACCGTATACGTCGCCGAGGTGACTCTGGCGGCGGGGACGGACGGCATGACGGCGGCGCTGACCGCGCTTTGGAAGGACGGCGAGCCGCTTTCGCTCCCGGACGGGCAGATCGCCTTTGTCAACGCGCTGACCGGCGTGCTGACGGTCGAAAAGCGGGTCACGGGACACGCGCCGGACGACGAATTCGGCTTCACGGTCACGCTTTCGCGCGCGGGACTCCCGGTCTCGGGCAGCTTCCCGGGCAGCCTGACCGCGGCGGACGGCACCGTCACGGAGACGGCCGTGCAGTTTGACGCCGCCGGGACGGCCTCCGTCCGTCTGCGCGCCGGCGAGCGCCTGTCGCTCACCGGCATTCCCACGGACGCTGCGTGGCGCGTGGAGGAGGACGACCCGGGCGGCTACCGGGTGTCCGTGAGCGTCGACGGCGGCACGGCGGCCGACGGCTCGGCGGCGTCCGGCACGGTCGGACAGAACAGCTGGGTCCTCTTTACGAACGAAGCCGTCTACACGCTGCCGGAGACCGGCGGCGCGGGGACGTTCCCCTTTGCCGTGGGCGGACTGCTCTCGGCCGCGGCGGCGGTGCTGCTGCTTCGTAACAGGAAAAAACGCGGAAAGGAGGATCCCCCATCTTCCTGACGCGCACCCATAGAGAGAAAAAACATACGGAAAGGAAACATTTGCGATGAAACACGCGAAAAAACTGACCTTTGTGCTGCTGACGCTCGGCCTTGCCTTCCTGCTGGCCTTCTCCGCGTTCGCGGCGACCGTGTCCAATGATACCACGCACAGCTACAATGCCTACCAGATCTTCCAGGGCACGCAGGACGAGTCCAATCCCCAGCTCGGCGACGTCGAGTGGGGTTCCGGCATCAGCAGCGACGCGTTCCTTGCCGCGCTGAAGGCGGACACCCGCTTCGGTGCAGACGATGCGAACATTTTTGCCAAG
>JAEDGJ010000192.1 GCA_016297585.1 Clostridiaceae bacterium
ACGAGATGACACGGACGGACTTCTCCCATGTCCGCCGCGTCGAGGCATGGGGATAAACGGAGGTGAAACATGAAACAAACGATCCGGATTTTTGCGCTTGCCCTTGCGCTGATGCTTTTTGCGTCCTGCTCTGCGGCGAAAACCTACCCCACCGACGACGTCTATCATCCGGAAACGGACAGCGCCTATTTTGCTTCCTCAAGTTCATGGTTTCATTCCATCGTGGAAAGCGGGAACGGCTACTATATCCGGGTCGCCCAGACGCTTCTGTTTGCGGATCGGGAGACCATGGAGGTCATGCCGCTGTGCTCCCTGCCAGGATGCCTGCACAACGAGGAGACGGATAAAGCAAAGCGCGAGCTCTGTCAGGCGTATTTCCCGACAAGATCTGCCTCAAAACCAATGTTCATTCAAGACGGAGCACTGTATGTCTGTCACACAAAAAAACTAAACAACAGAGTCTATATTCTTACAAAGACCAGTCCGGATGGGACGCAGCGCCGCGACGTGCTGACCTTTCCCGCCGAAGAGGATATCCTTCATTTCTGTGTCCACCGCGGCAGGCTGTATTATATCACGATGAGTTTCGGAGAAAATGGAGAGTGCCGCACTATCCTATGGGAACAGTCGCTTGACCGTCCGCAGGAAAAGCCGCGGGAGCTGTACCGTCCGAAAAACTACGCAAACCGCTCCGCCCAGAGCATGATTCTTTACGGGAATCGCCTGTATCTGCTGGAGCCGACGGATGAAAAACGGTTTGCGGTGCGCATCATGGATCTCCGCACGCGGGAGTGGACGGAGATTGCGCCGCTCGAAGATTACAACTCAATTTCAAAGATATGGATTTCCCGCGGCAAGTTGATGCTCAACTGCTGCCGGATTACGGACGAGACGCCCGCTTTCTTCAACGACGAGTTCGAATACGCCATCTACCGCTGCGAGCTGGACGGAAGCAACCCGGAAAAGACCGGGCTTCCATGGGGGGAATGGTGCGCGGACGAGGAATACGCCTACCGCCTCGACCCGTATACGGGCGACTTCCGGGACAGCACCCTGCACATTCTGGACGGGGATTTTCAGGAGCTGGACGAAATTCCCCTTGCCGACTGGCCGATCGAAGGAGGCGTCCTGGTCGATGCCGGACTGATAACGCAGAACGGCGGCCGGCAGATCGTAAAAATTCAGGAGGGAGAGCCCCATTCGATGGTGTTCTGGTACTTTGACTGCTCGGAGATCGGCTCGGGGAAATTGCAGCCGAAGGAGTTCTTCCGCTTCATCGACCGCGATTACATCTAAGCCGCCCGCGCGCTACGCACGCCCGCGCACCGCGCGCACCGCGCGCTGTGCACCCTCGGCTTTTCATGCAAACATCGCAAGAAACGCGGCTCTGTCCACGGGCGCCAGACAGCGGCCGCCGCGGCAGACGTAGAACGCCGTCTGCCCGTCTTTCAGACGGTACCCCTCCTCGGGAGAGGCGAGCACCCGCACGTCCGTGTTCCACGGCACGGCGCAGGCAAGCTCCGCCGCGTCTTCCACAGCCCCGACGACCGTGACCGACGCGGGCGGCTCGAGCGCGTCCGAGAGCGCGGTCAGAAACATCGCGTGTCCGGAGGGGTCCCGCGCCGCCTCGCCGCTCTGGAACGCGAGCTGGCGCGCAAGACAGGCGTCGCGCGCTTCGTCCGGCGCGAGCCGCGAAAGCCGCCCGAGGCAGTACGTCATCCACGAGTTTCCGCTCGGCGACGCGCCGTCCCGGCTCTCCTTGGAACGCAGCACGAGCGCCTCGTTTTCCGCGCCGGACAGGAAAAAGCCGCCGTTTTCGCGGTCGAAGAAGTCACGGATCGCCTTGTCCGCGGTCTGTGCCGCGCGCTCGAGATACGCGCGCTCGAGCGTCGCGTCGTACAGTGCCAGCAGCGCCAGCGTATAGCCCGCGTAGTCGTCGAGGAAGCCCTTTTCGCCGCGCCGTCCGTTCCGGATGCTGACAAACAGCGTGCCGCCGCATGACAGCGAGGTCTCGAGAAAGCGTTCTGCCCGCCGCGCGGCGTCGAGATACGGCCGCTTCCGGCTGACGCGGTACAGCGCGCAGAGCGCCGCGATCATCAGCCCGTTCTGCGCCGTCAGGATCTTGTCGTCGGTCGGCAGCGCGGCGCGGCTTTTCCGGTACGCGCGCAGCGGCGGCAGGAACGCGTCAGAATCCGCCGAAAGCGCCGCCGCGCCGAGCAGATTCGGGATGCTCTTTCCCTCGAAATTCCCGTCCTCCGTGATGCCGAAGCGCTCGCAGAACGCCTGCCCGTCCCGCTTGCCGAGGACGGAGACGACCTCATCGGGGGAAAAGAGATAAAACTGCCCCTCCCCGCCGCCGCTGTCGGCGTCCTGCGCCGTATAGAAGCCGCCGTCCGGCGACTTCAGCTCCGTCAGGACGTACGCGGCGGTTTTTTCGGCGATCTCGAGGAAAAGCGGGTTTTTCGTAAGCGCAAACCCCCGGGAATAGGCGAGGATCAGCAGCGCGTTGTCGTAGAGCATCTTCTCAAAATGCGGCACGAGCCAGCGCCGGTCGGTCGAATAGCGCGAAAAGCCGCCGCCGATGTGGTCGAACAGCCCGCCGCGGTACATCCCGAGAAGCGTCTTTTCCGCCATCGCAAGCCCGCAGCCTCCGTGCTTTTCGTACTGCTGCAGTAAAAACAGCAGGATCTGCGGCATGGGAAACTTCGGCGCCGCGCCGAAGCCGCCGTAGACCGCGTCAAAGCGCCGCGCAAGCTGCCCGAGCGCCGCGTCGATCAAGGCTTGCCCGTCCCCGGACGCCGCGTCGGACGGCGTCTCCTGCGCGCAGCGCAGCGCGTCCGTGATCTCCTCCGAGACGGAGAGCAGCTCCTCCCGTCCGTCCCGCCACCGGTCGCGGATGAGCCCAAGGAGCTCCCGGAAGCCGTATGCGCCGCGGCGCGACGTCTTCGGGAAATAGGTGCCGGCGAAGAAGGGCTTGCGCTCGGGCGTCAGAAAGACGGACAGCGGCCAGCCGCCGCTGCCGGTAAACGCCATGCAGAACGCCATATAGAGCGCGTCGACGTCGGGGCGCTCCTCCCGGTCCACCTTGACGGAGACGAAGGCGTCGTTCAGGAGCGCCGCGATATCCGGGTCCTCGAAGCTCTCGTGCGCCATCACGTGGCACCAGTGGCAGGTGCTGTAGCCGATGCTCAGAAACACCGGCTTGTCCTCCGCGCGCGCCCGGTCAAAGGCAGCCTCTCCCCAGGGGTACCAGTCCACGGGGTTTTCGGCGTGCTGTAAAAGATAGGGGCTCTGCTCGCCCGCCAGATGATTGCGCAAAGGGGGTCACCGTTCCTTTCTCCGTTTCAGGTCTCCCGCCGCCGGGTTGTCTAAAAGCGTGCCGTCCTCCGCAAAGCGCGAGCCGTGGCAGGGGCAGTCCCAGCTCCGCTCGGCGGCGTTCCATTTCAGCGCGCAGCCGAGATGCGGACAGCGCGGCGCGGACGGCGTCAGCAGATTCGCGACCGCGCCCGCGGCATTGACC
>JAEDGJ010000034.1 GCA_016297585.1 Clostridiaceae bacterium
GGACATCAGCATTTTGGAGAACCGGGCGATCCGGGTGAAATGCAGGCGCTGTCTGGCATACGCTTCCATGCGAATTGAATATGTGGGTCTGCCCGAAAGACAGGGAAGTGCCGCGCACGGGAATGCGTGAGCTTTCCGCCGCCGCGCAGGAAGAGCCGGTACCGGTATGGTGCCGGCTTTTTTTGCGCGGTGACAGCTGCATACCCATACTATCAGTATGGGTATCTTTTATTCGATCCATATGGATGGTGTATTCATTTCGCTGCCGTTTCCTGTTATAATTGAGACACGGGAAAAAGGAGGGGCAGTCGTATGGATCTGAAGCTTGCGGAGAACATCCGCGCATTCCGGAAGGCGCGTTCGCTGACGCAGGAGCAGCTCGCGGAAGCGCTGGGCGTGACGGTGGGCGCGGTTTATAAGTGGGAGGCGAAGCTGTCGCAGCCCGAGCTGGCGCTCATCGTGGAAATGGCGGACTTTTTCGACACCTCGGTGGATGTCCTGCTCGGGTACGAGATGCGGGACAATCACATGGGCGCGGCGGTGCGGCGGCTGAAGGAATGCCGTGCCCGCAAGGACCGGACGGGGCTTGCGGAGGCGGAAAAGGCGCTGAAAAAATATCCGAATTCCTTTGACATCGTGTATGCCGGCGCGCATCTGTATCTTGTGTTCGGCGTGGAGGAAAAGGAGCGGGCGCTGCTCCGGCGCGCGATGGAACTTTTGGAGCAGGCACGGCTGCTGCTGCCGCAGAACACCGACCCGAAGATCAGCGAAAGCACGCTCTGCGGCGAGATGGCGGAGATCCTGATTGCGCTTGACAGCCCGGAGCAGGCCGCGGCGCTGTTGAAGCGGCACAACGCCGGCGGGATGTATGACGACCTGATCGGACTGACGCTCGCGGGCGACCTGAAAAGTCCGGAGGAAGCGCTGCCGTATCTCGACGAGGCGCTGCTGAAGTGCATCGCCGGGCTGATCCGGATCGTGACCGGCTATCTCAACGTGTTTTTTGAGCGCCGGGACTATGCGTCTGCGCAGGCCATCCTGCAATGGGGACTGGCCGTCTTTTCCGGGCTGACGGACGGCGGACAGCCGAACTTTCTCTGGAAGGTCGGCAGCGTGTGGAATGTCCTTCTGGCAGATGCGCAGCTGCAAAGCGGCGACGGCGCGTCCGCACGCCGCTCCCTGTGCCGCGCGAAGGAGCAGGCGGCGCTGTTTGACGCCTCGCCCGATTACCGTGCAAACGCCCTGCGCTTTGTGACGCGGGCGGAGCAGGCGGGCATTTATGACGATCTGGGCGCGACGGCGATGGAGAGCGCCGGGCGTGCCGCTGCGCAGACGGAGAACGCGGCGCTGTGCAAACTCTGGAAGGAAGTGCGGGAAGATGCGGAATAAAACGCTGAAAAACCGGCTTACGGCGCAGTTTTATCGCGGAAATATGCCCATGCTGTGTCTTGCCGTTTTCGCCTCGCTAGTTTCCGGAACCCTGAACCTGATCCTTTCCTGGATCATGCAGCAGCTCATCGATTCGGCCTCCGGCGTTCCGGGCGCGCTGTCCATCGGGCTTCTGGCAAAGCTCTGCGGCATCTTTGTCCTTCTCTGCGTCGCGGCATCTCTGCTGCAGTACGCGGCGGAGCCCCGCTTTATCCGGCGCGCCATGCGGCAGTATAAGGAATTCGCCTTCGAAAAGCTGATGGAAAAAAGCATCTCCTCCTT
The DNA here is from genome assembly GCA_016297585.1 of Clostridiaceae bacterium. Taxonomy (GTDB): domain Bacteria; phylum Bacillota; class Clostridia; order Oscillospirales; family QAMX01; genus JAAZKA01. The sequence goes on from JAEDGJ010000034.1 coordinate 1,711, forward strand.
CCGGGACGAGGGGACGGCGGCGTATCTCTCCGCGCTGACCAACGACGCAAGCAGCATCGAAGCCGATTTCCTGTCGCAGCAGCTCTCCGTCATCACGAAGGCGGTGACGTTTTCGGGCGCGCTGTCGCTGATGCTCTGGTATTCCCCGCTGATGACGGCGATCGCCGTCGGCGTGACCGTGTTGCCGCTGATCGCGTCGGTTCTGACGGGACGGCAGATCGCTGCCGCCGAGCGCCGGGTCTCCGACCGGAACCGGGACTTCACGGCCGCCCTCGGCGACTGTCTCGCCGGATTTTCCGTCGTGAAGACCTTCAAGGCGGAGCGTGAGATCTTCCGGCTGTTTGCGGAAAAAAACCGGGCGCTGGAAGACGAAAAGTTCGGCAGGCGGCGCGTCAAGATCCTCGTGGGGATGATCGGCTCCGTTGCCGGCGTGCTGGCACAGCTCGGCGTGTTCCTCATCGGCGCGTACCTTGCCCTGACCGGACGCGGCCTGACGCCCGGCATCGTGATCGCCTTTGTCAATCTGATGAACTTCATGATCGAGCCTGTGGCCGAGCTGCCGGGACTGCTGGCAAGCCGGAAAGCGGCGCTGGGGCTGATCGGCAAGCTGGCGGACGCGCTGGAACGGAACCCGGCGAATACGGGAAATACGGCGCTTACGCGGCTGGAACGGGGGATCCGGCTGGAGCATGTGTCTTTTGGCTACGACGGGAAAAAGGAGGTGCTGCACGACCTGTCCGCCGAGCTGGAGGCGGGGAAGGCCTATGCCGTGGTGGGCGGCAGCGGCAGCGGGAAATCGACGCTGCTGCAGCTGCTGACGGCAGCCCGCACGGACTACCGGGGGCAGATCTTCTACGACGAAACGGAGCTTCGCACCGTTAGTCCGGAGAGTCTGTACGGGATGATCTCCTCCATTCAGCAGAATGTGTTCGTGTTCAACGCCTCCATCCGGGACAATGTCACCATGTTCCGCAGCTTCCCGCAGCGGGAGATCGACGCGGCCATTGCGCACGCGCACCTCGGCGGGCTGATCCGGGAGCGGGGAGACGGCTATCTCTGCGGCGAAAACGGCGCGGGGCTGTCCGGCGGCGAAAAGCAGCGCATTTCCATTGCCCGGAGCCTTGTAAAGCAGTCGTCCGTCCTGTTTGCCGACGAAGCCACGGCGGCGCTGGACGCGCAGACGGCAAGTCTTGTCGCAGGCGACATCCTCGATCTCGAGGGCGTGACGCGCATCGTGGTGACGCATACGCTGAACGAAGCGCTGCTGCGCCGGTACGACGGGATTCTGGTCCTGAAAAACGGCAGGATCGAGGAATGCGGCAGCTTTGACGCGCTGATGGAGCAAAAGGGGTATTTTCACGCGCTGTTCACGGTCGCGCAGTAGTTTTTTTTCCGAAAAAGGCGGAAAAGCGCGCATCCGGGACGGCGCGCGATTGGCCCTTGACAGGCGGCAAAAAATCCGTATAATGGAATCCGGCGGAGACAGGGAAAAAAAGACGGAAAACGCCGGAAAAGCAGGAGAAAAAGCATGAGAATCGAAACCGAACGGCTCGTCATTACCGAATTTGACATTTCCATGGCGGAAAGCGTCCACCGCGGCTCGCTGGACGAGGACAACCGCCGGTTCGTACCGGACGAGGTCTTCGAGACCGTGGAGGAAGCCGCGGAGACCGTCGGGTATCTGATCGGATGCCGCAAAAGCGGTCAGGGGCCGCAGGTCTGCCCCGTGCTGCTCCGGGACGGCACCTACGTCGGCTATGTGCAGGCCGTGCCGATCGGCGAGGGCGAATGGGAGATCGGCTACCACATCGCGGGCGGCTATACCGGGCGCGGGTACGCGACCGAGGCCGTGCGGGCGTTTCTGCCGGCGATGCTGGACGCGCTCGGCACGGACCGGATGACCGGCATCTGCCTTGCCGACAACCTCGCGTCCGCCCGCGTGATGGAAAAGTGCGGTTTTGTCAGGCAATTCGAGGGGCAGGGAAACTATCAGGGCAGCGAAAGACGCATCTGCCGTTTTCTGTATGTCCGGCGCGGGACGGCGGAACAGACAGAAAATGCGCGGTGATGCCGCGGCGGCATTGCGCGGGACGGAAAAACGTGCTATACTGTAGGGGAAAAAGGCATCACAACAGAGAGGATTGACAGAATCATGTTTTCGATCGCACAGAGAATCGAGTCGCTGCGCATGGAGCGCAATATCAGCCGTCCGGCGCTGGCGGCGGAGCTTGGCTTCCCCAAGATGGCGTTTGAGCGCTTCGAAACCGGACGCCAGACGCCCACGCAGGCGCAGCAGGAACGCATCGCGGCATACTTCGGCGTCTCCGTCGCCTATCTGCGCGGCGAGAGCGACGACCGCACCTCGTCGGAGTCCTGGATGGAGCGCGCGTTTGCCGAAAAGCCCGAGCCGGTGCGCCCCGCGCCGCAGCCCAAGCGCGCCGCAGCCGTGCCGCGCCGCGAGGAGCCCGTCGCGTCGGCAGGAGAGGCAAACACGACCATGCTGAACGCGTTCCTGAACGGAAAGGACTTTCAGGACGCACTGCGCGCCGCCGTGCGCGACGTGCTGCGCTCGCCCGAGGGGCAGGCGCTGATCGCGAAGGCCGTGCGCGAAAACAGCAAGTGATCCGGCGCGTCCGGGACAGGGACGGTGTGTGTGCATGATCGACTTTGCCAATATCGAGCGCTACCGCGAAAACAACCGCATCGAGGCGAAAAAGGCGCTCGGCGGGCTGCCCCACAGCATCTGGGAGACCTATTCCGCGTTTGCCAACACCCTCGGCGGCGTCATCCTGCTCGGCGTGGAGGAGTATCGGGACAAATCCCTGCATCCGGTCGATCTGCCGGATCCGGAGCGGCTGGTGCGGGAGTTCTGGGAGATCGCGGGAGACGCAAAACGGGTCAGCGTCAACGTGCTGACGCGGGAGCATGTCCGGATCGAGGATGCGGACGGCTGCCGCATCATCGCGATCACCGTGCCGCGTGCGCAGCGCACCGACAAGCCGGTGTATGTCGAAGGAAACCCCTTTACCGGCACCTACCGCCGCAGCGGCGAGGGCGACTACCGCTGTACCCGTGAGGAAGTCGAAGGGATGCAGCGCGACGCCGCGGTGCGCACGCAGGATATGCGGCTCCTCGACACGCGCGGCCTGGACGCGCTCGTGCCGGAGAGCATCGCCCGGTACCGGCTCCGGCTGGAACGCCTCCGTCCGGGGCTTTTCCGGAACGCAGAAACGGACGAGGCGCTGCTGTGCAGGCTGGGCGCGGCGGGCGTGGGCGCGGACGGCGCGCTCCATCCGACGGCGGCGGGACTGCTGATGTTCGGAAAGGAAAGCGAGATCGTCCGGGAGTTCCCGGGCTTCCTGCTTGACTATCAGGAGCGCCCGGACGGGAGCGCCCGCTGTACGGCGCGCATCGTGTCGTCCTCCGGGCTCTGGAGCGGCAGCGTGTTCGACTTTTTCTGCGCCGTATCGGACCGGATCACGCCGGACGGTGCCGCGCAGGACGTGCCGGTCTGCGAGGCGCTTCGGGAGGCGCTCGTCAACGCGCTGATCCATGCCGACTACCGCAGCCGCCAGGGGGTGACCGTCGTCCGCGGCGGCGACCGGATCGTCCTGTCGAACCCCGGCGCGCTCCGCATCGCCGTCGAGACCGCGCAGAGCGGCGGCGTGTCCGATCCCCGAAACGCGGCGCTTGCCCGGATGTTCAACTACATCAACGTCGGCGAGGGCGAGGGCTGCGGCATCCCGAACCTGTACGCGCTCTGGAAGGAGCGCGGCTGGGAGCCGCCGGTGATCGGGGAGAGCTTTTCGCCGGATCGGATCACGCTGCTGCTTTCGATGCGGCCGGCAGGATGCGGCAAGCGGCAGGGAAACCACGCCGCGCTGGATGAGATCCGCAAGGCGGCGGTGATCGATTATCTGACCGACTGCGTTACGGCCGGCGCATCCGGGATTGCCGGGCTGCTCGGCATCGGAGACGCGGAGGCGGAGGCGCTGCTCGGCGAGATGGCAGCGTCCGGCACGGTGGAAGCCGCGGCGGACGGCGCCTACCGGCTGAAGGCATAAAAAGGCCGCGGTCTGCTGTCATCAAAAAACCGCCGGAAACCATTCGAAAAACGGATGGCTTCCGGCGGTTTTCTTCATTTTGTGGACAAAAACAGCTTTGCCTGCTCCAGTCCGCTCTCGGTTTTCAGCCAGTTTTCCAGTACGGCTCTCTCCGACGGCGTCAGATTCCGCGTCATGCCGGCGGCGAGAATGATGTATTCGCCGGACTCGTCCGCGATGACGCCGCAGCAGCAGCCGGTCAGCGTCGGGAAGATGCTTTCGGCTTTCCGCGCCATTTCCCCGAAGTCCAGCTTGGCCGCGGCGCTGCTCTCGAGCTCCTCAAGGCGCGCCTGCTGCTCCTCCAGCTGCCGGTTCAGCTCGGAAATGGTGTTTTCCTGAATGGCGATGGTGATTTTGTCGGTGGCGTCGACCTCATCAGCGCGCAGCACGGTGTTCTGCATGACGTGCAGCGAATAGTCGTCAAGGTCGTACCGCACGAGCGCATTCTCCAGCCGCGCGATGGTCTCGTCGGAGACCGGCGTGCCGACCAGCGAGACGGAAATGGTCTTATCGGACATATCGAAGCTGCTCTTTACGAGCTGGGTGTCGCTGAATACGAATTCCGTCTTCAGATAGTCCGAGATGTTGTGCTCCATATAGGAGGAGTATACCGTATAGGCGCCGATCAGCAGGCTGGGGATGACGGTAAACACCGTGATAGCCGCCACCGTGCGGTTGATCTTCCGCTGACGGCGTGGATCCAGCGTCTGGTGCTTCGGAACGCCGAGCAGGACGATGATGAGCGCCGCGGAGAGGGCGATGAACAGCGTGTTGATGAAGAACAGGTAGAACGCGCCGAAGATAAAGCGGGGCTGCAGCGTGGCGATGCCGTAGCCGACCGTGCAGAGCGGCGGCATCAGCGCCGTCGCAATGGCGACGCCCGGGATGACATTGCCCTTTTTCCGGCGGGTGTTGCCGATGATGCCGGCTATGCCGCCGAACAGCGCGATCAGCACGTCCCACAGCGTCGGACTGGTGCGGGCGATCATCTCCGACGTCGGGTCGTCCAGCGGCGAGATCCAGAAATAGAGGGTGGACGCGAGCAGACTGATGACCACCTGCGCGCCGAAGCGCTGCAGCGCGCGGCGCAGCATGTTCAGGTCGCGCACCGCGAGGGAATACCCCATCGTCAGGATGCCGCTCATCAGCGGCGAGATCAGCATCGCGCCGATGATGACGGCCGTGGAATTGACGTTGAGGCCGATCGACGCGATCAGGATCGCCAGCATCAGGATCCACATATTGGAGCCGTGGATGATGGTGTTTTCCTTCATCATCGCGTCGATGTCCTCATAGCTCATCATGTCGCCGCGGATATCGAACAGCGTCTGCAAAAACTGTTTTAATGGGTGCAGCGCCCCTTTTTCCCGTAACTGCGCGTTTTCCTTCATTGTCGATCCAGCTTCCTGCCGCCGGCCGTATGGCCGGACGGATGATTTCCGTGCGCGTCCGGAATCCGGGCGGATGCGCACGGGAAATATTGTAGACCCGGAAAACGGAGAAGTCAAGGGACAAATGCCCGCTTTTGCGGCGCACGTTTTTTCGGCGCGTGCCCCGGCGCGGCGTCTCCGGGGCACGCGTGCGGGGGACGGTCAACGCTTTTTGACGGGATAGCAGACCTCGGTCACGAAGCGGTCGGGATCGGAGGTCTCGTGCGGGCTGACATGGTAGATGTTGAAGGCCGGGCCGTCGAACTCGTAGCCGTTGGCCGTCACCCAGTTTGCCGTCGCCGCCATGACGGCGTTCAGCTGGTCATAGGAGCCCTTGCAGACGGCGGAGGCGACGGTGACCTCCGGCAGCGTTTTGAATCTGACGTGTGCCGTGTCGGGGTACTGCCCCCGGACGGTCTTCTGCGCTTCCACGTCCACGTCCTCCTCCCGGTATTCCTTGTCGTGGAAGACGACGCTGCAGTAGCACGGGTCGTCGGGAACGAGGTTCAGCGGCGCCGTTTCGCGGACGAGCACCCCCCAGAGCTGTCCCTCCATCTCATAGGACGGGATGTGCATCCGGACGGTGGCGGCGTAGCGCGCGGGGAAGGTTTTGAGAGTGACATCGTATTGCATGGTTTCGTCATCCTTTCTGATGCGGTCGAGAGCCGTATCCAGAAGCCGCAGACGGCGGGCGGTCTGACAGGACAGCGCCAAAAGCTCCTCCCGCTTGGAAAGCAGGCAGCGCTCCAGCGTATCCCGGTGCTCGTAGCAGCCGAGCAGCTCGCCGATTGCGGACAGGCCGAATCCCATGTCCTTGAGAGCCGTGATCCGCCCGGCCGTGAGGAGCTGGTCCTCGCCGTAATAGCGGTAGCCGGAGTCGGGGTCGGTTTTGACGGGATGGAGCAGGCCGATTTCGTCGTAATGGCGCAGCATACGGATACTGACTCTGGACAGCTTTGAAAAATCTCCGATTTTCAGCATGGTTCCTCCAGATCTGTCGGTTTTTGAGCTCAAAACGGATTATACTCCCTGCCACAATGGGAGAGTCAAGGGGGTTTTTCAAAAAAATGCGTGCCCGGTCGTCGGGTTTTCCTTTCCCACAGGCGGACGATGAAAAAAACCGCCGGGGAGAACATTTTTCTCTCCGACGGTTTACGGGGCATCCTGCGGCGCAAAGCAATGCCGCAGCGCCGCTTCAAAATGCCGCTCGAAATTGGCGGCGGCTTTTCGGCTGACCTTCCGGAAGGGCAGCAGCATGTCAAACGCGTGAAACAGCCCCGGGTAGACGTCGGCCTCCGCGTCCACGCCGTCGCGGCGCAGGCTGCGGACGAAGGTCAGCGTCTCCGCGTAAAAGGGCTCCGCGGTGCAGACGAAGGTGTAGGCGGGGGGAAGGCCCGAAAAGTCCGTTCTCCGCGCCGGAGAAGCGTAGGCCGGTACGGGATCTGCCCCGAGCCCCCGCAGATAGCGCGACCAGCCGTAGTGGTTGCGCCGGGTGTTCCAGACGGGCGCATGGTTGTCCCGCGACGTTTCGGTGTCCTCGCAGTCGAGCATCGGATAAAGCGGCATCTGATAGGCGATGCGCACGCCGCCGCGGTCTTTTTCGTACATACAGAGCGCCGCCGCGAGTCCTCCGCCCGCGCTCTCGCCGCCGACCATGAGCTGATCGGAACGGACGCCGAGCGCCGCCGCATGGTCGAGGAGGTACCGCAGCGCCCGGTGACAGTCGTTCAGCGCCGCCGGGTAGGGCGCTTGTCCGGCAAGCCGGTAGGCCGGGGAGACGATCACCGCGCCGTATTTTTCGCACAGGGCTTTCGCCCGCGAGATAAACACCATCTCCGCCATGCCGGTGACATAGCCGCCGCCGTGGATCCACAGGACGCCGGGACGTCCGCCGTCCGGCGGCATGCCCTTCGGACGCAGGATGAGCAGCTTCATGCGGCGTCCGTCCGACGGGATGACCTGTCTGCGTACGGTATAGTTCATCTGCCGGTTTCCGGATCCGGCGTGCGGCGCGGCTTTGATGCGTTTCGGGCCTTGGATTCCCAGTAGATGTCCTGCAGCGCCTTCATCACGGCGTCCTTGTCCTGCTCGGACAGCGTGCCGCCCGCGAACAGGCCGGACATGCCGTCGATCAGCTCCTTTGCCTGCTTCATGCCGCGGGAGCCGTACTGCTCGGACGCTTCCATGACGAAGGCTTCGTCCTCCGTCAGCAGATAGTTGATGTCGGTTTCAAAAAAGTCCGCGATTTTTTTGTAGGCATCCCGCGTCCGGGGAAAGGAGATGCCGTTTTCGTAGCGGGTGATCATGCGGCGGTTGATGCCCAGCCCGTCGGCCGTCTGCTGCTGCGTAAGCCCCTTCTTTTCCCGTTCCGCCCGGAATTTCTCTCCGAATGTCATGGCTTTGTTCTTCTCCCTTTTGCGCGTCCCGGAACCGGAGACGGCGTGTGTGAGTATTCCGACTGCTCACAGTTTACGCAAAAAGGCGCGTTCTGTCAAGCGTTTTTTCGAAAAATCCCACGAAAAAGGCGTGCAGAGGGAATAAAAAGGGCGAGGACAGTCCCGGCAGGGCAAAAACCGCCGGGAAAAGGGGGCTTGACAAATCCCGGGGAAAGGGGTATCATTACCTGTGGTTAGCGAAAGCTAACTACAAGCGTTTTTCGCCGCCGGAAAGCCCCGTGCGGCGGCTGAGGAAAGGGGATGAAAAGGGGTTTGCTGACGTTTGCACAGACGGAAGACCGGGAGACGGCCGACATGCAGAGCGGGGAAGAAGGCTGCACGCTGCTTCGCATTCCGGGAACGGACGGCGAGGCGGTGGTGCGGTGCTTCCGGGTTTTTCCGGGCATCACGCTGCAATACCATGACGTTCATGCCAAAAGCTGCATCGTCTGCCCGGAGACGGACAGCGGCGTGTTTGAGATCCGGCATTGCCGGGAAGGACGCATGGAAGGCAGCGATGCGGAGCGGTTTTACTATATGGAGCCGGGCGATCTGGCGGTCTGCCGACCGGAAACCGGGCTGCACTGCCGGTATTATCCGCTCGGTCATTATCACGGTGTGACGATTGCGGTCAACGTCGGACAGGCTCCCCGCTGCCTCTCCTGTTTCCTGGACGACGTCAACGTCCGGCCGCAGCTTCTGATGCAGAAATTCTGCAGCTCCCACGATGCGTTCGTGGCGCGCTCCCAGCCCGCCGTCGAACACATCTTTTCGGAGCTTTACGCCGTGCCCGCGGAGATTCGGAAGGGGTATTTCAAGGTCAAGGTGCTCGAGCTGCTCCTCTTTCTGTCCTGTATCGATGCCGGTACCGGAGAGCTGTCCCGGCGGAGCTGCTCCAACAGCCAGCGCGAGCTTGCCAGACAGGTGTGCCGGTACCTGACGGCGCGTATGGACAGCCGGATTACGGTGGAGCAGCTGGCGTCCCGGTTTCATGTGTCCGCGACGCAGATCAAGGCCGGCGTGAAAAGCGTATACGGCGCGTCGCTGTACAGCTACATCCGGATGCAGAAGATGGAGTCCGCCGCAAAGCTGCTGCGGGAGACGGATCTGTCCGTATCGGAGGTCGCCGGACGGTACGGCTATGACAATGCCAGCAAATTCGCCGGGGCCTTCAAAGCCGTTATGGGGATGGCGCCGAAGGATTACCGGAATGCGCCGGCGGACGGCGCTTTCCGGCACCACGAAAAATGACCGTTTGGAGCAGGAAACCACCGGTTTGGAGCGGAAACGGACGGGAAGGGATGCTATAATCCAATCATGACAGACCCCGAAAAAAGGGGGAAGAGGCAGGAATGCGGGTTAGCTTTGGCTAACCCAGCGGCGGAAAAGGAGGAAAATCCGGGATGAGCGTTGTCATTGTCGGCGGAAACGAGTGTATGGTCAGGCAGTATAAGGAGCTTTGCCGCGCATACGATTGCAGCGCAAAGGTCTATACCAATATGAACGCCGGGCTGCGGAAAATGGGCTGTCCGGATCTGCTGGTGCTGTTTACGAGCACCATTTCGCACACGATGGTGCGCTGCGCGCTGCGGGAGGCGGCAGGGGAGAACGTCCGCGTCGCCCGGTGCCATACCAGCTCGATGGCGGCGCTGAAGGGAATACTCGAAGAACACGCCGTGCGGCGGGAGAACTGTCCGATGGCGCGCGGAAAGGGAGATTGAAATGGTAAAGATCACGATGGATATTGACGGCATGGCCTGCGGGATGTGCGAGGCGCATGTCAACGACGCCGTTCGCCGGACGTTCCCGGTAAAGAAGGTCCGCTCCTTCCATGCGAAGGGGAAGACGGAGATCCTGGCGGAGCAGGAGCTGGACGCGGACAGGCTGAAAGCCGTTGTGGAAGAGACGGGGTACCGGGTGACGGCGATCCGGTCGGAGCCGTATGAGAAGGGACGGTTTTCCCTGTTCGGCCGGTCGTGAGAACGGGCGGCGGCGTCCCGGCTTTGCGGATAAAAAGGGGATGCGGCAGCATCCCCTTTTTTGTTCCGACGGGATGCCGGGTGGGACAGCGCGGAAAAAGTTGAAAAAAACCGGACCCGGAGAGGTTGACTTTTCCCGGTTTTCATGTTATGATGCAGATGTTAGCGGCAGCTAACTATAGGGCTGCCTGCGCCTTTTCACAGAGGGTTAGCAAAAACTAACCCTCTGTGTGCGCATGGAATCCGGGGGAGGGAGCGACATCGAAAATGAAGAGGAAAAGAACGACCGAGGATTATCTGAAGACCATTTTTGTCCTGAACAGTCAGACCGGGGTGCGCGGCTCGGAAATTGCAAAGAGCATGAAGGTGTCCCGCCCGACGGTATCCGTCGCCCTGAAAGCGCTGGAGCAGGAGGGGTATGTGCGGATGGACGGGCATCATCTGTTTTATCTGACCGAGCGCGGCCTGAAAATTGCGCGGGAAACCTATGAGCGGAACCGGTTTTTTCAGGAGCTGCTGATGGCGCTCGGCGTGGAACGCGAAACCGCGGAGCGGGATGCCTGCGAGCTGGAGCATTCCGTGAGTCCGGAGAGCTTTCTCGCGATCCGGGAGGCGCTGGACGGGCGCAGGGGCTGAACGTGCCGGACAAACCGTCCGTTCGGAGCCGTTTTGCGGCGCTTTGGAGTGGAACCGCCGCCGGAATCCGGGTATAATGCTCTATGACGGGGGCGATGAACCCGTGCGGGATCCGATGTCCCCGTTGGTTTGCGGTTTGAAAAAGTGAATCCTATGTCAGAATGCGCGTTGCGAAAGCATGGAAGTCCAATTCTTACAAAAAATGAGCTTTTGCGCCGCGCATGTATTATATCTGACGGTTAGCATATGCTAACCGAATAAAGGAGACGCCATGCGAAAATACCGTTCCACGCTTCTTCTTGCGCTGCTCCTGCTTGCCGTTTCGGCACTCTCGCTGTTTGTCGGCGTGATTGCGCTTTCCCCTTCGGAGCTGCTGCGCGGCGGGGAGCAGGCCGAGATCCTGCTGATTTCCAGACTGCCGCGTCTGCTTGCCATTCTGTGCACCGGCGCCGGCATGAGCGTTGCCGGGCTGATCATGCAGCAGCTCTGCAGAAACAAGTTCGTATCCCCCACGACGGGTGCGACCATTTCGTCCGCGCAGTTCGGCATTCTGCTGGCGCTGGTTTATATGCCGCAGTCGACCATCTGGAGCCGCGCCGTCTTTTCTGCCGTGTGCGCGGTGCTCGGCACCTGGGTTTTCGTCTGCTTTGTCCAGCACATCCCATTCCGGGATCCCGTCATGGTGCCGCTTGTCGGCATCATGTTCGGCAACGTCATCGGCGGGATAACGAACTACATCGCCTACCGCTATGAGATGACGCAGGCGCTGTCAAGCTGGCTGACCGGCAGCTTTTCCACCGTTCTGCGCGGCCGCTACGAGATCGTGTGGCTCGCGGTTCCGCTGGTGGTGCTGGCCTTTTTCTTTGCCAATCACTTCAACATCGTGGGCATGGGCAGGGATTTCTCCAAAAACCTCGGCGTCAACTACAACCTGATCCTGTTTTTGGGGCTGACCATCGCCGCCATGATTACCGCCGGCATCGTTGTGATCGTCGGCAGCGTCTCCTATATCGGGCTGATCGTGCCGAATCTTGTCGCGATGTTCAAGGGGGACAAAATCCGGGGCACGCTGGCGGATACCGCCCTTTTCGGCGCGCTGTTTGTGCTGATCTGCGATCTGCTGGGACGCATCGTCATCAAGCCGTATGAGCTGCCCATCGAGCTGATCATCGGCGTCGTGGGAAGCGCGCTGTTTGTCGGCATGCTGATTCACCGCCTCAATCACGGCCAAAAGGCGGTTCGCTTCAGGAAATATCGCAGGCAGACGGGAGGGGAAAGACTGTGAACGGAGCGGCACCGAAAAACCGGACGGCGGGGATGAAAAAGCTCTTCTGGCTGTGTCTCGCGGCTGCGGCTGCCGTTGTGCTCTATATGACGGTGAACGTGCGGTTTGACAATCCGAAGCTTGCGTCCTACGCGCTGCATCTGCGGTCCGTCAAGGTCATCGTCATGCTTCTGGCGGCGGCCGCCATCGGCGCGGCGTCCATCGTGTTCCAGTCGATCATCAACAACACGATCGTAACGCCCTGCCTGCTCGGCATGAATGCCCTGTATACGCTCGTGCATACGGCGGTCGCGTTTTTCCTCGGAACCGGCAGCATCCTCCTGCGCAGCGGCAACGCTGCCTTTGCAATGGATCTGCTCATCATGAGTGTGACGGCGACCTTCCTGTACGGCTTTATTTTCAAAAAGACAAAATACAACGTGCTGTACGTTCTGCTGATCGGAACGGTCTTAAGCTCATTCTTTTCCAGCATCCAGAGCACGCTGGTGAGAGTGATGGACCCCAATGAGTATGAGACCCTGCTCGTCACGCTGGTCGCGAGCTTTTCAAACGTCAACGAGGAGATCATCCTGTTTGCCGCCCTGCTGATGGCGGCGATCGCGTTCGTGCTGCGCCGGGATCTCGGCGTGCTGGACGTCATCACGCTGGGGCGGGAGCAGGCGATCAATCTCGGCGTGGATTATGACCGTGTGATCCGGCGGCTGCTTCTGGGCGTCGTGCTCTATATTTCCGTCGCGACGGCGCTCGTGGGTCCGATTTCCTTTCTGGGGCTGATAATCGCGAATCTGTCCCGCCAGCTTTTCCGGACCTACCGGCATACCCGGCTGATTGCCGGTTCCGTTCTCATCGGCATGGTTCTGCTGGTTGCCGGACAGCTGATTGTGGAGCAGGTGTATACCTATGCCATCCCCATCAGCGTATTCATCACGGTGGGCGGCGGCGTATATTTTCTGTATCTGCTGCTGATGCAGAGAAAGCGAGGCTGAAATGTTTACGAAGGATCTGACAAAGCGCTACGACGGCCGCGCCGTAGTCGACGGCGTCAGCTTTGAAATCCCGAAGGGGAAGGTGCTTTCCCTGATCGGCCCCAACGGCGCGGGAAAATCCACCGTCATGGGCATGATCTCCCGGCTGGTCGCCGGAGACGCGGGGCTGGTCGACTTCGACGGCAGGGAGATCCGGAAGTGGAAGAGCCGGGAGCTTTCCCGACGGCTGGCGATCCTGACGCAGACCAACAACGTCCAGATGAAGCTGACGGTGCGGGAGCTGGTCAGTTTCGGACGCTTTCCCTATTCGGGGAGCCGGCTTACGGCGGAGGACGAGGCGATTGTCGACCGCTCCATTGCCTATATGGAGCTTGAGGATATGCAGGAGCAGTTCATCGACGAGCTGTCCGGCGGCCAGCGCCAGCGCGCGTACATCGCCATGGTCATCGCGCAGGACACGGAATATATCCTTCTGGACGAGCCGACAAACAATCTGGATATCTACCATGCCACCAATATGATGCGCATTGTCCGCAGGCTCTGCGACGAGCTGGGAAAGACGGTGGTGCTCGTGCTGCACGAGATCAATTACGCCGCGTTCTATTCCGATTATATCTGCGCGTTTGTGAACGGGAGGATCGCGAAATTCGGCACCGTACGGGAGGTGATGACGAAGGAGAACCTGTCGCAGATTTACAGCGTCGATTTTGAAATCATGGAGATTGACGGAAAACCCCTTTCCATCTATTACTGACAAAGGAGAAACCGATATGAAAAAGCTTCTGTCCCTCATTCTTGCCGCTGCCCTGGCGCTTGCGCTGACGGCGTGCAGCGGCGCTTCCCCGAATACGCAGACCTCGCAGAGCGAAACCACCGCCGCGCCGGCGGAAAACGAGCCGTCCGTCATCACGCTTGCCACCTATAACGGCGCCGGAGAAAAAGTGGAGGCGGATTTTCCCTATAATCCCCGGCGGGTTGCCGTGATGGACTTGGCGGCGCTCGACATTCTGGATAACATCGGCTGCGGAGACCGCATCGTAGGCGTTTCCAAGGGCTCCTCCATCGATTATCTGCAGGATTATGTTACCAACGATGCGCTGTTCAATCTCGGGACCATCAAGGAAGCGGATATGGAAGCGCTGATGGAATGCGAGCCGGAGGTCATCATCATCGGCGGACGGCTTTCGAGCGTGTACGATGAGCTGGCCAAGATCGCGCCGGTGTTTTATCTCAAGACGGACACCGCGCTGGGGCTTGTAGAGAGCACCTACAGCAATGCAAAGGAGCTTGCGGCCATGTTCGGCGCCGAAGCGCAGGTGGATGCGCTGCTGAGCGAATACGATTCCCGGATGGAGGCGCTGCAGGCCGCGGCAGAGGGCAAAACGGCCATTATCGGCATGGTGAATGCCGGGGGCTTCAGCCTGCTGGGCAACGACGGGCGCTGCTCCATCATCGGTGTGGAAATCGGCTTTGAAAACGTCGGGGTGGACAGCGATACGAGCACCTCCACCCATGGCAACGAGGCGTCCTTCGAGTTTGTACTGGACAAGAATCCGGACTACATCTTCGCAATGGACCGCGACGCCGCAATCGGTACGGAGGGCGCGCAGCTCGCCGCCGAGGTGCTCGACAACGAGCTGATCGGCAAGACCGAGGCGTCGAAGAACGGCCGTGTGGTCGTACTGGAGCATTCCAATGTCTGGTATACCGCCGAGGGCGGCATTACGGCGCTGGGCATCATGCTGTCCGATCTGGAAGGCGCGCTGCTCGGCTAAGCCTGCGGCTTGTTTATAAAAAACGCTTCCTGTCAGAAGAAATCGGAGACTTATTCTCCGGTTTTGAACAGGAAGCGTTTCGCAGTTTATGCCCGCCGCACGGCGGCCTTGCGCAAAGCGGGATTTGCGCAAGACCTTCTGATAGGTTCCATTCGGTAACTAAGGTGCAAAACAGTACCTACTTTACAGGAAAAGCTTTTGGCTGTATGATATTAAAACAGGATGCGTCAAGCGATCAAACGAACGGAGGTATGCAATATGGAAAAGGTATGTGAATTTCTGAAATCGGCCGGGACGTATTATCTGGCGACCGTGGAGGGCGACCAGCCCCGCGTCCGTCCTTTCGGCACCGCCCACATCTTTGAAGGCAGGCTCTATATCCAGACCGGAAAGTCAAAACCCGTGTCCAGACAGATCGCCGCCAACCCCAAGTGCGAGATCTGCGCGTTCAAGGACGGCGTATGGCTGCGCGTGGCCGCCGAACTGGCAGAGGACGACCGCGTGGAGGCGAAGAAGTCCATGCTGGATGATTACCCCAGCCTGCGCGGTATGTACGACGAACATGACGACAACACGCAGGTGCTGTATCTGAAGAATGCCGCAGCCACCTTCAGCTCTTTCACCGCCGCGCCCGAAGTCCACAGATTCTAAAACGTTAGTCCGCTCTGCCGCAGGGCGGACTTATTTATGTGGAAAGGGGTTTTGTACCGTGCCGCAAGACGGGAGTTTCCCCATCTTCTTGCCTTTTTTGTCCGAATGTGCTATCATGAAAGGAGGAAAGGGATGCCGCACGGCAGTCTCGGATGACAGGACGCCCACAGCGCAGCCGCGGCGGGGTCGGCGGCATCGTCCGGGTTTCATCGGGACAGAAAAAACCGTTTTGGCGATCCGTGAGGCGCGGTGTGCCGTTGATCAGATTTTTTTAGGAGCGTGACCGAAATGATTACCTTTGTATGCTATCCCAAATGCACGACCTGTCAGAAAGCGCAGAAGTGGCTGGACGAAAACCGGATTCCCTATGCGCTCCGGGACATCAAAGCCGAGAATCCGACATTTGAGGAGCTCTCCGCGTGGCATCGGACCAGCGGCCTGCCGCTCCGGAAGTTTTTCAACACCAGCGGGTTGCTCTATAAGTCGCTGGAGCTGAAAAACAAACTGCCCGATATGAGCGGGGAGGAAATGCTGCAGCTGCTTTCCACCGACGGGATGCTGGTAAAGCGTCCGCTCGTCATCGGAGAGGATTTTGTTCTCGTGGGGTTCAAAGAGGCAGAGTGGGAGAGCCGCCTGAAGCACGAATAAACGCAGCTTCCTATGAGGCCCGAGGGAAATGACTTCGTCCCCCGGGCCGCTATGTTTTGTTTTGTGCCGGGGGGCGAAAAAATGACCGTTTGGGCTTTCGGGACGGGGAAACGGAACCGCCGCTTACCCGTTCTTTGCCCGGTAGCCTTCTCCCCAGGCCGACATGGCGTCCAGCACCGGTTTCAGGCTGTACCCGGTTTCCGTGAGGGTATACTCCACCCGCGGCGGCACCTCGGCATAGACCTTGCGCGACAGCAGCCCCTTTTCCTCCATGTCCCGGAGCTGGGCGGTCAGCACCTTCTGGGATACCGTGCCGATGGACTTTTTCAGTTCGCCGAAGCGCTTGGTGCCGTCCATCAGAT
>JAEDGJ010000193.1 GCA_016297585.1 Clostridiaceae bacterium
TCTCCGCGCCCTCCGCACGCTCGACGTACTCCCACAGCCGGAGGTCCTCGCGCGTGCAGACGTCGCGGATCGCCGCAAACGACGACTCCGCGTATATCTGCTCCGCCGCCGTCTCCGGCTCGCCCTCCAGCACGATCTTGCCGCCGCCGACGCTCAAGAACCGGTACACCGCCGTCATGCGCTCGCCCTCGAATACCCGGATGTCCATCGTATTCGGATGCGGCAGCGTCGTCTCCGGCGTGTCCGTGTCGAAGGTGATCTCGACCGGCGCGGGATAGAGCGCGTCCCGGATGGCGGCGTCCGTCAGATGCCCTCTCCCGGTCTTTGCAAGCGAGCCGAAAAGCGTCGCTTCAAACCGCGTCGCGTCCGGATTCTCCCGGCGCACACGGCTCGCCGCGTACGTCGGCCCCATCGTGTGCGACGACGACGGCCCCCGTCCGATCCGATACAGCTCCCGCAGACTCTCCATAGGTTCGCCCTCCTTGATTTCCCGGAAAAGCTCCTCTTTTTACCGCGTCGTCTGCGCTTCCACGAGACGCTTGCCGCAGTAGATTTCACGGAGCTTCGGCTTTTCGATCTTGCCCGTGGGATTGCGCGGCACGGACGCGAGGATGATCTTCTTCGGGCGCTTGTAGCGCGGAAGACCCGTGCAGAACTCGTCGATCTCCGCCTCCGTGCAGCTCTCGCCCTCCTTGATCTCGACGATCGCCGCCGCGATCTCGCCGAGACGGTCGTCCGGCAGACCGATGACCGCGACGTCCTTGATCTTCGGATGCGCGCGCAGGAAGTCCTCGATCTGCACCGGATACAGGTTCTCGCCGCCGGTGATGATGACGTCCTTCTTGCGGTCGACGAGATAGATAAAGCCGTCCTCGTCGTATTTCGCCATGTCGCCGGTTAAAAGCCAGCCGTCGCGCAGGATCTCCGCCGTGGCTTCGGGGTTTTTATAGTAACACTTCATGACGCCGGGGCCGCGCACGGCGAGCTCGCCGACCTGCTCCGGCGCGGTGATCGCCTCTCCGCGGTCGTCGCGGATCTCGGTCTCCCAGAGATAGCCCGCCTTGCCGATCGCGCCGACGTGGTCGATGTTCTCGACGCCGAGATGGACGCAGCCGGGGCCGATGGACTCGGAGAGGCCGTAGTTCGTATCGTATTCGTGGTGCGGGAAGACGGCCTTCCAGCGCTTGATGAGGGACGGCGGCACGGGCTGGGCGCCGATGTGCATCAGGCGCCACTGCGCGAGGCGGTAGTCCTCGAGCTTGATCTCGCCGCGGTCGATGGCGTCAAGGATGTCCTGCGCCCACGGCACGAGCAGCCAGACGATCGTCGCGCGCTCGTCGGACACGGCGCGCAGGATCCACTCGGGCTTGACGCCGCGCAGGAGCACGGCCTTGCTGCAGGAGATCAGGCTGCCGAACCAGTGCATCTTCGCGCCGGTGTGGTAGAGCGGCGGGATGCAGAGGAAGACGTCGTCGCGGGACTGGCCGTGGTGGTTCTGCTCGGTCATCGCGGAGGCGACGAGGGCGCGGTGCGCGTGCAGGATGGCCTTCGGGAAGCCGGTGGTGCCGGAGGAGAAGTAGATCGCCGCGTCGTCGTCCTCGGTCAGCTCGATCGCGGGCGCGGAGGTCGAGCAGAACGCGGTGTACTGCTCATAGTTGTCCGCAAAGCCGGGGGTGTCGTGGCCGGCGTAGAACATCGCGCGCATGCCGCGCAGCTTCTCCTCGATCGCCTCGATGCGGCCGACAAATTCGGGGCCGAACACGAGCACCGACGCGTCGGAGAGCTTGAGGCAGTAGTCGATCTCCTCGGCGGTGTAGCGGTAATTCATCGGCACGGCGAGCGCGCCGGTCTTGAGGATGCCGAAATAGATGGGCAGCCACTCGAGGCAGTTCATCAGGAGGATCGCGACCTTGTCGCCCTTCTTGACGCCGCGGGACAGCAGGAGGTTTGCAAAGCGGTTCGCCTGCATGTCGAATTCCTTCCACGTCAGCTCGCGGCGGTACTGCCCGCCGGCGCCCGATTCGATCAGATCAAATTCCTTCCACGTCGTGCGGTCGGGCCGCAGCGCCGGGTTGATCTCGACCAGCGCGACCTCCGACGGATGCAGGCGCGCGTTCTTTTCCAGATAATCCATGATAACCATGCTGCAAAAACCTCCAAATGCCATCCTTTTTTATGCTTCCGTGCTGCATTGCGAAAAGAAAGGGGCAAAAGACGCCCCTATGTGCGCTATGATACCACATTCTGCCGTCCCTGTCAACCCCGGGACGGCGCATAGTCGTGCGCAAAACGCGCGGGGATCAGCCCGCAAACGAGCCGAGGACGATCCTCAGGGCATATTCCGCGCCGCGCGCGAGATCGGCCGTATCGACCCACTCGTCGCGGGTATGCGTGCCGCCGCCGCGTCCGACGACGCCGAGGCAGACCGCCGGGATGCCGCGCGACAGCGGCAGATTCGCGTCCGTCGAGCCGGAGCCGGGACGCAGATGCCCGCCTGCAAGCGACGTATAGACGGCGTCCGCCTCCGCGACCAGCGCGTCGAGCGCGGCAGGGTCGACGCCGTCGTTCGACGGACGCACGCCGAGAAGCGTACACTCGACCTCGACGCCCATCGCGCGGTACGCGTCGAGCGTGCGCTCGAAGAACACGCGCATCGCCTCGAGCCCGCGCCGGTCGTCGGAGCGGAACTCGTAGAGCATCCACGCCTCCTCCGCGATCGTATTGACGGAGGTGCCGCCGCCGATCTCGCCGACGTTGTAGGTCGTGCGGCCGAAGGCGGGCGGCTTCATGCGGTAGAGCGTATCGATGAGGCTCGCGAGATACGCGATCGCGCTGCGGTTGCCGAACGCGCCGAAGCTGTGGCCGCCCTCGGCGCGCACGGTGACGCGGTAGCGGTACGAGCCGACCGCCGTCGTCACGCAGGAGCCGAGTCCGCCGTCGAAGGTGACAAGGCGGCGCAGCGCGTGGTCGTCGCAGAGCCGCGTGACGCCGCGCAGGTTGCCGAGCCCCTCCTCGCAGGAATTGGCGGCGAGGAGGACGGGGCGCACGGGGACAAGGCCGTTTTCGAGGATATAGCGCGCGGCGTAGAGAAGGCAGATCAGATTCGCGGTGTCGTCGCCGATGCCGGGGCAGCGCAGCACGGTGCCGTCCTCGACGAGCGGCAGCGGCTGCGTATCGGGAAAGACGACGTCGGTATGCGCGATATAGGCGTCCGCAGGGGCGCTTTCCATGTCGCCGAAGGTGCAGAGCACGTTTTTTGCGCCGTCCGTCACGGGGTTTGCGCCGTACCGGCGCAGAAAGTCCGCGACCCACGCCGCGCGCGCGTCCTCCTGTCCCGAGGGCGCGGGAATGACCGCCAGCGCGCGCAGATCGGCGATCATCTCGTCAAAATGCGCTTGGATATACTCCCGAGGCTCCAGCATCGCCCCGTCACCGTCCTTTTTTCAGTATTTTTTCTCAAGCTCGCGGATCATCTCGACACGCATCGCGTGCCGTCCG
>JAEDGJ010000194.1 GCA_016297585.1 Clostridiaceae bacterium
CTTTACGGGAACGTTCCGGATACTCGCAGTCATCTTTGCTGTCGTCGCAGTGTTCGGCATGCTGACCATCAAGGCACCCCCGGCGGGATATATGGCCGACTACAAGCCGTCGGGCGCGGTCGCCGTTTCCAAAAACACCTGCACGACTGCACGCGATTGCTTCCGGTGCAGAGAATATTATCTCCTCAGCCTTGTCTATTTCTGCGCGATCCCGGCGTTTGTGCTTCTCAGTGCGATCTTCGTCAGCTATTGCACATCCAGAGGTCTGGACAAGACACTGCTCGTGACGGGTGTTTCCGTCGCGTCGCTCATGCAGGTCGCCGGCCGCTTCCTGATTTCCGCAGGCAGTGATAAGATTGGCCGCAAAGGCGCTATGCTCCTCTGCTTTGCAATCACGATCCTTGCCATCGTGTTGCTCACGTTCTCCAAGGGAATTGTATATATCGTGTGCTTCTGGCTGCTCAGCTTCACTTACGGCGGTACGGCGGCGACCATGCCCTCGCTCACGACCGACTATCTCGGCTCCGAGAACGCTGGTCTTGTCTGCTCACTTGTTATGATCGGCTTCGGCGTTGCCTCAATCGGAACAAGTTTCCTCGCCAAGGCCGTCAACACCTCCATGGCCTTCATCCTGGCCGGCGTAATTGCCATTGTCGGCATCCTCGTCACACTTGCGCTTCCCAAACTCGGGAAGGCAGAACAATAATTCCGGGCTTCCGGCCCGTATCTCGGGCCGGAAGCTTTTTTGCGCAAAAATATGATTTTTTCACACAGGGGATACTTGACAACTATCTCCTGTATTGTGTTATTTTATAAGTGCAGAACAAGTTAGGAGGTCAGAAATGACGAAATACAAGAAAGTCACACCTGAAATTGCCGCGCAGCTTCAGGCCATCGTGGGCGCGAAGCGCTTTTTCGCAGGCGACGCGGTGAAGGACGACTTCAGCCACGACGAAATGCCCATCTACGGCAAGTATTACCCCGAGGTGGTCTGCGAGGCAGAGAGCACCGAAGAGGTGTCCGCGATCATGCGCGTGTGCTATGACAACAACATCCCCGTCACGCCGCGCGGCGCCGGCACGGGCCTCGTCGGCGGATGCGTGCCGCTGTGCGGCGGCGTGGTGCTGTGCACGACGCGCATGAACAAGATCCTCTCCTATGACATGAACAACCTCGTCGTGCACATCCAGCCCGGCGTGCTGCTGTGCGACCTCGCGGCCGACGCGCTCACGCGCGGCCTGATGTATCCGCCCGACCCAGGCGAAAAGACCGCGACCGTGGGCGGCAACGTGTCCACGAACGCGGGCGGCATGCGCGCCGTGAAGTACGGCGTCACGCGCGACTACGTGCTGGCCATGACCGTGGTGCTGCCCGACGGCAGAGTTATGGAGCTCGGCAAGACCGTGTGCAAGACCAGCTCCGGCTACAGCCTGCTGCACCTGATGATCGGCTCCGAGGGCACGCTCGGCGTCATCACGGAGCTGACGCTCAAGCTCATCCCCAAGCCGGAAATGAATGTGAGCCTCATCCTCCCGTTTGCCGACGTGGAGACCGCCATCGCCTCCGTGCCGCAGATCAAGCTGGCCAATCTCGACCCGCAGTCGATCGAGTTCATGGAGCGCGACATCGTCGATTCCTCGGCGGCGTTCACCGGCAACACCATCTTCCCCACGGTCGTGGACGGCAAAGAGGCGGGCGCGTACATCCTCGTCACCCTCGTCGGCGACAGCGAGGCCGAACTGACCGCGAAGATGGACCGCCTCGGCGCGCTTGCCGAGCAGTGCGGTGCGTACGATACGCTCGTCGTCTGGACCGACGGCCTGAAAAAGGACGTCTGGGCCGCGCGCAGCGCATTCCTGACCGTCATCGAGGCGGACACGAAGCTGCTCGACGAGATGGACGTCGTCGTGCCGGTCGACCGCATCGCGGAGTTTCTCGTCTACACCCGCGCCACCGGCAAGGCGGAGGGCATCACCATCCGCAACTTCGGCCACGCGGGCGACGGCAACCTGCACATCTACTGCTGCGCCAACGACATGGCGCTCGACGAGTTCAAGCGCCGCAGCAAGGCCGTCATGGACAAATGCTATGCCAAGTGCACCGAGTTCGGCGGGCAGGTCTCCGGCGAGCACGCCATCGGCCACGCAAAGAAGCAGTACCTGGTGGAGTCCGCCGGCGAGACGGCGTTCGGGCTCATGCAGGCGATCAAGCAGGTGTTTGACCCCAAGGGCATCCTCAACCCCGGCAAGGTCTGCACCAACGTCGAGGAGGGCTGAAGCATGCTGAATATTCTTGTTTGCGTCAAGCAGGTGCCCGACATCAACCTCGTGAAGATGGACCCCGTCACGGGCAGCCTGATCCGTGCGGGCGTGCCGGCGATCCTCAATCCGCTGGACGCCAACGCGCTTGAGGCGGCCGTGCGCGTCAAGGAGGCGCACGGCGGCACGGTCACCGTCATCACGATGGGGCCGGACATGGCCAAGGAGGCGCTGCGCGAGTGTCTCGCCGCGGGCGCGGACCGGGCCGTGCTGCTGTCCGACCGCGCGTTTGCCAACGCCGACACCCTCGCCACGAGCTACGTCATCGCGAGCGCGGCAAAGCAGCTCGGCGATTTTGACCTCATCTTCTGCGGCAAGGAGTCGCTCGACGGCGCCACCGGGCAGATGGGCTCGCAGCTGGCCGAGCGCTTCGGCGCCAGCCAGATCTCCTCGACGGCGAAGATCGTCGAGGTGGACACGGCCGCGCACACCATCACGGCCGAGCGCGACCTTGAGCGCGGCACGGAGGTGCTGCGCGCCAAGTATCCCTGCCTGCTCACGGTCGAGAAGGCGAACTTCCGCCCCCGCATCCCGAACCTGAAGCGCTGGAAGGCCTCGCGCACCGCGCCCATTGCGGTCTACAGCGCGTCCACCATCCCGGGGCTCGACCCCGCGCAGATCGGCGACCCCGGCTCCCCGACGAAGGTGCCGCGCACCTATCCGCCGGAGGTCGGCGCGAAGGGCAGCATGATCGACGAGGGCAGCACGGAAAAGAACGTGGACCGGCTCTTTGAGCGGATCGCGGACGTGCTTTGAGGAGGTGCAGGCAGTGAATAAGACAGATTACAAAGATATGTGGGTCTTTATCGAGCGCGACGGCGACAGCGTGCTGCCGGTCTCGCTCGAGCTGTGCTCGGAAACGCGCAGGCTCTGCGACGCGAGCGGCGAGAAACTCGTCGCGGTCATCGTCGGCAGTATCTCGGACGGCGAGCTGCAGCGCGTGCTCGACTGCGGCGTGGACAAGGTCATCCACGTGACCGGCACGGGCTATGACTACTTTAATAACGATGCGTATACCAACCTCTTCACCGTCCTGTGCCGGAAGTACCGGCCCACGGCGGTCATGGTCGGCGGCACGATCAACGGGCGCGACTTTGCGCCGCGCTTCGCCGCGCGTCTCGGCACCGGCTGCACCTCGGACGCGACCGAGCTCGTCTGGGATCCCAAGACGAC
>JAEDGJ010000195.1 GCA_016297585.1 Clostridiaceae bacterium
CCACGGATGGCGCTTGCGATGCGGATGGCGGGTGCACGGAGACGGTCTGCTGCGTCAAGCTGCCCGCGCCGGAGGAGGACGCGGGGATTCAGGCCGGACTGCGCCGCAGGCTCGAGTTCGAGTGCGCGGCGGACACGGTGGAGGAGGGCGTGCGGCGTCTGCTGGGGCAGGGGCTGCCGCGCGAGACGCTGGAAAACGCGCTCGGGGAGCCGCCGGAGCTTGCGCTGCGCGAAGGGCTTTGCGTCTCGGCCGTCGTGCGCTATACGCGGCTGACCTGCACCGTGCGCGGGGCGGGCGGGTCGTATACGGTGTGCCTCGACCGCGGCGTGCTCGGAAAAGAGGACTTTATGGAGCTCGAGATCGAGCACGGGGACGGGGATTTTGCCGTGACCGCCGAGGCGGCGCGCGCGTTTGCCCGCAAATACGCGCTCGAGCCGGAGCTGCGCTCGAAATACGCGAGGGCGCTCGTATGAATCCCGGACTTTCCCCCGAGGAAGCGGCGCGAAGAGAAGCGGCGGGACGGGTCAACCGCCTGCGCACGCGCTATACGAAGCCTGTTTCCGCGATCCTGCGCGAAAACCTCTGCACCGTCTTCAATCTCGTGAATTTCGTCCTCGCCGCGGCCGTCCTTGCGGCAGGCTCGTATAAAAACGCGCTCTTTCTCGGCATCGTGATTTCCAATCTCGCCATCGGCATCGTGCAGGAGCTGCGCGCCAAAGCCGCCGCCGAGCGGCTCGAGCTCGAGGCCGTGTCCCCCGTCACCGTGCTGCGCGGCGGACGGGAGACGCGTATCCCGCCCGAGCGCATCGTCGAGGGCGACGTCTGCCGCATCGGCGCGGGCGAGCGCGTGCCCGCCGACGGCGTCGTGCTCGAGGGCTCGTGCGAGGCCGACACCTCCGCGCTGACGGGCGAGAGCCTGCCCGCGCCGCTCGGAGAAGGCGACGCCGTCTCGGGCGGCTTTATCGTGACCGCGGGTACGGTGCTCGTCCGCATGGACGCCGTCGGCGAGGACTGCCGCATGGCGCGCATCGCCGCGTCCGCGAGGACCCACAAGCCCGCGCGCTCCGAGATCATGCGCACGCTGAACCGCGTCGTCACCGTCCTCGCCGCCGCGATCCTCCCGATCGGCGCGCTGCTCCTGTGGCGTCAGCTCGCCCTTTCCCCGTGGAACGGGGCCGTCGTCTCGGTCACGGCGGCGCTCATCAACATGATCCCCGAGGGGCTGATGCTCCTGACGAGCTCCGTCCTCGCGGTCTCCGTCATCCGGCTGTCGAAAAAGCGCGTGCTCGTGCGCGAGCTGGCGTCCATCGAGAGCCTCGCGCGCGTGGACATGCTCTGTCTCGACAAGACCGGCACGCTGACGGAGGGCGACATGGAGCTTTTCTGCCTCGAGCCGCTCGGGGACGGGACGGAGGCGTCCGCCGCGGCGGCGCTGTCGGGGCTGACCGCCGTGCTCGCGGACGCGTCGCCGACGTTTGAGGCGGTGCGCCGTGCCTTCCCGCCCGACGCGTCCGCGCGCGCCGTCCGCGTGCAGCCGTTTTCGAGCGACCGCAAGTACGCGGGCGCGGACTTCGGCGGGGAATGGAGCCTTCTCGGCGCGCCGGAGCGGGTGATGCCGTCCCTTCCCGATGCGGTGCGGGCGCGCATCGCGGCGCTTGACCCGTCGCTGCGCGTGCTGCTGCTCGCGCGGGCGGACGGGATGCCCGGCGAGACGGACGCGATCCGTCCGGAGGCGCTCGTCGTGCTGCGCGACCGCGTGCGCGCGTCCGCCGCGGAGACGATGGCGTATTTTTCAGCCCAGGGCGTCGCGCTGCGCGTCATCTCGGGCGACAGTCCCGCGACGGTATCCGCCGTCGCCGCGCGCGCGGGCGTTCCCGGCGCGGAAGCGGCGGTCGACGCGACGACGCTCACCTCCGCGCGCGACATCGACGAGGCCGTGCGGCGCTATGTCTGCTTCGGGCGCGTCACGCCCCAGCAGAAGCGCGAGCTCGTCGAGGCCATGCAGCGGCAGGGACATACGGTCGCGATGACGGGCGACGGCGTCAACGACGTGCCGGCGCTGCGTGCCGCGGACTGCGGCGTCGCGATGGCGTCCGGCACCGACGCGGCGCGTGCGGTGGCGAAGCTCGTGCTGCTCGACTCCGACTTTTCCGCCCTCCCCGGCGTCGTCGCCGAGGGGCGCCGGAGCGTGAACAACCTCCAGCGCTCGGCGTCGCTCTTTATCATCAAGACGATCTACGCGTCGCTGCTCGCCGTGCTGTTCGCGGTCGTCCCGTGGGCGTATCCGTTCGTCCCGATCCAGGCGACGCTCGTCAGCGTGACGACGATCGGCATCCCGTCGTTCCTGCTCGCCCTCGAGCCGAATCACGAGCGCATCCGGGGGCATTTCCTGGCAAACATCCTGCGCGACGCGCTGCCCGGCGCGCTCTCCGTCGTCGCTTCCGTGGTGCTCTGGGAGCTCGTCTGCCGCCGCATAGGGCTTTCCGCGGGGCAGATCACGACCGTCTGCGTCGGCATCCTCGGCGCGGCGGGGCTTGGGATGGTGCGCCGCGCCTGCACGCCGTTTTCCCCGTTCCGCGCGGCCGTTTTTGCCGCGATGTCGGCCGGTTTCCTGACCGGTTACCTCGCGTTTTCCGAATTTTTCGAGCTTGTACCCCTTTTTTCGCGCAGTCCCCTGTTCCTCGCGGCCTTCGCCCTGACCATTGCGCTGTTTGAGGCGCTGGCGTGGGCTTTCCGAAGGCTCGGACCCCGGAAAAACAGATAAAGAGGGAGTTTTGGCATGACGATCCGTCCCATGATGATTTTCGACTACCCGCAGCTGGACGCGCTCTGGCAGGAGGACGCCGACCACGCAAACGACATCGGCGACCGGGACAGCCTCCGGCGCTTTCTCGAGCGCAATCCGGACACCTGTTTTGTCGCCGAGCTCGGCGGCATGATTGTCGGCTCGATCCTCGCCGGGCACGACGGCCGCACGGCGATCCTTTACCGCCGCGTTGTCGGCGTCCTGTTCCGTCACCGCGGCATCGAGATCGCGCTGTTAAACACCGTCATCCGCACGCTGCACCGCGCCGGCGTCGCCACGCTCATGTGCATCGCGCCGCGCATCGGCCCCCTTGCCACGGCTCCGGCGGAGGACGGCTTTGTCCCCGACCCCGACGCCGTCCCCTGCGTCATCGACGTCGAGGCGCGCTACCCCCGCCTCCCGGCGGAGGACCGCATCTGCTGAAAAACCCGCCCCCGTGCGGGGGAGCGGAAAAGAGCCCCAAAAAACGCTTGCATTTTCGCGCGCCGTTTGCTATAATAATCGTCGGTACGCGCCGGCTTTTCCCGAAAACGCCGGCGCGTACCGCAAGATCTGTCTCCGTAGCTCAGCTGGATAGAGCATCCGCCTCCTAAGCGGAAGGCCGCGCGTTCGAATCGCGCCGGGGA
>JAEDGJ010000196.1 GCA_016297585.1 Clostridiaceae bacterium
CGGGAGAGGATGTGTACTATACGCAGACGGGCGCCGTGGCCTTCCGACACTAAAAAAGCCGCTTTTGCGGCGAGTTATTCCCTGAAACATATAAAAACGAAGCCTTTTGCTGATTTTGTCCGGCAGAAGGCTTCGTTTTTTAAGCACGGCGTACGGGCTTTGCGGTCTGCTTTTGGATGGCGTCCATCCAG
Source organism: Clostridiaceae bacterium (assembly GCA_016297585.1). GTDB lineage: Bacteria > Bacillota > Clostridia > Oscillospirales > QAMX01 > JAAZKA01. The sequence goes on from JAEDGJ010000196.1 coordinate 192, forward strand.
CGCTGCACGGTCTCCTTCTCCGGAAACCCGAGCTCCCCCGGCAGATACGCTTTCCCCAGCGCTTCCGCCTTTGCCTTCCCGAGCGGGTGATACGGCTCGACGTCGACCGCGCAGATGCCGGGATTGGCCTCCGCCGTGCGCGCGATGCCGGCAAAGTGATCGCCGCGGTCGTTGCAGCCGGGAATGACCGGACAGCGCAGGACGATGCGTGCGCCGGCCTGTCCGAGACGGGCGAGATTGTCGAGGATGCGCGCGTTGGATCTGCCGGTGAACTTTTTGTGCAGCGCGGGATCGGTTTCCTTGTAATCGAAGAGAAACAGGTCGATATAGGGCAGAATCGCGGCATATCCCGCGGCGGGGGCTTCCCCGCAGGTCTCGATACAGACGTGCAGCCCCTCTTCTTTCGCGCGCCGGGCAAGCTCCAGTGCGAACGGGAACCGGAACATCGGCTCGCCGCCGGAGAGCGTCATACCGCCGCCGGAGTGCTCGTAGAACACCCGGTCCTGCAGGACGATCTGGAGCACCTCGTCCGCCGTCATCCGCTTCCCCATCCGTTCCAGCGCGCCGGGACAGACGTCCGCACAGCGTCCGCAGCGGATGCAGCGGGTGCGGTCAAAGACGTGCCGTCCCTCCTCCGACAGGCCGTGGCAGTCCTCCGGGCAGACCTGCGCGCACTGTCCGCAGCCGATGCAGCGTCCGGCGCGGTAGGCGATCTCCGGTCCGGGCTCGAGCCCCTCGGGGTTGTGGCACCACAGGCAGCGCAGCGGACAGCCCTTTAAAAAGACCGTCGTGCGGATGCCGGGGCCGTCCTGTACGGAGAATTTTTGGATATTCGTAACGATGCCGGAAGCTTCCTGAAGCATTGTGTTTTTCCTCTTTTCCTTGGCGCAAAAGCGCTTGCAAACCACAGCCGAATGGATTATAATACAGGGGAAAAGGAGGCTTTCGCCATGAACGAACGACTGCGCCGCACCTATCTTGGGTTTTATGAAAATGAGCTGACGAACAACATTCTGAGCTTCTGGCTCCCCCGCTGCGAGGATACCGTCTGGGGCGGATTCCTCAACTGCTTTACAAACCGCGGGGACAGGCTCGTGTCCACCGATAAGTATACCTGGTCCCAGGGCCGCTTTGTCTGGATGTTTTCAAAGCTCGCATCCATGAAGATGTTTACCGCGTCCCAGCGCAGCGAATTCCTGCGTCTTGCGGGCACCGGCGCGCATTTTCTGCTCGATCACTGCCTGATCCGCGACGACGGCCCCGTGCGCTGCACCTTCCTGACGGACCGCACCGGCGCGCCGAAGCTCGTCGACGGCGGGGAGCGCCTCGATATGAGCATCTACGCCGACTGCTTTGCCATCGCGGGACTCGGCAAATACGCCGCCGTCGCGGAAAACCGCGCCGCGTTTGACTTTGCCCGTAGGCTCTATGAATCCGCAATCTCGCTCTACCGCGCCGGCACGTTCCAGACGCTTCCCTATCCGCTGTCGCCCCGGTTCCGTGCGCATGGGCTGCCGATGATCTTCCAGAACGTCGCGCGGGAGCTGTACGACGCGGCGCTTCTCTTCGACGCGGACTTCGCGGGCGTGCTGCTCGGCGATATGGACGCCTGCTCCGCGGATATTCTCGCGCATTTCACCGACGAAAACCACCTCATCCACGAGGTCATCACCGCCGATAACCGCTTTTTCGATACCCTGCTCGGCCAGCATATCAATCCCGGTCATTCGATCGAGGATCTCTGGTTCCATCTCGACACCGCCGACCGCACCGGGCATCCCGAGCGGCTGGCAGCGCTTGCCGCCATCGGAAAGGCGACGCTCGAGGCAGGCTGGGACAAGGAATACGGCGGCATCCTCCACTTTGCCGACGTCCGCGGCGGAGAGCCGCGCTTCGACGCCGGAGAGACCGCGGACGAGCCGATGTCGAAGCAGACCGTTACCGGCTGGGGCGACAAGCTCTGGTGGGTGCATTCCGAGGCGCTCTATACGACGATGCTGCTCTATGCCCGCACCGGCGACGAGGCGTTCCTCGACTGGCACAACCGCGTGATGGATTATACCTATGAGACCTTCCCGAATCCCGACCGCGAGCTGCGGGAGTGGATCCAGATCCGCAAGCGCGACGGCTCGCCGCAGGACAAGGTCGTGGCGCTGCCCGTCAAGGATCCGTACCACATCGTGCGGAACCTCGTATTGCTCATCGAACTGCTGGAGGGCTGCGGCGATGAAGGTTAAGCTGCCGTACGGCGCGGACAGAACGGTGGAGTTTGCCGTTCCCGACGCCTGCTTTGACGGGATGCTGGCACCAAGACCCGTCCTGCCCGCGCCGGATCCGGCGGCGGAGATTGCCCGGGCGATCGACTCCCCCATCGGCACGCCGACGCTTGACCGGATCGTGCGCGAAGGGACGCGCGTCTGCGTCATCTGCGACGACATTTCGCGGCCGACGCCGGTCTCGGCGATCCTGCCGGTGCTGCTGGAGCGGCTGCACCGCGCGGGCGTGCGCCGCGAGGACGTGCAGATCGTCATGGCACTCGGCAGCCACCGCTATATGACGGAGGACGAGATGCGCGGGCGCGTCGGTGAGGAGATTTACGGGCGTTACCGCGTGAAAAACTCCGAATTCCGCGACCCGGAGAAGCTGCTGCACGTCGGCGTCACCGGCGACGGCGTGGATATCGTCGTAACGCGCGACGTCATGGACGCCGACGTGCGCATCGGGATAGGCAACATCGTGCCGCATCCGGTGATGGGCTGGTCGGGCGGCGGGAAGATCCTCTTTCCCGGCGTCACCGGCGAGCACACCGTCGCGCAGTTCCATATGCTGGGCGGGCTGTCGGACGAGCGTCTGGTGGGACTGGAAAATAACCCCGTCCGCACGCGGATGGAGAGCTGGGTGCCGACGATCGGGCTGCACTTCATCGTCAACACCGTGCTGGATGCCGGGATGCGCATCGTGCGCGTCGTCGCGGGCGACTATGTGCAGGCGCACCGCGCGGGCGTCGAAACGGCGAAGCGCGTGATGTGCTGTCCGATGAAGCGGAAGGCGGACGTGATCGTCGTCAGCTCCTTCCCTGCCGACGAGGACTTCTGGCAGTCCGGCAAGGGCTTCTGCAACGCGGAAGGCGGGCTGCGCGGCGCGGATTCCACGATGATCCTCGTTTCTCCGAATACGGAGGGCATGGGGCCTCACGCGGAATACGGCGCCTGCTTCGGACGGGA
>JAEDGJ010000035.1 GCA_016297585.1 Clostridiaceae bacterium
AGCGAACCGCCTCTTCGACGGAAAACTCCGTCAGCCGGAAGGAAAGCCCATCCGCATCCCGGAAGCGCCCGGGGGACCCCGCCGGCATCCCGAAAACGATCAGCGGCGCGGATGCCGCGATGCTCTCCGCCGTCGCCGTATGAACATGCGCGGCAAGCGAGAAGCTCCGGTTCCGCCGCAAGTCCCTTACCATGCACACCGTAAGCACCGCTGCCGCCAGAATGCCCGCCGCCAGCAACCAGATCCCTGCCTTTTTCCACCATCTCATCGCCTTCCTCCTTTTTCTCGCCCAATTTTATCGAAAACGTCTGTTATAACCGGTGTAAACGGCCGATTACCGGCATCTCCATTCTACCGTACGCTCTCCCGGCCGTCAAGCGGCACGGCACCCAAATCTCCCCGCCCGTTTTTATGCACATCGCCCCGCCTTTTCCGGGCGGATTCCCCCGGGGATTCTTTTCCGAAACGATTTGACTGTTTGCGGAAACGACAAATCTGCGCGCGGACGCTTGACAGTCCGTCTTCCCGGGACTATAGTGAACCTATCCTAGCCTTTCAGGAGGGAAACCACGCATGGAAACGCTCAAAAAGTTTGATATCCACATCCATACCGATATGTGGGGCGGCCGTGAGGTGCCGCGCTACGACGGCTCCCGGTTCGCGACGCCCGAGCAGCTCCGCGGCATGTACGCGCGTCTGGGCATCGACCGCGGTCTGCTGCTGCCCGCCGTCAGCCCCGAAAACTCCTTTGCCTTTCAGGCAAACGAGCAGGCCGCCATCGTCGCCGCCGAAAACCCCGACCTGTTCGTCTGGGCCTGCAACATCGACCCGCGCATGGCCTACAACTCCCCGAAAAACGATCTGGGGCACTTCCTGCGCTACTACAAGGACATGGGCGCGAAGGGCATGGGCGAGCTGACGCCGAACATCCCCGCCGACTGCGAGCTGCTTGACAACCTGTTCCGCGCCTGCGCCGAAAACGACCTGCCGGTCACAATCCATCTCGCGCCGGAAACCGCGCGCTACGGCTGCTACGGCATCCAGGACTCCCTCGGCCTGCCGAGGCTGGAACGGGTGCTGAAAAAGTACCCCTCCCTTAAAATCTTCGGCCACTCGACGATGTTCTGGTCGCAGATCTCCGGCAACGTGACCGACGCCATCCTCCAGACCTATCCGTCCGGCCCGGTCGTCCCCGGCGGTCCGCTCGTCCGCCTGATGCGCGAAAACCCCAACCTCTACGGCGACATGTCCGCGGGCTCCGGCGGAAATGCCTTCATGCGCGACCCGGACTTCGGCTGCGCCTTCATCGAGGAGTTTCAGGACCGCCTGCTGTTCGGCACGGACATCTGCGACGTCCGCAACGATATGCGCCTTTCCTTCTGGCTCAACGAAATGGCCGGCGCGGGCAGGATCAGCGAAACCGCCTACCGGAAGATCTGCCGCGAAAACGCCGTGCGGCTGCTCGGGCTCGACGGGTAACCTTTCTCTCCGATCCGAACCGGAAAGCTTCCCTTTCGGCGGCATCATTGCTTTACAAATCACCCGCATTATGGTATAATGCGGGTGATTTTATTAGAAGGGGTAACTTTCATGGACAATAACATCCGGCTGATCGCCGTAGACCTGGACGGAACGCTCTTAAACCGCAAAAAGGAGATGACGCCGCGCACGAAGGAGGCTCTCGCGGCCTGCGCGGAGGCCGGCATCATCGTCATGCCCGCGACCGGACGTCCCGCGACCGGCTTTCCCTATGTCGCGGAGAATCTGCCCGGCTTCCGCTACGCGCTGACCTCCAACGGCGCGCTGGTCTACGATTTTCAGGAAAAACGCGCGATCTACGAGGACCTTTTAAGCGTCGAAAACACGCTGAAGGTCATCGACTTCGCGGCAGACTACGACCTGATGGTCGACGTCTATACCGACGGCAACGGCTATTCCGAGCAGCGCAACCTCGACAACATCCGCCACTTCTTCTTTGCCGAGGGGATGATCGAGTACGTCCTGAAAACGCGCATTCCGGTGGAAAACATGCGCGAATTCGTGATCTCGCGCGGGCGTCCGGTCGAGAAGGTCGTGCTGTTTTTAAGCGACGTCTCCTTCAAGCCGGAGCTGGAGCGCCTGCTCGAGCCGTTTTCGTTCCTGAAGGTGACGGACGCGCTCGAAAACAACCTCGAGCTGAACAATTCGACCGCCAACAAGGGCGCGGCGCTGCTGCGCTTCGGCGAACGCCTCGGCATCGCGCGCGAGCAGATCATGGCGTTCGGCGACGGCCGGAACGACTGCGACATGATCCGCGCGGCGGGTGTCGGCGTCGCGATGGCCAACGCCTGCGATGAGCTCAAAGCCGTCGCCGACCGGGAGACCCTGTCGAATGAGGAAGACGGCGTCGCCTGGGCGATCGAGCACTGGGCGCTCGGGAAGTAAAGGAGGGCGCGATTTTTGTGAAAACTCCCCTGTTTTCCGAGCCGTTTTTCGTCGGCTGCAACTACTGGGCGTCCCACGCCGGCACGAATATGTGGCATATCTGGGACGAAGAGGTCGTCGCCGCCGACTTTGCCCGCATCGCCGCGCAGGGGCTGACCGTTCTGCGCGTCTTTCCGCTCTGGCCGGACTTCCAGCCCATCAAGACCCTGTACGGCGGCGGCGGCCAGCCGCGGGAGATCCGCATGGGCGAGGAGCCGCTGCCCGATACCGAAGCGGGACGGGCGGGCGTCGACGAAACGATGCTTGAGCGCTTCCTGCGGCTCTGCGACCTCGCCGAGGCGGCGGGGCTGCGCCTCATCGTCGGCCTGCTGACCGGCTGGATGAGCGGACGGCTCTACGTTCCCCCGGCGCTCGAGGGCAAAAACGTGCTGTGCGACCCGGAGGCGCTGGTCTGGGAGCTGAAATACGTCCGGCTGCTGGTATCGCGCCTGAAGGACCACCCCGCCGTCGCGGCGTGGGATCTCGGCAACGAGTGCAACTGCATGGGGAAGATCGAACGCCCCGAGGAAGCCGAGCTCTGGACGGCGGTGATCTCCGACGCCATCCGCGTCGCGGATCCCGAGGGCACGTCCTCCGGGCAGCGTCCGATCGTCTCCGGCATGCACGGCCTAAACCCCGGCGGCTTCTGGCGTCCCGACGCGCACGGCGCGTCCGTCGACATCCTGACGACGCACCCCTACCCCGCGTTCACGCCGTACTGCGACACGGACCCGCTCGGCGGCTACAAATCCTCCCAGCACGCGGTCGCGGAGAGCGTCTGGTACCGCGGACTCGGAAAGCGCCCCTGCTTTGCCGAGGAGGTCGGCACGCTCGGCCCGATGCTCTGCGACGAGCAGACCGCGGCGGACTACATCCATACCGTCCTCTACCAGCTCTGGTCGCACGACTGCCGCGGTCTGCTGTGGTGGTGCGCCGCCGAGCAGTCGCATCTGACGCACGCGCCCTACGACTGGGACGCCGTCGAGCGCGAGCTGGGGCTTTTCCGGCTCGACGGGTCGCCGAAGCCCGTGGCGCAGACGCTCGCCGCGTTCTCGCGGAACGTCTGGCGCATCGGCGCGCTGCCGCCGCGCATCACGGACGCGGTCTGCGTCACGACGGCGGGCTACGACGCCTGGGGCGCGGCCTTCGGCGCGTTCCTGCTGGCGCGGCAGGCGGGGCTCGACATCGAATACGCCGACGGCGCAAAGCCGCTGCCGGACGCGCCCGCCTACATCCTCCCCTCCCTCGCCGGCGGCTCGGCGATGACGCGGCACGCCTGGTACGAGCTTTTCGACCGCGTTTCGGCGGGCGCGACGCTGTTTATGACGCTCGACACCGCGCTGCTGTCGCCGTTTACCGAAATCTGCGGCGTGCGCGTCCACACCCGCTCCCGCACGGACGGCGCGATCTCGATCTCGGTGCCCGATCTGCGCGAACGGCTGAATATCACGGCGCCGTTCCGGCTGACGCTGGAGACGACCTCCGCGAAGGTGCTCGCGTCGGAGGGCGCAAACCCCGTCATGACGGAGAACACCTACGGCAAAGGCCGCGTCGTCCTGCTGACGGTGCCCGTCGAGCGCTATGCCGCGATGACGCCGAACGTGCTCGAGACGACGGCGGTGTCGAAGCTCTACCGCCTCGCCGAGCTGCGCAGTCCCGCGCGCGCCGCGCAGTCGTCGGATCCTCTCATTACGGTCACGGAGCACATTCAGGACGAGAATACGCGCATTCTGACGTTCGTCAACCCGACGGCGGCTTCCCGCAAGACGACGGTGAAGCTCGCGGGCTTCTGGCGCTTCGGCGAGCTTCTCGGCGAGCAGCGCACAGAGACCGCGTCGGACGCCGTGCCGCGCGCCGTGGCGGAGGGATTTACCCTGACGCTCGCGCCCGACCGTGCGGCGGTCGTCACCATCCGCCGGTAAAAAAGACAAATCGGCCCAGTTTTCCATCGTTTCCGAATTGACTTCGGAAACACGGCATGCTACACTGGTTTTGCCTCACAGAAAGGAACAAAAGGAATATCCATGTATCGCATCGGTAAAGAAGAAGCCGAAGCCGCCTCCCGTGTCATCGAAAGCGGCAGTCTCTTTCGCGTCGGCTCCGTCCGCCATGAGGTGGAGAGCTTTGAACGCGCGTTTTCGGAACGCATCGGCGTTTCCCACACCCTGCTGCTGTCCGGCGGCACCGGCGCGCTTGCGGCTGCGCTCGTCGCCATCGGCATCGGCCCCGGAGACGAGGTGATCGTCCCGGCCTATACCTTCATCGCCTCCCCCATCGCCGTGTTGATGACCGGCGCGGTGCCCGTCATCGCCGAGGTGGACGAGACCCTGACGCTCGACCCGGAAGACGTCCGGCGCAAGCTCTCCCCCCATACCCGCGCGCTCCTGCCGGTGCATATCCAGGGCTTCCCCTGCGATATGGCGCAGCTGATGGACATCGCGCGCGAGCATGACCTGCGCGTCGTCGAGGACGCGTGCCAGTCGGCGGGCGGCAGCTTCCGCGGACAGGCCTTAGGCTCCATCGGAGACGCGGGCGCGTTCTCGTTCAACGCCTTCAAGATCATCACCGCGGGCGAGGGCGGCGCGTTTGTCACGAGCAACGAGGACTATTACCGCCGCGCGGTGCTGTATCACGACTGCGGCGCGGCGTTCTGGTCGCGCGACACCGTTGCGGGTACGATCCCGTTCGCGGGCTCGAACCTCCGCGCGTCCGAGATCACCGGTGCGATCATGCGCGTCCAGCTCTCCCGTCTCGACGGCATCCTCGCCGACCTGCGGCGCGTCAAGCGCACCATGACGGAGCGTCTCTCGGCGGACGCGCGCTTCCGCGAGAAGGCGGCCTTCATCCCGTCGCACGACCCGGACGGCGACTGCGGCACCACGCTCGGCCTGCGCTTTCCGGACGCCGAAACGGCGGCAGCGTTCGCGGCGGCCATCGGCGGCAACCGGCCTTTCGATACGGAGCGTCATGTCTACACGCACTGGGACGCGGTGCTCGGCAAGCGCGGCGCCGGTACGAGCTTCCAGAATCCCTATCTGCTGCCGCAGAATCAGGGGCTCCAGACGGATTATTCGCCGGATATGTGTCCACGCACGCTCGACTACCTGTCGCGCAGCGTCTATCTGCCGCTGCACTGCGACTGGGATGACGGCGTGATCGACGACAAGATCAATACCATCCTCAAATCTTTATAAAGGAGTGTATATTCATGTTCCGCATCGGTATTTTAGGTTCCGAGAACTCCCATGCCACCGCTTTTTCCCGCATCTTCAACGGTCTTGACCCGAAGTGCGAGATGAAGTACCCGGATATGCGCGTTGTGGGCTGCTTTGGCCACTATCCGGAGGAAAACCAGAAGCTGAAAGACAGCTGCGGTCTGGATTTCATCGCCGATAAGCCCGAGGATATGCTCGGCAAGGTGGACGCCGTCATGGTCACCGCCCGCAACGGCCAGTTCCACCCCGAATTTGCCCGTCCCTTCATCGAAGCCGGCATCCCCGCCTTCATCGACAAGCCGTTTGCCAACTGCGGCTGCGAAGCGGTCAAGCTCGCGCGTCTTGCCAAGGAAAAGAACGTCCCGCTCGTCGGCGGCTCCTCCACGAAGCTCTGCTACGACGTGCGCATGATGGCCTTCTTCCGCAAGAACAGCCTTGAGGCGGTCTACGGCGGTTCCGTCGCGGCGCCGCTGAACATGGATAACCCCTACGGCGGCTTCTACTTCTATTCCTCCCACCTCGCCGAGATCAGCATGACCATCTTCGGCTACAATCCGAAGTCCGTCCGTGCCTTCCGCAACGGCAACAACGTCACCGCCATCGCCCATTACGACGGCTTCGACGTTTCGAACCACTTCATCGACGGCAACTACTCCTACTCCGCGTCCATCTACGGCAAGGGCAAGACCTTCTCCCGCGATCTCGACATCTCGATGTGCTACCAGCACGAGTGCGAGATCTTCGTCGACATGCTCCGCACCGGCAAGATGTCCCACTCCTACGAGCATCTCGTCGCGCCCGTCGTCTATCTCAACGCCATCAAGAAGTCCTTCGAGAACGGCGGCGAGGAAGTCGCGCTCGAGTTCCCGGAGATCTGACCCTGCCGCGATGATCATCCGTGAGATCGCCTGGGGCAGCCCGGACTATGCCGCGGCCGTCTCCCTGCGCAACGACCTGCTCTGCCTGCCCGTCGGCGCTTCGATCTTCTCAAGCGATCTGCGGCAGGAAAAGGACAGCTTTCACTTTGCGGCCTTCGACGCCGAGGGCCGCATGACCGGCACGCTGATCCTCGCGCCGGACTCCGATACGCAGTTTCACGTCCGGCAGGTCGCCGTCCTTCCCGCGATGCGCGGGCAGGGTACGGGACACGCGCTGATGGCGCATGCCGAGGCGTTCGCCCGTGCAAGGGGCGTGCGCACCCTCCGTCTCGACGCCCGCACCAACGCGCGGCGCTTCTATCTCGCCTGCGGCTTTACCGTCTGCGGCGAGCCCTTCGGACGGGTGGATCTGCGCCTGACGCCGATGCAGAAGCAGCTTTGATTTTTAGCAAAAAGAACGGCTCCCGGAACTTTTCAGAGTCCCGGGAGCCGGTTTTTTATCCGATTTTATAGAGTTCCTGCGCGTTCCGGAAGGTGATCTTGTCAAGCTCCTCTTGCGGGATCCCGTAAGCGTCCGCATAGGCCTGCAGCTTGACAAACTGCGGCTCGGCATACTGCAGCGGCGCCGAGCTGCCGAACAGCACGCGGTCGATCCCCGCCGTATCGATCAGTTCTTCGAGGGTGGCGGCATAGAGGCTGTCGAGCTTGCCCATGTCAAACCAGCATCTGCCCGGGCGCTCCAGCGCACAGAGCGCTTTCGCGTAGGCGATCCCCGGGGCGTTGTGGATGACGAAGTCCGTCCGGGGCGCCGCCATCGCCGCGCGCGCGAGCTCCTCCGGCGTCACAAGCGTCCGGATGTCGAGCGGATGCCGTCCGCGCACGTCCTCGAGCGCGACGGAAAAGCCCGCAGGCACGCCCAGCTCGCCGCAGCGCCGTAGGAGCGCCGTATAAGCGTCGTGATCGGGGGACACGTCCGTCTGACGCGGCCAGAACCGGATCTCGCGGCAGCCTTCTTCCTTCACGCAGCGTTCGAGATCCTCCATCGCACAGGGATAGACGGGATTTATGTTCGCGGCGGGGATCAGACGGTCCCGGTACGGCGCGATCTCCCCGAAAAGCTCCTCGTTTCCGTCCATCATGTCGCGGTAATAGATGCCCTGCACCGACGAAACGACCGCGCAGTCGATGCCCAGCACATCCATCCGCGCGACGAGCTCCGCCGCCGTCCGGGCGGGCGTTTTCCGGAACGGGTAATGCCCGATATAGGCGCAGCTGTCGATCATCATACGCGCGCCCCTCCCTTCACATAGCTCCACAGCACGGGGTTGTCCATGATCGTCAGCCGCTCGTCGTCCGTGAGGTCCGCCGCGAGCAGGCGTCCGATCGACGCCGAGAAGGAGCCGTCCGTTCCGAACAGCACGCGCGATGCGCCGATGCGGCGCACCAGCCCCTCGACGGTGCCGGCGTCCAGAACGGAGCCGGAGATGTCCACATAAACGTTCGGCGCGTCCTCGAGCCCGCGGAGCTGGAAGTTCCAGTCGCCTCCGCCTGCGATATGCGCCATGATCATCCGCGTCTCCGGATGCTTTTTCGCCGCGCGCGCCATATGCGTGCTGTCCGTGATATACGGCTGGAAGCCCGGATCGGTGGGGCGTCCCGCGTGCATCAGCACGACAAGCCCCTCGTCGGCGCAGTAGTCGAGCAGCGGATCCTGAATGTCGTTGTCGATCGTGTACTGGTTATAGAGCTTGATGCCGAGGATGCCGTATGCGCGGCGGCAGCGCTCGATTTCGCGCAGCGCGGCCTCCCCGTGCACCGGATCGACATACGCCAGCGGATACAGCACGCCCGGGTTTTCAAGACAGCAGCGTCCCACCGCGTCGTTTCCCCGCGCGATCGTCTCCATCGCCGCATGGGCGCCGCCCGTGATGCAGCTTGTCACCACCGTGCGGTCCATACCGCAGAGCCGCATCGCACGCGTCAGCTTTTCGGCATACCGCCTGCAGTCCTCATAGCAGACCTCACCCACGCCGATGTGCTCGTGCCAGTTCGTGACGCGATTTTCCCGGAACTGGCGGCACCGGCGTTCATATTCCTCCCGCATAGAAAGACTATGCCTCCTTTTTTATGTCAACAGGTAAAAAAGCTCCGGCTGCCGCACCCGGGCAGCCGGAGCCGACGGGGCAGACTCTGCCGTTATTGTAGCACGGCCTTTTCCGCCCTGTCAATCAGTTTTGGCGACAGTTTATGCACTTTTTGGCGAGAATTTACGCCTCGTTCCAGCGGTCGTAGGCCGTCTGCATGATCTCCAGCACGTCGCCGATGCCCATGCGCTCGATCTCCGCGAGGTAGCTGTCCCAGTGATCGAGCGGCTCGACGCCGGTGATGAACTTCGCGCGCATCTGGTCGACATAATTCGTGATGTCGGTCAGCTTGTTGGTCTTTTCGGTCTGCTCGTCCGCCGTATACTTCAGAAGCGTCTCGGGGAAGTAGTCGACCGCGAACGGAATGTTCTTCGTCGTCATCGCGACCTCGCGGGCGTAGTTATTCGGCGCGCTGTTGAGGTACGGGAAGTCGTAGACGCCGAACTTGATGTTCCAGCCGCCGGTCTGACGGACATAGGTCCAGGTGGACTGATCCCAGTCCTCCGGAACGATGAACGCGTAGGTGTTCGTCACGGGATCGACGGTGTACTGCTCACCCTCGAAGCCGGAGTTCCACGCCAGATCGATCAGACCCGAGCCGGGGATGACCTCGGTATCGGCATAGGCGATGTCGAGCATACGCATGATGGCTTCCGGATACTCGGCCTTGACGCTGATGCCGCCGGCGTTGTTGGAGAGGTAGCGGTAGGACGTGACGTGGCGCTCGGAGTTGTAATCGCTCGTCAGCGGGTACATCATATCGAGATAGACCTTGCCGTCGTTGGGGAGGCAGTCTTCCGGCTGGATGTTGCTGGGGGAGGTCATAAAGACGGCCTGGCTGCTCTTATAGCGCGCAAGCACCGTCGCGGTATCCAGCGAATAGATCTCCTTTTCGAGGAGGCCCTCCTCATACAGGCGGCTGACGTACTCCAGATAGCGGTAATACTGGTCGCTCATCTTGTTGTAGACGACCTTGCCGGAGCCGTCGTCGGCAAAATCCGGATCCGTGCTCTCGCCGAGCGCGGCAAAGAGGAACCATTCGACGTTGCTGTTTAACTGGCCGGCGCTGTAGGGCAGCAGCGGCGCGTATCCGCCCGTGACGTCGGCGTCCTTACAGGCCGTCAGCGCGTCATAGAACTCGGTCGTCGTGGTCGGCTCTTCCACGCCGATGGAGTCGAGCAGGTCGGTGCGGTAGTAAAGCTGTCCGGCCGCGGCGGTGGAGCCGAGACGGACCTGCGGGATCGTATAGACGGAGCCGTCAATCTCGCGGATCATCTTCTCCATCATCGGCCACTCTTCAAAGCGGGAGACCATGTTGGGCATGTAGGTGTACAGGGACTCGGAGATGTCGACGAACGCGCCGCCCTCGACGCCGTAGGTCTGCACCTTATCGGGGGTCAGGGAGCAGGCGAAGAAATCGTCCAGCTCGCCGGCCGCGAAATAGAGATTGATGACGGTCGCGTCGTTTTCGACGATGTTCCAGTTGATGTGGATGTTCGTCGCCTCGCGGAGCTTCTTCCAGATTGCGGTCTCGTCGATGTCCTCGCCGAACAGCTCGGGAGAATCGGAGAAGAAGCCGGTGATCTCGATCATTTCGCTCATGATCGGGTAGCCCGTCTCGTTGAAAACGGGTTTGCCGGTCGCGGCGGCGGTGGTCGGCGCGGTCACGGCGGCGGTGGTGGTGCCGTCGGAACCGGCAGCCGTCGTGGAGGCGGTCGTCGTCGTGCTGCCGGAGCCGGAGCAGCCGGCCAGCAGACCGAGCGCCATGCACAGCGCGAGGGCAAGGCAGAGAATCTTGCGGGTCATGTGGTTTTCCTCCTGAATTTTTATTATACAAACGCCGCTTTCCCCTATCTGCGGAAGGCGTTCATATTCGGTATACGGTAACGGAGCCGGCATCAGCCCTTGACGGAGCCCAGAAGCACGCCCTTGTCAAAGTATTTCTGCAGGAACGGATAGATAATCAGCACCGGCGCGGAGGAAACGATGATGACCGCATATTTCAGCAGCATTTTCAGCTTCTCCGCCTCGAATTTCGTCTCGTCGTCCCCGATGCCGCCGGACATATCCTCCGACATGTTTTCAAGGATCAGAATGCGCCGCAGGAAAAGCTGCAGGGGCATTTTGGACTCGTCGGAGATGTAAATCATCGCGTTGAAATAGGAATTCCAGTGCCCGATGCCGTAGTAGAGCACCATAACGCCGATCAGCGCCTTCGACAGCGGCAGGACGATCTGGATAAACGTGCGCGTAACCCCCGCGCCGTCGATCATCGCCGCCTCCTCCAGCTCTTTGGGAAGCCCCAGAAAGAACGTGCGGGATATAATCAGGTTGTAGACGCTGACGGCGCCCAGAATGATCATGACAATGCGTGTGTTCAGCAGGTGCATGTTCTTGATCTGCAGGTACATCGGGATCAGGCCGCCGGAAAAGTACATCGTGAACATAACGAACGCCATGATGATGCCGCGCCCGGGCAGTGTTTTCTTCGACAGCGCGTACGCCGCCGTCAGCGTCAGCGTCAGGTTCAGCAGCGTACCGGTGATCGTGTAGAAAATCGTATTGCCGTAGCCGGTCATAATGTTTTTGTCCCGGAAAACACGCGCATACCCGTCAACGTTGAAGCCGACCGGCCAGAGCCAGACCTTGCCCGCGCCGACGGCATACGGATCGGAAACGGAGCAGATGACGATGTACCAGAGCGGATAGAGGACGATGAGCATCAGAATCGTCGCAAAGACATAGCAGCAGATTCCGAAAACGCGGTCGGACGTCGTTTCTCGATTGATCGACATGGATTCTTCTCCCTTCCGATTAAAACAGGCTGGTCTCGCCGGCCCAGCGCGCGATGCCGTTGGCAATCAGGAGCAGGATGACGTTGATGATGTTGTTGAACAGGCCGACGGCGGTGGAAAAGCTGTAGCTTGCGTTCAGAAGACCGCGCTTATACACGAAGGTGGAGATGACCTCGCTCGTTTCGCTGTTTAAGTCGTTCTGCAGCAGATAGGTCTTTTCGAAGCCGACGCCGACGAGGGAACCGATGCTCATAATCAGCAGGATGATGATCGTCGGCTTGATCGTCGGGAAGTTGATGTAGCAGATGCGCTGGAAGCGGGACGCGCCGTCGATCGTCGCGGCCTCATGCAGCTCGGGGTCGACCGAGGACAGCGCGGCAAGATAGATGATCGCGCTCCAGCCCATGCCCTGCCAGACGCCGGACCAGACGTAGATGTGGCGGAAGGCGCTCGGATGGATCATGAAATACTGCGCTTCTCCGCCGAGCGCGACGATGATGTAGTTGATCAGTCCCGAGGTCGGGGAAAGCACCATGATGATGATGCCGACCATAACGACGGTGGAGATGAAGTGCGGCGCATAGAGCACGGTCTGCACGAACTTTTTGTATTTCGCGCAGCGGATCTCGTTGAGCAGCAGCGCGACGAAAATCGGGATGGGGAACCCGACGGCGGTGGAGTACAGCGAAAGGATGAGCGTGTTGCCGAAGATCTGCTTGAAGAAATAGCCGCCGAAGAAATCTCGGAAATGCCGCAGGCCGACCCATTTGCTCCCCCAGATGCCGAGCATGCCGTTATAGTTCTTGAAGGCGATCTGGATGCCGTACATCGGCGCGTAGCAGAAAACGGCAAGATAAATGATCGTCGGCAGCAGAAAGAAATAGTACGCCTTATGACTGCGGATGGTCTTCCACAGGCAGGAACTCTTTTTCCCGGACGGCGGTGCCGGCGCCTTGGAGGTGCGGTTCATCAGTCAATCGTCCCCATTTCGTTTATGGATTTTATATGAATATCATTGAACCATAGTTTTCCTTCCCCGGCAAGAGGATTTATGCGCTTTACCGGCTGTATTTTCGTGCATATATGCTTTTTCCCTCTCTGCACGTTTGTCCGGATGCGTCTGCACGATTCTCCGGTTGCAAAAAAACTCCGGATGGGATATAATCGAACCGGAACGGTTTTCCATAATTACAACGCTCGGACGGGTTTTGCCATGAAACGACTTTCGAAAACGCTGAAACGTTACAGTTACCTGATTCGGATCGTCACAAGTGCGCTCTGCGTCTTTCTTCTCACATCGCTGCTTTTGAGCCTGACCGTTCTGGATGGCTCCTATCGGGAGATGAACCGGCAGAATGACTCTCTGTACCAGAACGTCACGGAATCGTTCGCCCGCTGGTTCGAGTGCGAAGTCGCCGCCTGCCGTCAGCACGCGCTGACCGTCGCATACATGAATGAAACCGCCCGGGAAAAGATCCAGCCCGAGCGGTTTGAAAAGCAACCCTACTATTATTACGAAGCCTGCACGATCCTGAACAAATACCTGGTCAGCCTCCCCAGAATCTCGGGACTCGGCCTGTACTATTTCGATGAGGACTATATCCTGACGAATCAGTATAAATACGATCTCGACGCCTACCTCGAACGCTGCGGCGGCACGGCAAACGACGGCTTTGCGGCGTTTTTTCAGGAGGGCGACGGCGGCATCCGCTTTTTTAACACCTTCTCGGAGTTTCCCCTGTCCGAGGCGCGCCTGTACATCGGCATTCCCGTCGTGATGAACGCCAACCGCCCCGCGCTGCTGTTCTATACTCTGTCCTCAACCGCTGTAAGCGGGGAAACCTTCGGCATCCCGAACTTAAGCGGCGGCTGTCTCGCCGTCTTCGGCGCGGACGGAAAACTCCTTTTTGAAAACAGCAGTCTGCCGATCTCCCTGTCCGCCAGCTTCTCCGCCTGGCTTTCCGATTCCGGCGACGGCGGGGATGTCTACCGCGATACCAACGCCTCCGGCAACGGTTATACCGCCTACCGCTACCGGCAGAAGAATCTGACCTTTGTCAGCTTTATTCCGCAGGATGCCGTGGAAACCGGCGTACGGCAGTTTTACTCGAGCCTCCGCCGGAGCCTGCTCTTCGTCCTGCTGGCGTTTCTGACGATGCTCGGCGTTCTCGCCTACATCAGCTACCGGCCCGTCGTCCGGCTCGCACGCCACGCCCGCGGCAAAAACGCCCCCTCCGACGCCGCCGAGGGGGAGCTGACCGTCATCCGCCGCGCGATCGACGAGATGGAGGATGCCGCCGCCGCCAACCGCGACGACCTGTTCGAGAGCCTGTTTTCCAATCTCCTGCACGGCATTCCGGTCACGGAAGACGCCCTCGCGCGCCTGTCCGCCGCCTTTCCCGGAAGCCGCTACCGCGTCGTCACCGTCGTCGGCCTGCGCCTCGATTCCGCCCGCCGGCGCTGGCTGCTCGATGCGATCGGCCGGGAGACCGGTGCGCGGGTCTGCGCCGTGGATATGCTGCGGCGCAACCAGATGGCGCTGATCGGCGCCGGCGTTCCGGCGGAAAACGGCGTGCTCGGTTCCGCCGTTTCGCGCCTGGTCGCCGAAGCCACCGGCAGCCTCCATCCCTGCGGCGAAGGCATGCCGGTCGAGACCCTCTCCGAGCTTGCGGCTTCGTACCGCTCCTCCCAGGAGGCGCTTCATGCCGACGCGCCCGCCGCCGCTCAGACGCTGGAGGAACGCGAGGCATTCGTTGCGGAAAGCGTCGCCTTCCTCGAGCAGTATGTCAAGGGCGTTCGCCCCGAGGATGCCTGCCGTCAGGTGTCCTCCTTCCTGCGGCGCATCTCGGAAACCTGCGCGGATGACGCGGAACGCCGGTACTTCGTCAGTGAATTTCTTTCCGGCTATTTCAAGCTGCTGCGCGGCCTGCACTATCCCCGCTTTGAGGAGGTTTCCCGCACCTGTTTCGACGCGATCGACGCGGATCTGCTCGAAGCGACGCTCCACGGCAGCCTTGCGGACGTCTGTGCCTTCGTTTCCGGAGAAGCCCTGAGCATTTACGACACGCTCCGGCGCGATCTGATCGATTATGTTAATGAAAACTTCCGCGATCCCGCCCTGTGCCGCGCGCTTGTCGCCGACCGCTTCTCCATTTCCGTTTATACGTTCTCCCGCGTCTTCAAATCCCAGACCGGCATCGGCTTCAAGGAGTACATCCTCGCCCGGCGGCTCGAATACGCCTGCGGAAGGCTGGCGGACTCCTCCGACTCCATCGCGGAAATCGCCGCGCAGTCCGGCTTTTCCGACCCGGACTACTTCGCCCGCCTGTTCCGCGCAAGCTACGGCATGACCCCGAGCCAGTACCGCGCGTCCCGGGACAGCGTACCCTCGGAAAACTGACTATTTCCAACAAAAAACCGCGTCGGTTCTCGCAGCCGCCGCGGTTTTTCGGGATTTTACGAAAAAACATGGGTTTTTTGCAGACTCTACGGAGCGTTTCTTGCTTTTCCCGTGATCCCGGCTTATAATGGAGGGGAAAGGAGTGATCGAACGCCGTGGACAATGTCAAAACCGGCCGCCTGATCCGGCAGCTGCGCACGGAGCGCCGCATGACGCAGCTCCAGCTCGCGGAGCGGCTGCACGTCAGCGACAAGGCGATCTCCAAATGGGAGCGCGGACTCGGCTGCCCCGACGTGGCGCTGCTGTCCGGACTGGCAGCGGCTCTGGACGTCGATCTGGAGAACCTGCTCTCGGGAGAGCTGGATGAAAAGGAGACTTCGGGAGGAAATATGAAGAACTTACGGTTTTATGTCTGTCCGACCTGCGGAAACGTCATCACCGCCGCGTCGGACGCGGGCGTCTCCTGCTGCGGCAAAAAGCTGCAGGCGCTGTGCCCGAGGAAGGCGGAGGAAACGGAAAAGCTCCGCGTGGAGATCATCGAAAACGAGTACTATATCACGGGCAGCCATCCCATGCTGCGGGAGCATTACGTCTCTTTTGCGGCGCTTGTGACGCCGGACGCGCTGCTGCTGCGGCGGCTGTACCCGGAATGGGATCTGCAGACGCGCATTCCGGCCGTCGCCCACGGGAAGCTGCTGTGGTACTGCACCGCGCACGGCCTGTTTTACCAGCTCGTATAGCGGCCGTCAGCCCCGGTGATAGCGCAGGTTGTGATGGGACTCCCGCATCCGGATCAGGTCGACGCAGCGGTCGGTCCCGGCGCCGAAGCGGGTCAGATACAGCGTGTCCCCCTTGACCGAGACGACGTCGAAGGCGGTCTCGCTGACGGTGCCCGCGACGCGCTTCGGGCAGCCCGGCGCCCACTCCTGCAGCATCGCGCAGAGCGTCGTGATCTGCGGCAGGTCCCCGTCGTACCGGATGTTGTCGTAATGGACGTGCCCCGCGAACAGGGCCAGCACCTTTTTGCACTGTTTGGCGTGGAAATTGACCCGAGGACCGTTCAGAAGGTCGTCGTAGGGCTTGATGCCGTCGGGCTTGCCCTCCGTGCCCCAGATACCCGCGTTGGACAGCGGCGAATGATTGAACACGAAGATCCAACGGTCGGTATCGAGCGCCTCCTGCTCAAACCATTCCGCCTGGCGGTCGGAGATCTCCAGGCGCCAGCCGAACGGGTACTGCCCGTTTTTGTCGGTCAGATACGGCTTGTCCGTGCAGTCGAGAAACACGAAGCGGTACCCTTCCCCGCCCGCGTCGACGTCCGTATAGTAGTAGTTGTTCTCCGTGGGATTGTACCGGCCGCAGAGCCGGTGCATCTCCTCCGGCAGGATGCAATTGCGGGTGTCCCAGTGATGGTCGATCATATTGCCGATGCCGTCATCGTGATTGCCGATGCAGCAGTGCACGGGGATCTGCAGATCGTACATCGCGTCCATGATCCTGCGGTGCGATTCGCGCATCCCCGCGGGATCGGGGTTATAATCGTTGCCGATGTCGCCGCCGCTGACAAGGAACGTGATCTCCGGGCAGCGGTCAAGGATGTAGCGCATCGACCGCACCGCCGGCACGTCCGAGCTGACGGCGTCGTTGTGCTGGTCGGTGATGAAAAAGAAGTTCAGCGGCGCGCCGATTTCCCGGATGCGCTCGATTTTTTCGTCGTAGTGATCGGTAAGATACCGGATATCCTCAAGCATATCGTCCTGCATGGTGCACTCTCCCCCGCATCTTTTTTGTCCGCTCCGTCATGCGGTTTTCCGTACTATACCATATTCGCACAGCCTTGTCAAGGTGATCAGCCGGCTGACCGGCACGTCCGCCCGCACCACAGCAGGTTTTCCGGAAACCCGAACCGATTCCACTCCCGCTTCGGCGAGCAGCGCCGTCCGGATTGCCGTCCCGCAATGCTCGCAGCAGATTCCGCCGATGCGGATGGAATATGTTTATTCATGGACACCGTCCTGATATTGATCCAGAAAGCTGTGCCGCACACCGCCCTGCTTATACGCAATCACGGTATTCAGATTCACGTTCTCCACGCTGCGAAAGATGTTCTTTTCCACCTGCGGATCCTCGGCCGCAAGCTGCCGTATCAATTCCTTGACCGCGCCGCGCTTCGAGCCCTGCTCCGTTCCGCCGCAGGATACGCAGCTTTCGGTCAGACGGCAGGCGCACTGAATGAAATGCAGTCCGTTATAGTCCCGCCACCGGAGGATATCCGCCTCACGGATCAGATACAGAGGACGGATGAGCTCCATGCCCTCGAAGTTCGTGCTGTGGAGCTTGGGCATCATGGTCTGCACCTGCCCGCCATAGAGCATGCCCATCAGAATCGTTTCAATCACATCGTCATAATGATGTCCCAGCGCAATCTTGTTGCAGCCCAGCTCTCTGGCTCGGCTGTACAGATAACCGCGCCGCATCCTCGCGCAGAGGTAGCAGGGAG
>JAEDGJ010000001.1 GCA_016297585.1 Clostridiaceae bacterium
AAGGTCGACTGCGTCGTCATCGATAACGAGCCCGCCAAGGCGTTTGTCGCCGAGGTCGACGGTCTGAAGATCCTCGAGACCGAGTACATCGAGGAGCAGTACGCCGGTGCGATGAGCAAGGACAACGCGGCGCTCTACGACGCCGTGAATAACGCGCTCAAGGAACTGATCGCCGACGGCACCGTGCAGGCCATCATCGACAAGTACATCACGGCGGACTGATTTTTGGCCCGTTTCTTTGAAAAAGATTTCGGTAAGGGGTTCAGCGATTGGACCCCTTACCTCCGTATTAAGGAGCTTTTGATTGCATGAATAAGATTTCGCCGGCGACACTCTGGCCGGATGTGGCGCCGGACTGGATACTGAACGGGCCGCAGGGACTCAACGACTTCTTTTATAAGCTGTACAAGTGCTTCGTCTACGACGACCGCTACATGATGTACGTCAAGGGTCTCGGCAATACGCTGCTTCTGACCCTGTTTGCGCTGCTTCTGGGCGTGGCGCTCGGCGTGATCGTTTCGCTGATCCGCGTGTCGTGGGACAAAAACCGCACGGAAATGCGGGGCTTTGGCCGCGTGGTCCTCGGCTTCTGCAACGCGATCGCGAAGGTGTATCTGACCGTCATCCGCGGTACGCCGGTGGTCGTCCAGATCATGATCATGTTCTTCGTCATCTTCGCGTCCTCCCGCAACAAGATCCTGATCGGCTGCCTGTCGTTCGGCATCAACTCCGGCGCCTATGTCGCGGAGATCATCCGCGCCGGCATCATGTCCATCGATCAGGGACAGACCGAGGCCGGCAACAGCCTGGGCTTTTCCTATGTGCCGACCATGCGCTACATCGTGCTGCCGCAGGCGTTCAAGAACGTCCTGCCGGCGCTTGGCAATGAATTCATCGTGCTGCTCAAGGAGACGGCGGTCGTGGGCTATATCGGCCTGGCCGACCTGACCTACGCCGGCAACACCGTCGGCGGCGCCACCTACGAATACCTGTATCCTCTGCTGGCCGTGGCCTGCGTGTATCTGGTGCTCGTCATGATCTTCTCGTGGCTCGTAGGCAGACTGGAACGGAGGCTGAGGAACAGTGAGCGATAAGAACGTCCTGATTCGGGTCGAGGGCCTGAAAAAATACTACAAAGGCGACGCGATCAAGGCGCTGGACGGCGTGGATGCCGAGATCGCGAAGGGCGAGGTCGTCGTGGCCGTCGGACCCTCCGGCTCCGGCAAATCCACCTTCCTGCGCAGCCTGAACCTGCTGGAAAAGCCGACGGACGGCCATATCTTCTTCGACGGCGTCGACATCACCGACCGCCGCGTGAACATCAATCTCCACCGCCAGAAGATGGGCATGGTCTTCCAGCACTTCAACCTTTTCCCCCATATGACCATCCTGCGCAACATGACGCTTGCGCCGATGAAGCTGCGGCACAAATCCCGCGCCGAGGCAGAGGAGCAGGCGATGCAGCTTCTTGGGCGCGTGGGTCTTGCCGACCGCGCGAACGCCTATCCGTCGCAGCTCTCCGGCGGCCAGAAGCAGCGTGTGGCGATCGTCCGCGCGCTGTGCATGGAGCCCGAGGTGATGCTTTTCGACGAGCCGACGAGCGCGCTCGACCCGGAAATGGTCGGCGAGGTGCTCGACGTCATGAAGGAGCTTGCGCACGAGGGCATGACGATGGTCGTCGTGACGCATGAGATGGGCTTTGCCCGCGAGGTCGGCACGCGCTGCCTCTTTATGGATCAGGGCAAGCTGATCGAGCAGAATACGCCCGACACCTTCTTCGATCATCCGCAAAGTCCGCGTTTGCAGGCGTTTTTAAGCAAGATATTAAAATAAACGCACGGAAACACGGCCTGTTTGTGCAATTCTACGGCTTGCGGCGGCACGATTTTTGGGATATAATAAAACAAATACCGAGAAAAGGCCGTGACCGGGCAAAGTAGCGAGAGCGCCGTCGAGTGATTCCCGACAGAGAGGGACGCGGTACGCTGAGAGGCGTCCAACGGAGAATCCGCGCGCGCGAAATTTCACCCGCGAGCCTTCCTGACGGAACGTTTTTCAGATAAAATCAGTAGGTCCGGGAACGTGTTTGCCGCGTTAAGGCAAAAAAGGTGTCCGCAGAGGGGAAAATGGCCCGCGCTGCGGAAAACCGGGGTGGTACCGCGAAGAAATTCGTCCCCGTGGAGCGGATGCGTCCGTTCCACGGGGATTTTTTCGATTATAACAACGGAGGTTTTGGTATGCGCGAAGCATTGGAAAAGATTCGTTCGGACGCGCTGGCGGCGATTGCCGGGGCGCGCGAAACGTCGGAGCTGGAAGCGCTGCGCGTGCGCTATTCGGGCAAAAAGGGCGAGCTGACCGCGATCCTCAAGATGATGGGCAAGCTCTCCGCCGAAGAGCGTCCGAAGATGGGACAGCTGGCAAATGAGGTGCGCGCCGCGCTGGAGGACGCGTTTCAGAGCCGTGCCAAGGAGCTCGCCGACCGCGCGATGGAGCAGAAGCTCCGCGCCGAGACGATCGACGTGACCGTTCCCGCGCCCGAGGCGCCGGTCGGTCATCTGCATCCGCTGACCATCGTCACCCGCGAGATCCGCAGCATTTTCGAGGCCATGGGCTTTGAGACCGTCGAAGGCCCCGAGGTCGAGACCGACTACTACAATTTCGAGGCGCTCAACACGCCGAAGAACCATCCTGCCCGCGATGTGCAGGACACCCTCTATTTCTCCGATTCGATGCTCCTGCGCACGCAGACCTCCTCCGTGCAGGCGCGTACGATGGAGAACCGCCGCCCGCCCATCCGCATCATCGCGCCCGGACGCGTCTACCGCTCCGACGCCGTCGACGCGACGCATTCCCCGCTGTTCCATCAGATCGAGGGTCTGCTCGTCGACGAGGGCGTGACGATGGCCGACTTAAAGGGCGCGCTCGGCGTCTTTGCCAAGGGGCTGTTCGGCGAGCAGACCGCCGTCCGCTTCCGCCCGCACCACTTCCCGTTCACGGAGCCGTCCGCCGAGATGGACGTGTCCTGCTTCGCCTGCGGCGGCAAGGGCTGCCGCTTCTGCAAGGGCGAGGGCTGGATCGAGATCCTCGGCTGCGGCATGGTGCATCCCAACGTCCTGCGCGGCTGCGGCATCGATCCGGAAAAGTACTCCGGCTTTGCGTTCGGCATGGGCGTGGAGCGCGTGGCGCTGCTGCGCTATAAGATCGACGACATGCGCCTGCTCTATGAAAACGACGTCCGCTTCCTCGAGCAGTTCTGATAAAGGAGGGCTTACACTATGAAATTATCCTATAACTGGCTGCGCGAGCTCGTGCCCGTCACCGCGTCGCCGAAGGACTATATCGCTGACATGACCATGTCCGGCTCCAAGGTCGAAACGCTCGATTACCTCGGCGCGGAGATCGAAAACGTCGTTGTCGGACGCGTCACGGCGATGGAGCACCACCCCGACGCCACGAAGCTCTGGATCTGCCGGATCGACGTCGGCGGCGAGCGCGATCTGCAGATCGTCACCGGCGCGCAGAACGTCTCCGTCGGCGACATCGTGCCGGTGGCGCTGGACAATTCGAAGCTCCCCGGCGGCGTGGAGATCCACACCGGCGAGCTGCGCGGCGTGAAGTCCGAGGGTATGCTCTGCTCCCATCAGGAGCTCGGCCTGACGTCGCACGACATCCCCGACGCGCCCGAGCACGGCATCCTGCTGCTGAACAACACCGCCGAATACGGCGAGCTGACGCCCGGACAGGACATCCGCCCCGTGCTCGGCTTCGACGACTACTGCGTCGACTTCGAAATCACCCCCAACCGCCCCGACTGCCTGTCCGTCATCGGCCTCGCCCGCGAGAGCGCCGCGACCTATGACATGAGCTTTACACCCGCGACGCCCAAGGTGCACGGCGGCGCCGGAAAGCTCGACGAGTTCCTGAACGTGACCGTCGAGGAGCCCGAGCTCTGCCCCCGCTATGCCGCGCGGCTCGTGCGCAACGTCCGCATCGCGCCGTCGCCGAAGTGGATGCGCGACAAGCTCCGCGCGATGGGCGTCCGTCCGATCAACAACATCGTCGACATCACGAACTACGTCATGCTCGAGTACGGCCAGCCGATGCACGCGTTCGACTACGCCTGCCTTACTGACAGCCGCATCGTCGTCCGCCGCGCCGGACGCGACGAGGCGTTCCGGACGCTCGACGATCAGGAGAGAAAGCTGACCGAGAATATGCTCGTGATCGCCGACGGCTCGAAGCCCGTCGCCGTGGCGGGCGTGATGGGCGGCGCGAACTCCGAGATCACCGAAAACACCCGCAACGTCGTCTTTGAATCCGCGAATTTCTCCGGCGTCAGCATCCGCCTGACGGCGCGCGCGCTGGGGATGCGCACCGAATCCTCCGGCCGCTTCGAAAAGGGTCTCGATCCGCGCAACGTCGGTCCGGCGCTGGAACGCGCCTGCGAGCTCGTGGAGCTGCTCGGCGCGGGCGACGTCTGCGACGGCGTGATCGACGTCGACCATTCCGATCCCGAGCCCCGGCGCCTGACGCTGGACGCCGCGCGCGTCAACCGCTTCCTCGGCATCGACGTGCCCGAGGAGACGATGAAGCGCTATCTGCGGAACCTGTCCTTCGGCGTCGACGGCAATACCGTGACCGTGCCGTCGTGGAGAAGCGACGTCGAGCAGTTTGCCGACCTCGCGGAGGAGGTCGCGCGCTTCTACGGCTACGACAAGATCCCGACGACGCTTTTCGCCGGCGCCGCGCCGTATCACCGCTCGGAAAAGATCGCGTTCGAGGACTCGCTGCGCACGATCTGCGCGGGTCTCGGCTGCGACGAGATCCAGACCTACTCCTTTGTCAGCGAAAAGGTCTTTGACAAGCTGAATCTGCCCGCGGACGACCCCAAGCGCCGCGTGCTGACGATCATCAACCCCCTGTCCGAGGATATGCGCGTGATGCGCACCACCGCGATCCCGTCGATGCTCGAGGTGCTGGCCCGCAACGCGAACATGAAGAACGCCCGTGCGCGCCTGTTCGAGCTGTCCTCCACCTATGAGCCCAAACTCCGCGAGGACGGGACCCCCGACAATACGCAGCTTCCCACCGAACGCTGCGTGCTGACGCTCGGTATGTTCGGCGACGGCGATTTCTTCACGCTGAAGTCCCTCGTCGACGGCATTGCCCGTGCGCTGCGCCTGCCGGAGCTGCGCTATACGGCGCAGACGGAGAACCCCGCGTTCCATCCGGGACGCACGGCGGACGTCTATGCGGGCGAGACCTATCTCGGCACGCTCGGTCAGGTGCATCCGCGCGTCGCGGAGGCGTTCGGACTGCCGGTCGAGGGCTATATCGCCGCGCTTCCGGTGCAGGCGCTGATGGAGGTCCGCGGCGGCATCGTGCAGTATAAGGCTCTGCCGCGCTTCCCCGGCTGCACCCGCGACCTCGCCGTCGTCTGCGACGAGAGCATCCCGGTGGCCGTGCTGGAGGACGCGATCCGCGCGGGCGTCGGCCCGCTGCTGGAGAGCGTGAAGCTCTTCGACATCTACCGCTCCGAGGCGCTCGGCGCGGACAAAAAGAGCGTGGCGTTCAGCCTGCTGCTCCGCGATCCGGCGCGCACGCTGAAGGACACCGACGCCGACGCCGCGACCGAGAAGGCGGTCGCCGAGCTCGCGAAGATCGGCGCGAAGCTGAGAACCTAAAAAAACAGCATAAAAGAGGCCGCAGACGGAGTCTTTCTTCGTCTGCGGCCTCTTTTGCGAAAAGAGAAAGCGAAAGAGGGGAACATTCCCCCCTTTTCCTGCGTCTGATGCGGAAAAGAGACCTGAGGAGGGATAACGATGAAAAAAATCGTCTTTGCTGCCTGCCTGCTTGTCTGCATCCTCGCGCTTGCCGGCTGCAGCGCCGCCGAAACGCATGAACCGCCCGCCGAAAGCGTATCCGTATCCGAAATCGACCTTTCCGGGGTCCGGGCCATCCGAATCGACAGCGGAACGACGGGGGAAAAGGTGCTTTTGACCGGGCCGGACGATATCGCCGCCCTCATTTCCGCCGTCGCGCCGCTTTCCGGGAGCGATCCCATCAGCTCCCGGGGGTATTACGGCTGGACGTACGGGTTTGAATTTTTTGAAACGCAGTCTCCGGAGGAGAACGACGACCCCGTATGGTCGTTTGCGCTGTTCGACGCAAATGCCGACACCACGTATCTGATCTGCGGGGTGTACGAGTTCATAAACGGTGTGCAGTACGGCGCGATGTATTCTGTGGATCCGGAGACGGCCGACGCCGTGGAGTCGCTCTGCGCGTCGTTTTACCGGTAAAGCGGTTTTTTAGGGTACGCCGGGCGTCAGGCACGTCCGGCACGCTTTTTGCGGCGGCGGCGGACGCAGACGGCGATCGGAACGGCGATCACCGCGAGAAGAACCGGCGGTACGAGGATGACGAGCCATGTCGCGAGCCCCGGACTGCGCAGCACGGCAAGGCCTCCTTCACTGACCTTGACCTTGCGCCCCTCGACGTCGCGGTACTGCTCGCCGACCACCGGCACGCCGCTGTCATCCGCCGGGAACGACCCGAGATAGTCCCGCAGCGCCGTCCATTCCTTGATCTCGTTCCCGTCCGCGTCCCGCAGGGCAAAGGCGTAAAAATCCGTCACCGGCACGCCGTTTTCGTCCGTCGGCGTGATCGACAGCAGCCCGCGGCTCAGGCCGTTGAGCATGCCGAGCATGTTGACGGCGTACATGTTGCAGACGAGCTTATAGCGCCGCCCGTCCTCGATCGCCTCCCGGCTGCCGTCCGCGCGCACCAGGGCGGCGTCCGTGACGCGGTCGAGGAGCATGCGCCGGGTGTTGAAGGTATAGGACAGCCCGGCATAGCTCATCTTGATCGAATTGACCAGGGGCCCCGCGGACGCGTCGAGCTCGATGAGCAGCTTTAATTCCCGGCCGGTGACGTAGGCCGCCACCAGCGGATGCCCGGCGCTGCCGTCCGAGCCGACGCCGAGGGAGCAGACCTCGAAGACGTTCGCGAGCGTGATGTCCCCCGTGCCGAACGTGCCGCGGATGGTGCCGAGCGGCGCCAGCGCGACGTCGATGTCGTCGATGCCCGCTTCCCGCGCCGCGTACAGGTAGGAGTCCGCGATCAGGTTGCCGAGCGTGTTTTCCCCGTGCTCCGCGTAAAGCGTGTCGAGCGCCGGGAAGTCAAACGGCGTCCGTGCGACAACGGCGTCGAAATCCTCGCCGCCGAGATAGCCATCCCGGATCTCGTCCTTGAACCGTTCAAGCAGCGCGCGGATCTCCGGATCCTCCGGCACCGTTTCGTCGACCGGCAGCAGCTCGTAGGACAGAACCGAAGCCTTTCCCTGCGCGTCGACGCGCAGCGTGACGGAGCCGAGGAAATTGGCGTATTCCCCGGCCGAGACGATGACCGTATCGCCGGAGAGCACCGGCTCCGTGTAGAGCGTGTGCGAATGCGCGCTGATGATCAGGTCGAGCTCCGGAACGCTTTTGGCAAGCTCGATATCCTCGCCGCTGGTGCCGTTTCCGTCCGTGCCGCTGTGCGACAGGCAGACGATCACGTCGGCGGAGTCCCCGATGGCGGCGACCGTCTCCTTGGCGCTCTGGATGTAGTCGGTGAAGGCCATGCCGCTTGTCGGCGCGCATTCCACGCCGTCATGCCCCAGCAGGCCGAATACCGCGACGCGCAGGCTCCCGGCGTTCAGGATCGTATAGGGAACCGCGCCGACGTTCTCCATCGCGTCCCGCACGGCGCGCTGCTCGTCCGTGAGCTCGCCGGTCAGCACCATGTTGGACTGCACGAAGACGGGAAGCGGGTCGCCGGACGCCGCGGCGGCGTTCAGCATGGAAGCAAAGCCGTAGCCGCCGAAGTCCATCTCGTGGTTGCCGAGCGTCGTGGCGTCATAGCCGAGCGCGCCGAGCATGCGGAGCTCGTAGGCGTCGGTCGAGTAGCCGGCGCCGAACAGAGTGCCCATAGAAAAGTCGCCCGCGTCGAGCACGAGCGTGTTTTCGGTGCGGTTTTCGCCGATCAGCGTGGCCAGCCTTGCCGCATTGCCGTGCTCACGCCGCACGCCGTCCTCGGAGGAAACGGCGGTTTCCAGATAGGAGTGCATATCGTGCGTGAACAGGATGTGCAGCGTGCGGTCTTCGGCGGCCGCGGAGGAGGACAGGAGCGCCAGCGCGAAAAGCAGCGCGAGCAGAACGGAAAGTGATTTTCGGATCATACAGGGTATGCCTCGGTTTCTGTATGGATTTTTCCATATTGTATCACAAAACGCCGCGGGATTCAACCGCTGCTCTCCGCAAAAAATACGAATACCGGCCGGAAAGACTATTTTTTGAGGAAAAATCGGCAAAAGGGCTTGACAATTCCGGAATTTCCTGTATAATAGTAAAGTCATGGTTTGTGCGCGTCAGACCATATCCTTGCTCCCGGACAGGAAGCGCCGGGGGCCTTATGTCCATAAGGAGGTGTAATCATGGAGAAGAAGAACGCGAATTACGAGACCATTTTCATCGTCAACGCGGAGCTGGCCGACGATGCGCGCGATGCGCTTGTCGCGAAGTTCAAGACCCTGATCGAGGAAAACGCCGAGATCACGAAGATCGATGAGTGGGGCAAGCGCCGTATGGCCTATGCCATCAACGATATGCACGAAGGCTATTATGTCTTCATCAGCTTCGTCGCGCCGCAGGCGTTCCCGGCGGAGCTCGACCGTGTCTACAAGATCACGGACGGCATCCTCCGTTCGCTGATCGTCAACGTCGACGAGCAGTAAGGGAGGGTGACACGCGATGCTGAATCGAATCGTCATTATGGGTCGTCTGACCAAGGATCCGGAGCTGCGCTTCACGTCTGCGAACATCCCCGTCTGCACGATCACCGTCGCGGTGGACCGCGATTTCGCGCGCGCGGGAGAGCAGAAGGAATGCGACTTCATCGATGTCGTCGCCTGGCGTCAGACCGGTGAGTTTATTTCGAAGTATTTTCAGAAGGGCCGCATGATCTATGTCGACGGCCGTCTGCAGAGCCGTAAATGGCGTGATAAAAACGACCAGCCCCGTGTCAGCTTTGAGATCGTAGCCGACAACGTCGGCTTCTGCGGCGACAAGCCCGCCGATCGTCGTGAGGATACGCGTTATTCCGACAATCCGGCAGACCGCTACGGGGAACCGCCCGCGCCCCGTTACGCGGAGCCGCCCAGATACAGCGAGCAGCCCCGTTACAGCACTTCTGCGGCACCGGCCGCCGCGTCTCCCGCGGCTTCCCCTCTTCCCGGCGTTTCGGATTTCTCCGAGCTCGAGGATGAGGCCGACGATAAGGTGCCCTTCTGATTATTTGGATAAGGGAGGTTTTTTGCATGGATACCAATCAGACTCGTGAACCGCGTGCCGAGCGTCCCGCCCGGGATGAGCATGCCGCCGGCGGTATGCGCCCCCGCAAGCGCCGTAAGGTTTGCGCTTTCTGCGCCGATAAGATCGACCACGTCGATTATAAGGACGTTCCCAGACTTCGCCGCCATATGTCCGAGCGCGGCAAGATTCTGCCCTGCCGTATGACCGGCACCTGCGCGAAGCATCAGCGTCAGCTGACCGTCGCGATCAAGCGCGCCCGTCACATCGCGCTCCTGCCCTACGTCGCGGAGTAATTGGTTCAGTAAAAAGAGCCTGCGGAGACATCTCTTCCGCAGGCTTTTTTGCGTCTTTTGCCAAAAATGCGGCGGCCTTTCGCGTTTTGCTTGACAAGCGTCCGGATGTATGCTATACTCGGACACAATTTCCACACGAAAAAGAAAGGAAAGCGGCCATGACGCTCTTGGTATCCGCAATGCTCGAGAACGCGAATATGCGCGGTATGGATCCCTCCGCGGGATTTCCGGCCGGGCCTGCTTTGCCGCACCTTTTTCGGGAAATATAAGATTTGCCGGATGAAAACCGCGCGGCGCAGGCTCGTATTCCTTCAAAAAAGGAAGAGTCTGCGCCGCGTTTTCTATTCGGAAAGGGAGGGAAAAACCATGGAACCGATCGAGACGGTCAGGGCGTTCTACGACGCGAATGTCGAGGCGGAATGGAACCGCATCGCGGATCAGCCGGAGTTTCTGCTCACCGCGCGGTTTCTCGACCGCTATGTGAAAAAAGGCGACCGGGTGCTCGACATCGGCGGCGGACCGGGGCGGTATTCGCTGTATCTCGCGGAAAAAGGGTGCGAGGTCACGCTGTTTGACCTGTCGGAGGAAAACGTCCGGTTTGCGGCGCGGGAAGCGGCGGCGCGCGGATTGACGCTGCGGACGGTCTGCGGCGACGCGCGGGAAGCGGACCGGCTGGTGGCGGAGGGCGGCTTTGACTGCGTGCTGCTCATGGGGCCGCTGTACCATCTGCTGGAGGAGGCGGACCGCGAGGCGGCGGTTCGGGCGGCCTGCCGGCTGCTGAAGCCGGGCGGCGTGCTCTTCGCGGCCTTCATCAGCATGTACGGCGGGATGATTTACATGACCCGCGAGGCGCCGGAGATCGTGCTGTCCGACCATCCGGCGGAAATCGAGTTCCGGAAGGCGCTGCTGGCAGGCGAGAGCTTTGCCGGGGATGCCTTTACGAAGGCGTTTTTTATCCAGCCGCGCGAGATCCTGCCGTTTATGGCGCGTTTTCCCCTGGAAAAGCTCCATCTGTTCGGGCAGGAGGGCATCATGGCGCCGAATACGGATAAAATATCCGCCAGCGCGCCGGAGGTCGTCCGGGCGCTGACGGATGTTTCGGAGATGCTCTGCGAAAGGGAAGAGCTGCTGTCGTGGGCGGAGCATCTGATGTATGTCGGACGGAAAAAATGCGAAAAAGGGGAGGAAACGGGAAATGCTGACGCATAAGGGAACGGTCACGCTGAAGACCGAAAGGCTGGTGCTGCGGAAAGTGGAGCCCGGCGATGCGCAGACGATGTTCGACGCCTACGCAAACGACCCGCGGGTGACGAAATTCCTCTCGTGGAGCCCGCACGGCGACGTGAAAAACACCCGCGCGCTGCTCGAAAGCTGGGAAAAGGAGTACGAAAAACCGGACTGCTACAACTGGGCGATCACGCTCGGCGGACGGATGATCGGCACCATCGGCGCCGTGTCCGTGAACGACCGGGACGAGCGCTGCGAGATCGGCTACTGCGTCGCGTACGACTATTGGGGTAAGGGCATCATGACCGAGGCGCTGCGGGCGGTGCTGCGGTTCCTGTTCGACGAGGTCGGGATGCGCCGCGTCATGGCGAGGCACGACACGGCAAACCCTGCCTCCGGACGCGTCATGCAGAAGTGCGGGATGACCTATGAAGGGACGCTGCGGTCGTGGCATACGCGAAACGACGGCAGCGTCGGCGACGCGAAGGTTTATTCCATCCTGCGGGACGAATTCCGCGCTTAATCCTCGTCGTAGCGCACCCGTTCGACCGAGACGCAGCGTCCCGTCGCGTCGTCGAGCGTGAAGAGCGCGCCGCAGAGCATGGCGGGACCCTCGGCGGTGACGAAGCGCGAGAGCATGTCGCCGAGAAAATAGGCGACGGAGGTGTCCGGGCGCACGCCGATGATGGAATCGCGCGCGCCGGTCATGCCGAGGTCGCACAGAAAGCCCGTGCCGCCGGGAAAAACGCGCTCGTCGGCGGTCTGGACATGGGTGTGCGTGCCCCAGAGCGCGCCCGCGCGTCCGTCGAGGTAGTACGCCATCGCGTACTTTTCGGAGGTCGCCTCCGCGTGAAAATCGACGGCGACGAACGCGGTGCGCTCCCGGGCGCGGGCAAGGAGACGGTCGGCCGCGGTAAACGGACTCTCCGGTCCGAACGGCAGATCGCAGCGCCCGATCAGGTTGAGCACCGCCAGCTCGCCGACGGGCGTCTGCAGAAAGGCCATCCCCTGTCCGGGAAGGCTCGGCGCGAGGTTTGCCGGGCGGAGGATGGCCTCCGACTCGTCGAGGAAGGACGCGATGGCCTTCTGCTTGAAGGTGTGGTTGCCGAGCGTGATCATGTCCGCGCCGGCGCTCAGGATGCGGCGCGCTTCGTCCGGACGGATGCCGTAGACGGCGGCGTTCTCGGCGTTGACGATCACCGCGTCCGCCGCGAGCTCCTCACGCACCGCCGGGAGATGGCGCTCGATGCAGGACACGCCGCAGGGGCCGCAGACGTCGCCGACGGCGAGGATCCTCATGCGCGGCCTCCGTCCGTCAGGAAGCCGGAAAGCTCGGTGACGCCGCCGAAGAACGAGCCCGCGCGGTCGATCGTCATGCGGATGCCGTGCGGCAGGAACGCAAACGTCATGCGGTCGTTCGTGGAGGTGCGGGTGTAGACGGCGGTCAGATGGAACTGCCCGTCCTTCCACGCGCCGGCGCAGGAGACCTCGTGGTAAAACGGCGAATGGACGTTGGCGCGGGGCGGTACGGCGGTCTCGCCGTCGAGGAACTCGCCGAAGCCGACGGGCAGCGTCGAGACGCCGTCGGCGGTCTCCAGCGTGAGCGTGGTTTCCTCGCCGAAGCGGAAGGACAGCGTCTTGATGCCGAAGCGGTTCGGCGCGATCTCGTACGTTTTGCCGGAGACGGACGCGGCGGCGGGCGTGGTGCGCTCTCCCTGCGGCAGCGGGAACGTCAGCGCGGCGGCCTCCGAGGCGAAGGCGGCTTCCTCCGCGGTTTCGGGCAGGATTTCGTCCGACAGCGGGTCGATCAGGTACTCATACAGCGCGTCCATGATCTCCTGGAAGTCGCGGATCTGACCGGTGCAGGCGAAAACGGTGTTCTTCGGACGGCAGACGACGCAGAGCTGGCCGAACGCGCCGTCGCCGCGGAATGTGCCGGGGTGATTGCACATCCAGAACTGGTAGCCGTAGCCCACGGCCCAGTCGGGGGTGTTTTCCTTCGCCGTCGGCACCTGCCAGCTCGTCGCGGCGTCGACCCATGCGGGATCGAGCAGCTGACGGCCGTCAAATTCGCCGCGGTTTGCGAGAAACACGCCGAATTTCGCGATGTCCTCGGTCTGCAGGTTCAGGCCGAAGCCGCCGGTCGAGATGCCCTTCGGGCAGGTATCCCACCAGAACTCGCCGAATCCCAGCGGATCGAACAGGCGCGGACGGAGGAAGTCGCAGACGGTCTGCCCCGTGACCTTCTGAATGATCGCGGAGACCATATAGGTCGCGGCGGTGCTGTAGAGATACCCCGTGCCCGGCTCGTTCGAGACGTAGGAATGCAGGAATTTTTCGACCCAGTCGACGCTGCCGCCGTCGTCGATCACGCCCGGCTCGACCGTATGCCCGGTGTTCATCGTCAGCAGATGGCGGATGCGCATCTTCCGCATGTTCTCACAGGGCTCGGAGGGCAGCTTTTCCGGGAAAAATTTGGTGACGGGATCGTCGAGGGACAAAAGCCCCTCCTGTACGGCGAAGCCGAACGCGGTGGAGGTAAACGACTTCGACAGGGAGTGCAGCATATGGGGATAGGCCGGCGCATAGGGCGTCCAATAGCCCTCCGCGCCCACCTTGCCGCCGCGGACAAAGAGGAAGGAATGCAGTCCGCATTCGGACGCACGGCGCAGGAACGCGCGCGCGGAAGCTGCGGGAAGTCCGATTTCGCCCATTCGGACGCGCGGGAGTGTTTTCATAGACATGGTGCCTCCGATATTCTGGTATGATACGGACAAACGACGCCGGAAACATGGGCTTCCGGCGTCGTTTGAACAGTTTTACTGGATTTTACTTTGCAAAATGCGCGTTGAGCTTGGCTACCAGCTCATCCGCGTCGGTGCCGTGCACGGCGCAGGCCTGGGCGATCGTCTCGCCGCGGGAAGCCGGGCAGCCGAGGCAGTGCATTCCGATTTCAAAGAAGAACTTCGCGGTATCGATGTCGGCGTCCAGAACCTCGCCGATGACGCTGTCTTTGGTAACGGTCATGTCAAAAACCTCCGTTTGTTGGGTGATAGGTTAATTATACACAAAAAGCGTGGAGATTACAAGGGGAAAAACTTACCAATTTACAAGGTGCGGGCAAGCTCTTTTATGTACGTTTTCAAGGCCTCTCCGCAGCGGGGATTTTGAAGGCTGAGCTCGATGACGCACTGCAGATACCCTTCCAGAGAGCCGGTATCGTAGCGCTTTCCCTCGAATTCGACGGCCAGCATCTCGCCGCGGCGCGCGAGGACGGCAAGGGCGTCGGTCAGCTGGATCTCGCCGCCGTAGCCGGGGGAGAGGTTTTCGAGGATCGGGAAGATATCCGGCGAGAGCACATAGCGTCCGAGAATGGCGTAAGGGGAGAAAACCTCGGACGGCTTGGGCTTTTCCACCATATTGTGCACGCGGAACACGCGGTCGTGATAGTGGGAGACGTCGAGGGAGCAGTATTTGCCGATGTCGTCGAGCGATACGGCCTGCACGCCGACGACGGAACAGCGTTCGGCGTCGGCAACCTCGTCGAGCTGCCCGATGACGGGACGCGC
Source organism: Clostridiaceae bacterium (assembly GCA_016297585.1). Taxonomy (GTDB): domain Bacteria; phylum Bacillota; class Clostridia; order Oscillospirales; family QAMX01; genus JAAZKA01. Next base: position 14,443 of record JAEDGJ010000001.1, read on the forward strand.
CGCCGCCATCACGTCGTCGCCGAGCAGGACGGCAAACGGTTCGCTGCCGACAAAGCGGCGCGCGGTCCAGATCGCGTGACCGAGCCCGAGCGTCTGCTTCTGGCGGACGAACATGACGTTTGCCATGTCGGCGGTACGGCGCACCAGCGCGGCGTCCTCCTCGCGTCCGGCGCGCAGCAGGCGTTCTTCCAGCTCCGGATGGTAGTCGAAATAGTCCTCCATCGCCGCTTTCGAGCGGTTTGTGATAATGAGGATGTCCTCGATGCCGGCGGCAACGGCTTCCTCGACGATGTACTGGATCGAGGGGCGGTCGCCGATGGGCAGCATCTCCTTGGGGATGGTTTTGGTTTCGGGCAGCATTCGCGTACCGAGACCTGCGGCGGGGATGACGGCTTTCTTAATACGCATGAGACCCCTCCTGCGCGCGGAAGGCGCGTTTTGTCCGGTTAACGGTCAAACAGCCGGGTGCGCCGCACCACGGCCAGCAGCGGGATGCCGAGTACATAGCAGGCGCCGACCTGTCCGAGGCCGACCTCTGCGGCAAAAATCCAGAAAGTCGGGAAAAAGCTTGCGAGCGGAACGCTGACAAAGGACAGCACCGCGCCGACGACCACCGCGTTGATCAGCACCGGCGGCAGCGGGGCGAGCCATTTGTTCGGCATCCGCGCGGTCAGCAGTCCCGAGACGAGCGTCGCCAGCGTGCCGAAGACGATGTCCAGAATGCCGGCGCCGCCGATGATGTTGGAGATCAGGCAGCCGACCGTCAGGCCGACCGTGGTGATCGGGGACAGAAAGGGCAGCACCGTCAGCGCTTCGGAGACGCGGCACTGGAGATTGCCGAAGGAAATCGGCTGCAGCAGCAGGGCCAGCGCGACGTAAATCGCGGCGATCATCCCCTGCGTGGCGATCATTTTGACGGTTTTCGACCGTCCTTCGGGATTATTCGGCATCGGCTTTGATGTTGATGGCGATGGACAGCTCGTCCAGCTGCTTCTGCTCGACGACGTCCGGCGAATTCATCATCAGCTCCGCTGCGGTCTGCACCTTCGGGAAGGCGATGACGTCGCGGATATTGTCCGTGCCCGCCATCAGCATGACCAGACGGTCGAGCCCGTACGCCATACCGCCGTGCGGCGGCGCGCCGTAGCGGAACGCGTTGATCAGATGACCGAAGCGCTCGTCGGCTTCCTCACGGGTAAAGCCGAGCGCCGAGAACATGCGCTCCTGCACCTCGGGATCGTGGATACGGATGGAGCCGCCGCCGGCTTCGTAGCCGTTGATGACGATATCGTAGGCCTTCGCGCGGCAGTGGGCGCGGTCGGTGTCGAGCAGCGCGAGATCCTCATCCTTCGGCGCGGTGAAGGGATGGTGCATCGCGACGAAGCGGTTGTCCTCCTCCGACCACTCGAACATCGGAAAGTCGGTGATCCACAGCAGCCGATAGACGTCCTTCGGGATCCGGTCAAGGCGCTTGGCGACTTCGACGCGCAGCGCGCCGAGGGAGGCGAAGACGACAGAATCCTTCGGATCCGCGACGATGAGCAGCAGGTCGCCCGTCTGCGCGCCCGCGCGTTCGGCAATCGCGGACAGCTCCTCCGGCTGCATGAACTTCGAGAAGCTCGACTGGATGCCGTCGGCGTTGATCTTCATCCACGCAAGGCCCTTGGCGCGGTAGGTACGGACGAATTCGACGAGGGAGTCGATCTCCTTGCGGGTCATCTTCGCGCCGCCGTCGACGTTGATCAGGCGCACGGAACCGGTTTCGGCGGCGTCGGTAAAGACCTTGAAGCCGCAGCTCCGGACGAGATCGGTGATATTCCGCAGCTCCATGCCGAAGCGCAGGTCGGGCTTGTCGGAGCCGAAGCGTTCCATCGCCTCCTGCCACGGCATGCACGGCAGCGGCAGCTCCAGCTCGATGCCGCGAACCTCGCGGAAGAGCTTTGCAAGGAAGCCTTCGTTGACCGCGCGGACGTCTTCCTCGTCGACGAAGCTCATTTCGAGGTCGATCTGGGTAAATTCGGGCTGACGGTCGGCGCGCAGGTCCTCGTCGCGGAAGCATTTGACGATCTGGATGTAGCGGTCGAAGCCGGAGAGCATCAGAAGCTGCTTATACTGCTGCGGAGACTGGGGCAGCGCGTAGAACTTGCCGGGATGGATGCGGGACGGCACGAGATAGTCGCGCGCGCCCTCGGGGGTGGATTTGGTGAGGACGGGGGTTTCGATCTCCAGAAAACCGTTGTCGTAGAAGTAGCTGCGGGCGATCGCCGCGATGCGGTGGCGCAGCGCGATCGTATTCTGGAGCTTCGGACGGCGCAGATCGAGATAACGGTACTTTAAGCGCAGGTTTTCCGCGCATTCGGTCTCGTCGAGGATTTCAAAAGGCGTCGTATCGGCGCGGGTGAAGATTTTGAGCGCCGTGACGTACAGCTCGATCTCGCCGGTGGGCATGTCGCGGTTGACGGCGGACTCGCCGCGGTGGGCGACAACGCCGGTCGCGCCGATGACGTATTCGGTGCGGAGCGTTCCGGCGAGCTCGGAGAGCGCCGCGTCGCGCTCGGCGTTGAAATTGAGCTGTAAAAGCCCCGTACGGTCGCGCAGCGTCACAAAGGTCAGCCCTCCGAGACGGCGGGCACGCTGCACCCAGCCGCAGACGGTGACGGTGCGGCCCACGTCCGATGCACGCAGGGTACCCGCATAATCGGTACGGTTAAACTCTTTCATAAATCGTTCCAGTCCTTCTTGAATGGTTGTTTACAGCACCGCTTCGATGGTCGCGGCGGAAAGAACGCAGGGGATCTGCTCCCCGGTCTGCATGTTTTTCAGATTGGCCGTGCCGGCGGCAAGCTCGTCGTCGCCGATGACCATGGTATAGCGCGCGCCGATCTTGTCCGCGTACTTCATCTGCGCCTTTAAGGAGCGGTCGCACAGGTCGCGTTCGGCGGCGATGCCCATGCGGCGCAGGTCGAGGATCAGCTTCTGCGCGGCGTCTCCGGCCTGCTTGCCGGTCGTCGCGACGTAGACGTCGATCGTTTCGGCGCCGGGGATGTTGACGCCGAGCTTTTCCATGACGAGCAGCAGGCGCTCCAGTCCCGAGCCGAAGCCCAGCGCCGGCGTCGGCTTCCCGCCGAGCTGCTCGACGAGCCCGTCGTAGCGGCCGCCGCCGCAGACGGTGCCCTGCGCGCCGATGTCGTTGGAAATGAACTCGAAAACGGGTCCCGTATAGTAGTCGAGGCCGCGGACGATGCCGGAATCGATCTGATAGTCGACGCCCATCCGCGACAGGAGCTGCAGCGTCTCGTCGAAGTCCGTTTTGCAGGAGTCGCAGAGGTAGTCGATGGTCTTCGGCGCGCCCTTGGCGATCTCGTGGCAGACGGGGCTCTTGCAGTCCAGCACGCGCATCGGGTTACGGTCGAGACGTTCAAGACAGGTCGGGCAGAGCTCGCCCCGGTACTGCTCAAAATACGCCTTGAGCGCTTCGTAATAGCGCGGGCGGCAGGCGGGGCAGCCGATGGAGTTGATGTGCGCGGTGATGTTGCGGATGCCGAGGCGCTTTAAGAAGGTATCGGCCAGCGAAATGACCTCCGCGTTGGCGGCGGGGGATTTCGCGCCGAAGCATTCGACGCCGAACTGATAGTGCTGGCGGTAGCGGCCGGCCTGCGGCTTTTCATAGCGGAAATTCGGCGCGATATAATAGCATTTGACGGGAAGCGCGCCGTTGAAGCCGCCGTGCTCGATCATCGCGCGGACGACGGAGGCGGTGCCCTCCGGACGCAGGGAGATGGAGCGGCCGCCCTTGTCGTTGAAGGTGTACATCTCCTTCTGCACGACGTCGGTCGTATCGCCGACGCCGCGGATGAACAGCTCGGTGTGCTCGAACATCGGGAAGCGGATCTCGCGGTAGCCGAAGGTTTTGGCGGTATCGCGGAGGATGCGCTCGAGGTATTGCCACTTGTAGGATTCCTCGGGGAGGACGTCATAGGTACCTTTGGGGGCTTGTATCATGTTTTATCACCTTAATAGTTCCGCGTTCTCACGGGACGTTTTGGATTGACGATGTCGCGCCAGGAAAGGTCGCCGCGGTCGAGGCCGAGGACGAGCATTTCGGCGGTCGCAATGTTGGTCGCGATCGGGATGGAGTGCAGATCGCAGAGGCGCTGGAGCGCGTGGACGTCGCATTCGGCGCCGGGAGGGGACATCGGGTCGCAGAGGAAAATGACCATATCGATTTCGTTATAGGCGACGCGGGCGCCGATCTGCTGATCGCCTCCCTGCGCGCCGGAAAGAAAGCGGTCGATTTTCAGACCCGTGGCTTCCGTTACGAGTTTTCCCGTCGTACCGGTCGCACAGAGCGTATGCTTGGAAAGGATCCCGCAGTACGCCATACAGAACTGCACCATCAGTTCCTTTTTCTTATCGTGTGCGATCAGGGCAATATTCATAGTAATCAGATTCCCTCTTTCGTGTGAGATGAGGTTTGCGGGTAAAAAAGGTTTGTGTATTCGTCTGACAGGCCGCTATCCGCGGAGCTTTAACAGGGGCACTTCCTGCGCGTCGAGACGCGCCGCGATGTTGGAAAAGGCACGCGCGGCAAGGGCGTGCGGGGGCAGGAGCTGTCCGGAGGCGCCGGAAATCAGCACGTTTTCGTCCTCGGGGACGATGCCCAGAAGCGGCAGTCCCGCCATGTCCATGGCGTCGTCGATGTTGGGCGTGTTGTTGCGCGAGATCATTTTCGGACGGACGCGGTTGACGATGAGCTTATACTGGTCGAAGCCGATCTCCTCCAGCAGCGCGACGGTGCGGTCGGCGCTGCGCAGGCTGATGATGTCCGGCGTGGCGACGACGACCGCCCGGTCCGCGGCATAGGCCGCGCGGCGGAATTCGGTGCCGAGCCCTGCCGGCGCGTCGATCAGCACGAAATCGAAGGTCCCCGCGTGCATCGCCGCATCCGTTACGCGGCGCAGCGCGTCGGGCGCGATTCCCTGCGGGGAAAGCGGCGCGGCTAAAAGGAAAAGACCGGGACGTTCGGGATGCTCGGCGACGGCGTCGGAGAGTCCGGCGCGGTTTTCCGCCACGTCGGTGAAATCGAACAGCGCGTTGTCATACATGCCGAGCGTCAGGTCGAGCGAACGCACGCCGACATCGGCGTCGATGACGAGACAGGTCAGTCCGCGCGCCGCCAGCGCAGCGCCGACGCCCGCCGTAACCGTCGTTTTGCCGGTGCCGCCCTTCCCGGATGCGATTACAATACATTCCATACCCGTTATTGCCCGCTTTTCATCGAACTTTTAGCCAGAGCACATTTATTATACACCTTTTTGCGCAATTAGACAAGGGGCATCCGCAAAAATAAAGAATTATTTCCCCAAAATACAAAATATTCCCGCGATTTTCCCGCAGGGGAAGCAAAAAACACAAAACAACAGCCCGCCCTCCCGCTTTCGCAGCGCGGAAAAGGCGGACTGAGTTCTCCCTGTGCCGTGATCTTATTCCGCCCGCGAGAACGCTGCGATGATATAGCCGTAGGCAGAGTCCTCCTGCGCGCGCAGATCGATGTAATAGCGGCCGGCAACGGTCGGCTCCGTACCGGATGCGGAACTGTCGTATACGACGACGGTCAGCTCCGCACAGGACGCGTCCTCCCGGTAGGCGATCGCTTCAATGTAGGCGCCGTATTTCGCGGGACGGCCGGATCTGACGGTATAGACGTCGCGGGATTCGTCGTAGCTGACATAGTCTGCGAGATCGGCGGCGGCCGTTTTCCATACCGCGCCGCCGAGCGTATTCCGCTGCAGCGCTTCAAACGCGGCCGAGGTGACCGTCAGGCCGTCTTTCGAGGCGGTGACGCCGTCGCAGGTGACGCCGTTATAGATGAGCATATTGTAAAAATAGGTCCAGCCGAAGTTATCGTCCGGGACATTCGTGATCGAATCGGGGTATTCCTGCACGGCGCAGGCGAAGGAATAAAGCACGCCGGACATGGCGGCAAGGCGGTTGTCCATATCGTTCTCAAAGAATGCCGCAAGCTCGTCGGAAGCGCTGACGGAGGCGGCGGGCGTCGTGAAAGGCGTTGTCGTGGCGGACGGCTGCCCGGAGGCGCTTCCGTTGTCACAGGCCGCAAGTGTCAGCAGCGCGGTGATGGCGAGTACGAAGCAGAGAGCCTTTTTCATGCGGATACCTCACTTTTTGCGAATAGCGGATATTAGTATAACGCACCTTGCGCATTTTTGCAAGGGGAATTCGCGGATATTAACAAAATTTCATCAATCTTCAGGCAACCGCCCGGTTTTCCCAGCGTCCCGAGCACAATCTGGGAACAAAAAGCGCGGTTCGGACTGCCCAGTCCACATACAGCGCGATCCAGATGCCCATGAGTCCGCCGTTCATCCGGACGCCGAAGACCCACGACAGCAGTACGCGCACGACCCACATGACCGCGAGCGACGACCCGACGGTGTACCGCACGTCGCCCGCCGTCCGCAGCGCCGACGGAATGACGAACGCGGTCGTCCACAGCGGGATCGCGAGAATGAACGAGCGGCAGACGGCGACGGAGACCGGGATGACCGCCGGATCGTCCGTGAAAAGTCCGACCAGCGGCCCGAGCAGGAACCAGACCGGGACGCATACGACAAGCTGCAGCAGGAACGCGGCGAGCGCCGTGTACCAGCCGTGCCGCCGTGCCGCGGCGTAGTCGTGCGCGCCGACGGCATAGCCCACGAGCGTGATCGTCAGGAGACACATGGCGTTCCCGGGGATCTCGATGAGAGAGATGACGGAGTTGACGACCGAGTTTGCGGCGATGACGGCGGTGCCCATGCCGGTCATGAAGACCTGCACCAAAAGCTTGCCGCCGTTGAACATCGCGGTGTCGAGCCCCATCGGGACGCCGATGGAGACGACCGGACGGATCTGCTGCCAGCGGACGGGGAAAAACCGGCGCAGCTGCAGCGGAAACGAAGGCCGGAGCATGAATACGATCAGCAGTGCCGCACCCGCGATCCGTGCCGCGAGGAGCCCCGCCGCCGCGCCGGTGACGCCCAGCTCGAAGCCGTAGATCGTGACGGCGCAGACCCCGGTGTTGACGGCGTTCATCAGCAGCGCCGCGGCCATCGGCGCACGGCTGTTGCCGCAGCCGCGGAGTGCCGCCGACAGCAGCGACATGACGGCGGCAAACGGGACGGACAGGGCGCTTGCCGCGAGATAGATGCGCGCGCCTTCGAGCACCGCGGGCTCCGCCGCGCCGAACAGTCCCGACAGCAGCGGCCGCGCAAACAGGAGCAAAAGAAGCGCGATGCCGCAGGACGCGAGCACCGTGACGCAGCCGAACTGCGCGACGGCGTCCGACGCCTGCTCCCGCTTCCGCGCGCCGATATACTGCGCGGTGACGGCCGCCGCGCCGGAGGACACGGAGATCAGCATGTTCACGATCACGTTGTTCAGGGAGCTGACGACGCCGACGGCGGAGATGGCGGCGGAGCCGGCGTGACCGACCATGACGGTGGAGATGAAGCTGACGAAGGTGTTCATCGCCTGCTCGGCGAGGATGGGCAGATATAGAAGGATGACGCTTCTTGTGCAGAAGCTTTCACGGAAGGATTTCAGCGGGCTGCGCATCATGAAAAAGAGGCTCCCTTCCGATACGGAATTTGATTCGGTTGACGGAACCGTCCGGAACCGCCCGGTTTACGAAATGTTATCCCCATTTTCCCCGAAGTTTTCCCCAGGGCTTCTCCGGCGTTTTGCGGAGAAAAAGGCGTTTAATAGGCGCCGCAGATTCGGCTTTCCCCATTATCCCCAAAGTTTTCCCCGGGTGCTGCGGGGAATGCGTTTGACATAAAAAAGTTTTCCGGTCGGATTCGAATACTGCCTGTAAATTCAACGCGGATTTTGCCTTCCGGAGGCCGGACCGGGCGCTTTTCAGGGCGCAAAGCTTGCGCTGATCGGCAAAGTCGCGCGCGCGTTGAGGGACGCTCCTGCCCGCACGCCGGCGAGGTACTCGTAATACGCCTGGCAGGCGATCATCGCGCCGTTGTCGCCGCAGAGAGACACGGGCGGCAGATACAGATGCAGCCCCGCGGCGGCCGACTCGCGCTCGAGCCGCGCGCGCAGCACGGAATTCGCCGCGACGCCGCCCGCGACGCAGAGCGTATCCCGCCCGCAGCGCTTCGCACCTTCGACGGCGCGGGGAACGAGGATGTCCGCGACCGCTTCGCAGAAGGAGGCGGCAAGCCCCGGCGCGTCGAGCGGCTCGCCGCGCTGGGCGGCGTTGTGCGCGGTGTTGCGCACGGCGGTCTTCAGTCCGGAAAAAGAAAAATCCAGCGGCGCGTCGTCCACATGGGCGCGGGGCAGCTTATAGGCGTGCGGATCGCCGGTTTTGGCAAGCCGGTCGATCTCCAGCCCGCCGGGATACGGCAGTCCCAGCACGCGGGCGGCCTTGTCGAACGCCTCTCCCGCCGCGTCGTCGCGCGTCGTGCCGAGGATGCGCATGTCGGTATAGTCCCGCACGTCGACGATCAGCGAATGCCCGCCGGAGACGACGAGGCAGCAGAACGGCGGACGGAGCTCCGGGAAGGCGATGTAGTTGACGGAGATATGCCCGCGCATATGATGGACGGGGATGAGCGGGAGATCCCGCGCGAGGGCGTAGGCCTTCGCAAAATTGACGCCCACGAGCAGCGCGCCGATCAGACCCGGCGCGTAGGTCACCCCCACGGCGTCGAGGTCGTCCGGACGGAGCCCGGCCCGGCGCAGCGCTTCCTCGACGACGCCGGCGATGCCCTCCAGATGGCGGCGGGACGCGATCTCGGGGACGACGCCGCCGAAAACCGCGTGCATATCGGCCTGCGAGAGGACGACGTTGGAGAGAATGGTCCTCCCGTCGAGGGAAACGGCGGCGGCCGTCTCGTCGCAGGAGCTTTCAATCGCTAAGATTCGCAATTCGATTCGTTTCCTTTCGGCACGGCGGGTTCGCGTCTCATGCAGACGGCGTCCTCCGCCGGATGTTCGTAATAGCCGCGGCGTATGCCGGTCCGGGAAAAGCCCTCGCTGCGGTAGAGAGCCAGCGCCGGTATATTGGACGCCCGGACTTCGAGAAAAGTTGCGTTTTTTGGAAATTCTTCAAAAAAAGCGCGAAGCAGCGCCCGGGCGACCCCGAGACGGCGGTATTCGGGCAGCACCGCGACGCGCAGGATCTCCGATTCGTCGAAAATGACCGACGCGCAGAGGTAGCCCGCTATCCGCCCGTCCGCGACGGCGGCGCGCAGGACGGTAAACGGCGACGCGGCGCTCTTCCGCAGCTCCCGCACGCTCCACGGGTCGGAAAAGCAGGCCGCCTCGACCGCCGCCGCGCCGTCCAGCATGGCGTCCGTGACGGGGACGATCTCAGCCCTTTGCGTCATACCAGTTTTCTCCCCTCGTCGCCTCCGCGGAAAGCCGCACGTCAAGCGACGCGGCGCGCTCCATTTCCTCGCACAGCAGCGCCGTCACGGCCTCCGCCTCCTCCTTCGGCGCTTCGACGATCAGCTCGTCGTGTACCTGCAGGATCAGCTTTGCCGCGCGGTTTTCGTCCCGGAGACGGCGCTCGACGTTCAGCATCGCGCGCTTGATGATGTCGGCGGCGGTGCCCTGGATGGGCGTGTTCAGCGCGACCCTTTCCCCGAAGGCGCGGATGTTGTGGTTCGGGCTTTTCAGCTGCGGCAGCTCGCGGCGGCGGCCGAACAGCGTGGTGACGTATCCCTTTTCCTTGGCCTCGCGCCGGATGTTTTCCATATACGCGCGCACGCCGGGGTAGCGCTCGAAATAGCGGGCGATATAGTCCTTCGCGGCGGCGCGGGAGATGCCGAGCTGACCCGCAAGCGCGTAATCGGAGATGCCGTAGACGATGCCGAAGTTGACGGCCTTCGCCGCACTTCTCTGCGCGGGCGTGACCTCCTCGGGCGGGATGCCCGCGACGGCGGCGGCGGTCGCGCGGTGGATGTCCTCGCCGCGGGCAAACGCCGCGAGCAGCGCCTCGTCGTGCGCGATATGCGCCAGCAGCCGCAGCTCGATCTGCGAATAGTCCGCGTCGACCAGCACGCAGCCCGGAGACGCGACGAACATCCGCCGCAGCTCCGCGCCGAGGGATTTCCGCACGGGGATGTTCTGCAGATTCGGGTCGGTGGACGACAGCCGTCCCGTCGCGGTGACGAGCTGCTGGAAATTGGAGTGGATGCGTCCGTCCGAGGGGGAGATGAAGCGGGGGAGCCCGTCGGCGTAGGTGCCGCGCAGCTTCGCGAGCTGGCGGTATTCGATGACGAGCGGGATGACGGGGTGGCTGCCGCGGAGGGATTCGAGCACGTCGATGTCGGTCGTCCAGCCGGTCTTCGTCTTTTTGCCGCCGGGGAGGGCGAGCGTTTCAAACAGCAGCTCGCCGAGCTGCTTTGGCGAGTTCAGATTGATCTCGGCGCCGGTCAGCTCCCGGACGCCCGCCTCGAGCTCCCGCAGCCGCGCGCCCAGCCGCTCCGAATAGGCGGCCAGCGCGTCCCGGTCGACGAGTACGCCGCGGTGCTGCATGGCGGCGAGCACCGGCGTCAGCGGCAGCTCCAGCTCCCGGTAGAGCGGCTCCATGCCGCGCTCGCGCAGCTTTTCCGCCAGCGCGCGGCGGAAGGGGGCGACCGCGTGCAGCTGCGCCGCGAGCGCGGGCTCCTGCTGCGGCGCGCCGAAGGGCGTCAGCAGCGCTTCCCAGTCGGGCGCGGGGACGGACAGACCGAGCGTTCTTTCGGCGGCGGCGTCCAGCGCGCAGCTTTCGCCGGGGTCGCAGAGATAGGCGGCGACGGCGGTGTCGTCCGCAAAGCCGCCGCAGGGGAGCCCTTCGCGCAGCGCCGCGAGCCAGAACGGCTTTGCGTCGTGCGTCAGCTTCGGCACGGCGGGGTCGAGCAGCGCCGCGAGCCTTTCGCGGTAATCGCCGTCGGAGACGCGCAGAACGGAAACTGCGCCGTTTTGCAGCACGCCGACCGCGGACAGCTCCGCGTCCGCGAGAACGACGGTTTCCTCGGGCGCTTCCTCCTCTGTTTTCGCCGCCGGTTCGTCAAAAACGCGCTCCGTCTTTCCGGCCGCCGCCGCGCGCTCCCGCAGGCCGAGCTGGACGATGAATTTGCGCAGCTCAAGCCGCTCAAACAGCGCAAGCAGGCGCCCGTCGTCCGGCTCGCGCAGCCGCAGGCCGTCGAGCGTGAATTCGAGCGGCGCGTGCCGGTCGATCTCGGCCAGTCCCCGGCTCATATAGGCCGATTCCCGACCCTGCACGAGCTTTTCGCGGACGCCTTTTTTGATCGCGGGATCGCCGAGGTTCTCATATACGCCGTCGAGCGTGCCGAATTGCTGGATCAGCGCCAGCGCGGTCTTTTCGCCGACGCCCGGCACGCCCGGAATGTTGTCGGACGCGTCTCCCATCAGCGCCTTGACCTCGATCATCTGGCGCGGCGAGACGCCGTAGGTCTCGCGCAGCAGCGCGGGGGTATAGACGGTCGTGACGGGATGCCCCTCCTTTGTGGAGATCAGCCGCACGGAGGTCGTCTCGCCGACGAGCTGGAAGCTGTCGCGGTCGCCGGTCACGATGCTGCACTCCCAGCCGTCCGTCTCCTCGCAGACGCGGGACACGGTGCCCAAAAGGTCGTCCGCCTCAAAGCCCGCGAGCTCCGCGCGCGGCACGCCCATCGCGTCGAGGATCTCCTTGAGCAGATCGAACTGCGGGATCAGCTCCTCCGGGCAGGGGCGGCGTCCGGCCTTGTAGCCGGAGAACTCCATGTGGCGGAAGGTCGGCGCATGGACGTCAAAGCAGGCGCAGACGGCGTCGGGCGCGCAGTCCGAAAGCAGCTTGAAATAGTTGGTAAGAAACCCGTAAATGGCGTTGGTGTACTCGCCGCTTCTGGTCGAGAGCGGGCGGATCGCGTAAAACGCGCGGTTTAACAGACTGTTTGCGTCAAGCGCCAGCAGCTTCAAGGCAAAGATCCCTCCGTTTTTTCCCGGACGGCACGGCAGCCCGGAGCGTCCGTATTCTGACAGCCTCCAGTATAACACATTATGCGCAAAAAAGCAATGTATGGCGGCGCGGTTTTGAAGGCGGTATGGGAAACCGCGCCGGCGTTTGCGCACTTCGAAAGCAATGTTTTTAGTTTTTATTTCGTAAATTGTAAATATTCCGGCGGCTCTTGACAATCCGCGAACGGCGTGCTAGACTGGTCTTGACTCTGCGGTATGCACTGTCGAAAAAGTCAATTTCCTGACATATGAGGAGGAACCTTCGATGATTATCGACGCACATAACCATGCGGACTGGCATAAGCACAACCTGGACAAATTCATCGAAAACATGGATACCTACCACATCGACAAAACCTGGCTTCTGACCTGGGAATCCCCGTATGACGAGTATTCCCCCGAATATAATCACGTGGTCAACGTCGACGCTAAGAGAGAAGTCGGCCCCGTGTCGTTTGCCCGGACGCTTTCCTATGTGGAGCGCCGCCCGGACCGCTTCATCCTCGGCTTCGCGCCCGATCCGCGCCGTCCCGAGGCGATCGACCGCCTGCATACCGCCATCGACCTGTACGGCGTGAAGGTCTGCGGCGAGGTCAAGCTGCGCATGATGTACGACAACCCCGACGCGATCCGCCTCTGGCGCTTTGCCGGTGAGCACGGCCTGCCGGTCACCTTCCACTTCGACTATGAGTTCAACACCGGCCGCAAGTATCCGCGTCCGAACTACTGGTACGGCGGCGGCATCGACTGCCTCGAGCGCGTGCTCAAGCTCTGCCCCGAGACGAATTTCCTCGGACACGCGCCGGGCTTCTGGTCGCACATCTCCGGCGACGACAAGTTCGACAAGGAAGGCTATCCGAAGGGTCCGGTGCTGCCGGGCGGACGGATCCCGGAGCTGCTCGAAAAGTATCCGAACCTGTACTGCGACCTGTCGGCCGGTTCGGGCTGCAACGCGCTGTCGCGTGATCCGGAATTCGGAAAGAAGTTCCTCATCACCTGGCAGGACCGCTGCGTCTACGCGCGCGATTACTTTGACAACATCCACCAGGAGTTCATCAACAGCCTGAATCTCGATCAGGAGGTTTGCGACAAGATCTACTATAAGAACGCGCTGAAGCTCACGCACGACCTGTAATCCGTACATCCTTCCCGGGGAAAGGGGAGCGCTTTTTCCCGCTTTCCCCGGGTTTTTCAACCTGGGAGGTGGCCCATGCCCTGTATCTTTACCGACCGGCCGGAATACGGCAATACGACGCTGCTGGATTTCTCGACCAACGGCAACAACACCGCGCTGCCCTTCTTCTACAAGGTTTCCACGACCTGCCAGCTCATTCCCCACCGCCACAGCTATATCCAGATGGTCTACATCAAAAAGGGTCAGCTTACCCATGCCTGCGGCTCGCACATCAACGACCTGCGCTGCGGCGATCTGATCCTGATCCCGCCCTATCTGCCGCATTATTTCATCCCCATCGCGGAGCGTTCGTTTGAGCTCATCGAGTTCGAATTCGTTTCCGAGTTCATCGACGCCTCTCTCGCCGGCGGCGCGGCATACGACGGCTGCGACGCGCTGGAGTGGCTCTCGGATTATACGGACGGGCATACGTTCCCGCTCGTTTCCCTGACGGGGGAGATGCGGTTTGACGTGGAAAACGGCTTTGCGCGCATCGAACGGGAATACAAGGAGCAGCCGGAGGGCTTTATGAGCGCGATCCGGGGCGTGACGCTGCTGCTTTTGGCCTACCAGCGCCGGATGCTGCATATGCGGGACGAGAACGACGGTACGGCGCTGCTCTATGAGCGCCACCGCGAGGTGCTGCTGCGTTCGCTGGACTTCATCCGCGACAACTATACGCGCGACATCACGGTGCAGGATGCGGCGGCGGTCGCCATCATGAGCCCGTCGTACTACCGGCACTATTTCAAGCTGCTGACGAAGAAGACCTTCACCGAATACTTAAACGGCCTACGCGTGGCGCATGCGATCACGCTAATCCGCGAAAATCCGCGCATGAAGATCGTCGATATCTGCTATGCGGCCGGATTTTCGAATATCAGCCACTTCAACCGCACCTTCCTGAAGGTGACGGGCGTGACGCCCAAGGCTTTCCGCATCTCCGCCGCGCAGAGCGATGTGACCGATCTGCAAAACAGCATTTGACGCAGCGCCCGGCTCATAAAAGCGCCGCACCGAAGGTATATTATAAGAGGAATATGAAAAAACGTTTTTTTGTATGGATGCTGGCGCTGCTGCTCGTGTTCGGCACGGGCTGCTCGGAGGTACCCGTGAATCAGATCCCGCTCGCGGTCGTCGGCACGACCGCCGCGACGACGGAGGCGCCGCTGCACACCACCGCCGTCTCCACCACCGCGTCCTCCGCGGAACAGACGCAGGCGTCCTCGTCCCAGACGACGGCGGCGACGGCTCCGCAGACCTCGATCTCCGCCGCGACGACGCATACCACCACCCCCGCGCAGACGGTGCGGTACGAGGATGTGGAGGCGCGCTTTTCCGTGATGACGACCGAGGAAAAGGTCGGACAGCTCTTTTTCGTGTCGGTCGAAGGCCGCAGCGCGCTGACGGAGTCGGATCTGGAGCTGCTTGCGGACTGCAGCATCGGAAACATCATCCTGTTCGGCGCCAATATTGACAATATTTCGCAGCTTGCGGCGCTGAACACCGAGATTCTGGACGTCATTTCGGCAAACACCGGCATCTGCCCCTTCATCGGCGCCGATCAGGAGGGCGGCCGGGTCATGCGCATTCTCGACGCCTGCACGGCGCCGCCTGCGATGGCGGTGGGCGCGGCGGGAGACCCCGCGCTCGCGCGCAGTCTCGGCGAGCTGATGGGCGCGCAGCTCCGCACGCTCGGCATCAACGTCAATTTCGCCCCCTGCGCCGACGTCAACTCCAATCCCGACAACCCGGTGATCGGCGACCGCAGCTACAGCGCGGATGCCGGTACGGCGGCGGAGTTTGTTTCGGCGGTGGCCGAGGGGCTGCAGTCCGCGGGCGTGCTCGCCTGCCTCAAGCATTTCCCCGGCCACGGCGATACCGCGGAGGACAGCCATACGTCGCTGCCGGAGGTGGACTATGACCTCGAGCGGCTGGACGAGGTGGAGCTCCGCCCCTTCCGCGCCGGTATCGATGCGGGCGCCGCCATGACGATGGTGGGACATATCCTGTATCCGGCGCTGGGCGCGTCCGACGTGCCGGCATCGCTTTCTCCCGAAGTGATCGAGGGCTTTCTGCGCGAGGAGCTGGCGTTTGACGGACTGGTGATCACGGACAGCCTGTCGATGGGCGCGATCACCGCGTCGTACGGAGAAGGCGAGGCCTGCGTTCTGGCGGTGAACGCCGGCGCAGACCTGCTCTGCATCAACGACACCGCCCCCGCGCTGCGGGAGGCGTACGCGGTCGTGCTGCAGGCGGTAAACGACGGACGGATTTCCGCGGAGCGGCTCGATGAGGCCGTGCTGCGCATCCTGAACGCCAAGTACGAATACGGCATCCTGGAAGGCACGCGGCCCTCGGATCAGCTTCCGGATACCGAACGGTATCAGGCGGTGATGGCCGAGATCGCCCGAAAGAGCCTGACGCTGCTCGAAGGCGAGCTGCCCGTCATTTCGGACGCCGCGTCCGTGCTCGTGCTCTGCACGGAGCCCTCCCGCGCCGCGCTGGCGCAGGAGACGCAGAATCCCGGCGCTTTCCTGACGAGGGAGTACGGCTGCAACGCCATGGTGATCGACCGGGAGCCGGCGGACGCGCAGACGGAATCCGCGCTCGCCGCGGCGGCGCTGTATGAGGACGTGATCCTCGCCGTGTCGGGCTCCGGCTGCGCGGCGCTGGCAGAGCGGCTTGCCGAAACGGGCGTCCGCGTGACCGTTGCGGTCATGGACAGCCCGTACGCCGCCGAAAGCTATCGGGAAACCGGCGCCGCGGCCGTGATCTGCGCCTATGAGAACACGGATTACAGCATCCGCGCGGCGGCGGAGCTGCTGATGGACGGCGGCGCGGTTTCGGAATGATTTTTTTGGGCAGGGCTCCAATTTTATACGGGGCAGCCCGGCGCGATTTTGTCCTTTTTACTCTTGTTTAATATGTACTTTATTTGTATAATAAGCTCATTCAGAAGAAGGAGGCGGCGTGAATGCAATCTGTCAGAAAATTAACGGACGATCTTTTCTATATCGGCGGGAGCGACAGAAGAATCGCGCTCTTTGAAAACGTATTTCCGGTTCCGAGAGGCGTGTCCTATAACGCCTATCTGCTGCGTGACGAAAAAACCGCGCTGTTTGATACCGTGGACTGGTCGGTCGCGGAGCTGTTTTTTGAAAATCTGGAGTATGCGCTGGACGGCAGGGCGCTCGACTATGTCGTCGTTTCGCATATGGAGCCCGACCACAGCGGCACGCTGTTTGAGACGCTGCGCCGTCACCCCGAGGCGACGGTCGTCTGCAACGCCAAGACCCGCGCGATGATCGCGCAGTTCGCGTCCGGAAAGGCGCCGGAGAACATGATGATCGTCGCGGAGGGCGACACGCTGACGACGGGCGCGCACACGTTCGCGTTCGTGATGGCGCCGATGGTGCACTGGCCCGAGGCGATGGTGGTGTTTGACACGACGACGGGCACGCTGTTCTCGGCGGACGCGTTCGGTACGTTCGGCGCGTTAAACGGCAACCTCTACGCGGACGAGGTGGACTTCGAGCGCGATTGGCTGCCGGATGCGCGGCGCTACTATACGAATATCGTCGGCAAGTACGGCACGCAGGTGCAGGCGCTGCTGCGCAAGGCGGCGGGGCTGGAGATCAAGATGATCTGTCCGCTGCACGGCCCGATCTGGCGCGCGAACCTGAACTGGTTTATCGACAAGTACCAGAAGTGGAGCCGGTATGAGCCGGAGGAAAACGCCGTCGTCATCGCCTACGCGTCGGTGTACGGCCACACCGAGAACGCGGCGTCGATCCTCGCCGGAAAGCTCGCGGACGCGGGCGTGCGCAATGTCGCGATGTACGACGTGTCGGCGACGCATCCGTCGGTGATCGTCGCGGAGGCGTTCCGCGCGAGCCATCTGGTCTTCGCGTCGACGACCTACAACGCGGGCATCTTCTGCAACATGGAAACCGTGCTGCACGATCTCTGCGCGCACAATCTGCAGAAGCGCACGGTCGCGATCATCGAAAACGGCACCTGGGCGCCGACCGCGGGCGGTCTGATCAAGGGCTTCTGCGGGATGATGCGCGATATGACCGTGCTCGAGCCGTCCGTGACGATCCGCTCCGCGCTGGCGGACGGGCAGGACGCGGAGCTCTCGGCGATGGCGGACGCGATCCTCGCGTCGATGCCGCGGCCCAAGATCGTCCACGAGGCGAAGATCGAGCCCAATGCCTTCTTCAAGCTGACCTACGGTCTGTTCGTCCTGACGGCGCGCGCCGACGGGAAGGACAACGGCTGCATCATCAACACCGCGATGCAGGTGGCGGATTCCCCCAAGAGGATCCAGATCGCCGTCAACAAGGCCAACTTCACGCACGACATGATCATGAAGACCGGCGAGTTCAACATCTCGATCCTTTCGACGTCGGCGCCGTTCTCGCTCTTCCAGCGCTTCGGCTTCCATTCCGGGCGCGATACGGATAAGTTCGCCGGCGATACGTCGGACACGCGTGCGGACAACGGCATCCGCTATATCACGGAGCATACGAATGCCTATATGTCGGGACACGTCGTGCACACCGAGGATCTCGGCACGCACACCGTCTTTACGGCGGAGGTGACGCAGGCCGTCGTCCTGTCCGCGGAGCCGTCCGTGACCTATCAGTACTACTTCGACCGCATCAAGCCGAAGCCCCAGCCCCCGGAGGAGGGAAAGCCCAAGGGCTATGTCTGCTCGATCTGCGGCTGGGTGTACGAAGGCGACGAGCTGCCGCCGGATCTCGTCTGCCCGCTGTGCAAGCACGGTGCGGAAGCGTTCACGAAAATAGAGTAAGTTTTCTATTTTATCATATTTCAGGAGGATACGGTTATGAAAAAGTATGTCTGCGATCTTTGCGGATGGGAATACGACGAGGCTGCGGGCGATCCCGAAAACGGCATCGCGCCCGGCACGAAGTGGGAAGACCTGCCCGAGGATTTTGCCTGCCCGCTGTGCGGCGCCGGTAAGGACAGCTTCTCCGAGGCATAAGAAAACCTGAAAAAAAGCAGCCCGCGGACGTTTTTTGTGACCGTCCGCGGGCTGTTTTTTTGTATCCGGTGTTACTCCGCCTCGGCGTCGCGCAGCGCTTTTTGATTTTCCGCGCGGATCTCGCGGGCGGGAACCGTCATGAGCGTGTGATTGAACAGCCCGCCGAGCTGGAGGATGACGCCGGTGACGTAGAGCCAGAGCATCGTGATGATGACCGCGCCGATGGAGCCGTAGAGCAGGGAATAGCGGGAAAAATGGTCGATATAGTAGGAGAATCCGTAGGAAACGGCGACCCAGGCGAACATGGCGAAGAAGGCGCCCGGCATCGCCTGACGCGGACGCAGCTTCCGGTTCGGCGCGACGACATACAGCGCGGTCAGCAGCGAAAACAGCCACGCCGCCAGCAGTACGAAGCGCATCCAGAGCCATACCTGCCTGACGGGGTCGGGAATATGCCAGATCCGCGACAGCGCGTCGAGGGTGTCCTGGCCTAAAAGCAGGACGACGAGGATGACGACGAAGGAAAGCAGGAGCGCCGCGGCAAAAATGAAGGACAGCACCGCGTGCCGCAGCCAGTGGCGGGTGTTTTTGACCTCATAGACGGTGTTCAGCGCGTACAGGAGCACGTTGACCACGCGGAAAAGCGAATAGACGGACAGCACGAGGCCGGTAAAGAGATGGCCGGGCGTGCTCATGCCGGAAAGATAGTCAAGATAGCTCTCGATGAGAGACGCCACCTCGGTGGGGATCACCTGCGCAGTCGCCCGGACGATGTCGTCGAGATTGACGTTCAGCACGCCGAGCAGGGCGTTGAGAAACAGGATCAGGGGAAAGATCATGAACAGCAGCGAATAGGCGAGCTGTGCGGCGGTGCGGGAGACCTGATAGTCGAAATAGTGCTGGATCATCGTGCGCACGAAAACCGCGGGATAGCTTTTGATAAGGGGATGCTTCATTCACATAAACTCCCGTCCGGACTAGGCTTTGGTTGTTATTATACGCCTTTTCAAACGGAAAAACAACCCTTTTTCCAGATCTACGGCGGTGCGGACCGATAAAAAGCGGGGGAATCCCCGAAAAAAGGGATCCCCCCAAAAAGAAGACAGTCAGGAGAAAAAGACGATTACGCGCGGAACGCCGCGTCGACCTTTCTGTAGGCCGCGAGGACGTTCGCGATGTCTTCGTCGGTCCAGCTTTCGTTTAAGTAGAGGTTGTAGCACTCGTCCATGACCTTCATCGCGTTCGGCAACGCGAACTCGCGGTTCATCGTGCCCTTGTACTCCGGCGCGGTCCACGGGAAGCCGTGCGTGCCGTAGGCGCAGCGGTTCTTGAACCAGTCCTGCGTGGACGGCAGGGCGGCGCGATAGGAGGCGGCGACATTGACGCCCTCCGCCGCGAGCGCGGCGCAGTATTCGTCCTTCGTGCAGTCAAGGCCGGCGCCGTTGTAGCCGAGGCGCCAGAACCAGTACACGCACTCCGCGCCGTCAACCAGCTTCGGGATGCGGACGGACGGGATCTCCGCAAAGCCTTCCGCGAGCTTCGCGGCGACCGCGCGGCGCTTTTCGCCGAACGACGGCAGCTTCTTTAACTGGACGCGGCCGATCGCGGCGCCGATCTCCTGCAGGTTGCAGTTGATCGCCGCGATGCAGTTCGTGGAGCCGGCGGGCAGGCCGAAGGGCTTGCCGCGGTCCGCCGCCTGACGGATCTTCCAGTACATCTCTTCCGTCTTCGTGAAGACCATGCCGCCCTGACCGCCGGTGCAGAAGTGCTTGCCGAACATCGTCGAGAACGCGCCGATGGTGCCCCAGGTGCCGACGGGCTTGCCGTCGAGCTTGGCGTAGTGCGACTGCGCGCAGTCCTCGATGACCGGGATGCCGTGACGGTTCGCGAGCGCCATGATGTCGCGCATATCCGCGGGCTCGCCGGCGATGTGCGGGACGATGATCGCCGCGGTCAGCGGGGTGATCAGCTTTTCGATCTCTTCCGCGCAGGTGTTGTAGGAATCCGGCGCGACGTCCGCGACGGCGGGAATGCAGTTGCAGACCGGGATCGGCATCATGCCGCCCGGATCGGTGACGGCGCCGACGATGACTTCGGAGAAGGGCTCCGGATTCAGCGCGCGCAGCGCGACGTATACGGCGTTCGTGCCGCCGTTGACGCCGTCGGCATAGCCGCCGCCCATCAGCTCCGCGAATTCGCGGCCGAGGGCTTCTTCTTCGGGGCCGTTGTAGCCGCTGTTGTTGCCGGAGCGGATCGCTTCGTCCAGCAGGGCGTCTACGGCAGCTTTTTCACGGGCGTCCGTCGCAAAACGCGCGGAAGCGGGATGCGGCATGGCCTTCGGGCCGCCGTTGATGGCAAGATCGGCTTTGGACATGAATATACACCTCCGAAAAGATTACAAAGAAAGAGTCGGATACCGTTTGCAGCCACAGGGGCTTTCAGCGTACCTTCAGTATATCACAACGCGCCGAAAGAACAAGCGGAATCCGCGCGAAAAGTTATGCAATCCGCTTTCCTCGCGGAAACATCTTGCATACCGGTCGATTCTGCGGTATACTGGAAGCGCTGATTTTTGTATTCGCTTGGAGGAATTGCTGCATGTTGATTCGAAAAAACGCGGTCATCGTTTTTCAGGGGGACAGCGTGACCGACGCCGGCAGAACGCGCCCCGAAAACAGCGGGCTCGGCGACGGCTATCCCGCCATGTGCGCCGGCGCGCTGCGCGCGATGTTTCCCGATTACGATCTGACGATCTATAACCGCGGCATCGGCGGCAACCGCGTGGAGCATCTTGTCGAACGGTGGCAGAAGGATACCATCGATCTGCGACCCAACCTCGTCTCCCTGCTGATCGGCATCAACAACGTCTGGCATCCGTATGAAAACCCCGAGGTGCCCTATGACATCGTCGCGTTCGAGGAGAACCTCGTGCGCATCGTCGAGCAGACCGTGCACCGCGGCGCAAAGCTCGTGATGCTCGAGCCGTTTGCCTTCCATCACGGCGTGTTCCCCGAGGAATGGCGCGAGCGGCTCTGGGAGGTCAACCAGGTCGTCCGCCGCATCGCGCTGCGCTATGCCGACGCGTTCATCCCGCTCGACGGCATCTTCTACCGGGAGGCGATCTCCCGCGAACACGCCGTCTCCCCGCAGGCGCTGACCGCCGACGGCGTGCATCCGACGTTTGAAGGACACCGCCTCATCGCGCGGGAATGGCTGGACGCCGTGCTGCGCTGACAAAAGGGGGAGCTTTCCGTGCTGAAGATCGGTTCGATCGTCTGGGGCGTGACCGACGTCCCGCGCGCGGTGCGCTTCTGGTGCGCGGCGCTGCATTACGTTCCGGCGGAGGCGCCGTCGGAGGACTGGGCGCGGCTCTGCCCGGAAAACGGGGACGGGCTGCAGCTGTCGATCAAGCTCGTGACGTCCCCAAAGGCGCGCCGCCATCACCTTGATCTCTTCTCGGACGACCGGGAGGCGGAGGTGCGGCGGCTGTTGGCGCTCGGCGCGAAGGAAGTTCCGGAATGGCGCTATGAGACGGGCGCGGATTACACCGTGCTTGCGGATCCGGACGGCAACCGCTTCTGCGTGGTGCAGAAATAAAGAAAAATCACGGGGATTTTGGCAACGAGCGGCAAAATCCCCGTGATTTTTTATGGTTTCCGAACGCTTACAGCGCCGCGAGCGCCAGATCGGCGGCTTCGGCGATGTCCTTTTGGCAGGCGACGCCCATATAGCCGTAGCGGCGCGCCGGGATGCCGATGACGCAGGCACGCACACCCGCGCGGGAGACGCTGAGCTTCCCGAGATCGGTCTGCCCGTGCAGATCCACCGTGCGCTGCACGGGGAAGGCGGCTTTTTGCTCCAGCGACTCCAAAAGCTCCAGATTGGCGGGAGACGAGCCGACGCGCACCGGCAGCGCGGGACCGCCGCCGAGCCGGACTGCGGAACGGTTTTCGCATTCCGGCGTATCCCCGGCCTCCGTCAGCTCCAGCGCGATGGCGATGTCCGGCTCGACGGTGAACGCCGCCGCGCCCGCGCCGCGCTCGCCGAGCTTCTGCTGCACCGAAAAGACCACATACAGATCGGCGGTCTTGTCCTGCGGAAGCGTCGACGGGTGCTGCCCGGCGACGCGGGCCAGCACGTCGAGTGCCGCGACGCAGCCCGCGCGTCCGTCCAGCGCCGGGGAGACGAAGCGGTCTCCGTCCGTATGCGTCGGCAGCGCCGCGACGCAGGCGTCTCCGATGCGCAGCTCGCCGCTCGTGACGTCGATGTACAGGTGCCGCAGCTGCAGATCCTTTGCGGCGACCCCGCCGTCGCAGCCGATCACGCCGCGCGCGCCGCCCGCCGTCCGCACGGGGAGCCCGACGAGGGACGCGGGCTCGGCTTTTCCGAGCAGCCCGAAGCGGTAAAAGCCCTTTTCGTCCCGAAAGGTGACGATGAAGCCCGCCGTATCGACATGCGTGGAGAGAAGGACGCGCGCGCCCGTGCCCGGACGGTGCACGATGAGGTTTCCGAGCGCGTCGCGGCGGATATCCGACGCGGTTTTGCGCGCCTGCGCTTCGATATAGTCGATGACCGGCGTCTCAAAGCCGGACGGCGCGGCGATCATGGCCAGATCGCGAAAGGTATCCTGATAATTCATCTCAAATCTCCTCCATCAGCGCACGCACCAGCGTCCGCATTGCTCCAAGATCGCTTACATCCATCGCCGACGACGGCGTATGGATGTACCGCACCGCCGCCGCGACGCCGATCGCCGCGGCGCCTCCCGCCGTCTGCGTGATCCGTCCGGCATCCGTGCCGCCCGCGATATAGGATTTGGTCTGATACGGGATGCCGTGCTTTTCCGCGATTTCGAACGCCCGGCGGATCAGCGCCGGATTGTACAGCGTTGCGCCGTCCATCACCGGCATCACGGGACCCCGTCCGGGCACGCAGACCTGCATATGCGGCGGCAGATCCGGCAGGTCGCACGCCGTCGTCCCTTCCACGACGATCGCGACGTCCGGACGGATCCGGTAGGCCGCCGCCGCCGCGCCGCGGAGCCCCTGCTCCTCCTGCACGGTGAAGGCAAACCAGGTATCCACCGGCGGCCCCTCCTGCAGCAGGCTGAGCAGCACCGCGCAGCCGACGCGGTCGTCGATCGCCTTGGCGCGGAGCATCCTCCCGTACTGCACCGGCTCGCCCGCAAACGCCGCGAAATCCCCCGGCTGGACGAGGCTTTCCGCCTCCGCCTTCGAGGACGCGCCGATGTCGATGTACATCGCGGACACCGGCGGCAGCTTCTTCTGCTCTTCCTTCGTGTTCAGATGCGTCGCGCGGATGCCGATGACGCCGGGCACCCTGCCGATGCGCACCCGCGTGCCGAGCAGCACCTTCGCGTCGATGCCGCCGGACGTGCCGAACTTCAGAAAGCCGTCGTCCGTGACGGAGGTGACGATCAGGCCCACCTCGTCCATATGCGCTGCCAGCATCAGCGTCCGTCCCGTGTAGCGCGCGCCCTTGCGGTATACGAGCAGATTGCCCATCACGTCTTCGGTGATGCTGTCCGCGTACGGCGCGGCCTGCGCGCGGATGAACTCCCGCACGGCGTCCTCACAGCCCGATACGCCGTCGATGGCGCAGAGCTTTTTTAACAGTTCCAGCATTGGGGCACCCCCTCGTTAAAGGAACGGACAAACGCCGCGAGCAGCTCGCCGCAGGCACGGGCGTCCGATTCCCGGATGACCTCGCAGGCCGTGTGCATATACCGCAGCGGCAGGCTTACGAGCCCCGTCGCGACGCCCGTGCGGACGGTCTGCATACTCGATGCGTTCGTGCCGGTGAAGCCGGGCAGGATCTCCCGCTGATAGGGGATGCCGCGCGCTTCGGCGAGATGCACGAGCGTGGAGGAAACCTTGCGGTTCAGGTGCGGGCCGATGCCGATGCACGCGCCGCAGCCGGCGGGGAAGGTGCGCTCCTTCGGCGCATCCGGCGTCCAGGCGTGCGTGACGTCGACCGCGACCGCGTAGTCCGGGCGGAATTGATAGGCCGCCGTCGACGCGCCCGCGCCGCTCGTCTCCTCGCGCGCCGAACCGACCACCGTCAGGTCGACCGCGAGCGGTTCGTCACGCAAAAGCTCCAGCGCGTAGAGGATCGCGGCAAAGCAGGCCCGGTCGTCGAGCGCCGCCGCGCCGATGAAGTCGTTTGCCAGCGCAAACGGCGGCGCGTTGACCGTTACCGGCGTGCCGATCGGTACGGCCTCCTCCGTTTCCGCGCGGGAAAGCCCTACGTCGACGACGAGGTCGTCGATCGTGACCGCCGCGTCCGCCGCCTTTTCCGCGTCGCGCATATGCGGCGGCAGACAGGCGATGACGCCGTGCAGCGTCTGCGTTTTCGTATGCACCAGCACCTCTTTTGCCGGCAGTACGCGCGGATCGAAGCCGCCGCAGGGCGCAAACCGGACAAAGCCCTCGCCCGCGTAGCCCGTGACGATGAAGCCGATCTGGTCGATATGCGCGTCCAGCAGCACCTTCGGCGCGCCGGGCACCTTGGCATACCGCGTGCCGGCGACCGAAAAGAGCGGCAGCGTTTCCACCGTGTCGCATAAGGGCGCCAGCAGTGCCGACGCGCATGCCGCGGCGCGCTGTTCATAGCCCGATACGCCCGGCGGCTCGGACAGCCGCGCGATGGTTTCCCGGAAATCCAAGACGAATCCCTCCCTCGTTTATTCTCCGAACGAGCGGACGATCTCCTTATACACCCGCCCGCGATGCTCAAAATTGTCGAACTGGTCGAACGCCGCGCATGCGGGGGACAGCGTGACGACGTCTCCCGGCTGCGCAAGCGACTTCGCGGTCAGCACCGCGTCCCGGAACGTCGGGGCGTCCACGATCGGCAGCTTTTCCGGGTCGTACCCCGGCGCGTTTTCCACTGCCGCGCGGATCTTCGGCGACGTCGTGCCGCACAGCACCAGCGCCTTGACATGGTCGACGAACTCCGGCCCCAGCGCGTCGAACGGGATCTTCTTGTCGTAGCCGCCCGCGATGACGATCAGCTTCTGCTCGAACGCGTGCAGCCCCGCGATGACCCGCGTCGGCGCCGTGGCGATGGAATCGTTGTAGTAGCGCACGCCCTCGTATTCGCGGACGAACTCGATGCGGTGCTCGACGCCGTTAAACTCGCGCGCAAACGGCGCGATGACGTCCGCGGGCACCATATCGTGCACCGCGGCGATCGCCGTCGCGAAATTGTCGACGTTGTGCATCCCGGGCAGGCGGATATCCGCGCGGGAAAGCACGGGCTCGGTCTTTCCCCCGTGCGCGTAGACCAGCGTATCTCCGTCGAGATACACGCCTTCGTCCACGCGGTCGTGGATGGAGAACCAGACGACGCTGCCCTTCGCCTCTTCGGCGTAGGCGCGCGTGACGGGATTATCCCAGTTTAAGACCAGCCGGTCGCCCGCGTTCTGCCAGCGGAACACGTTGCGCTTTGCGTCGATGTATTCCTCCATGCCGCGGTGATAGTCGAGGTGGTTCGGCGTCACGTTCTTCACGACCGCCGTGTGCGCGCTCTTTTTCATCGTCATCAGCTGGAAGCTCGACAGCTCCACGGCGACGATGTCCTCCGGACGGATCTCCGGCGTGCGGTCGAACAGCGGCGTGCCGATGTTGCCGCCGATGTGGACGGTCTTCCCCGCGCGGCGCAGCAGTCCCGCGATCTCCGTCGTCGTCGTCGTCTTGCCCTCCGAGCCCGTGACCGCGATGATCGGGCAGGGACAGACGTCGAAAAACGCCTCCATCTCCGACGTCAGCACCGCGCCGTTTTCCAGCGCGCGGACGATGCCCGGCAGATCGGGCCGCAGTCCCGGCGTGCGGAAGATGACGTCCGGCCGAAGCGAGGGCAGCGTGTCAAGATAGTCGGGCCCTAGCACCGTGCGGACGCCGAGCGCGCGCAGGGTATCCATATAATCGCCGAGCTGCCCGGCGCTCTTTTTATCGCAGACGGTCACGTCCGCGCCCGCGCGGGCGAGAATGCCGACTAAGGGGCGGTTTGACACGCCGACGCCCAGCACCGCCACGCGTTTGCCGCGAAGTGAGGACAGATATTCCGTATAATTCATCAGAAAGCCTCCGAAATTGCAGATTCTTTTGCCGCTTTTCTCCATTATATCACAGCACCGTGCAAATGCAAGCGGAAAATGTGCGGGAAGCTATGCGCGGACGCTTTTTGCCCAAACTCGCTATTGCCAAACGCGCACGGGTAGGGTATAATAAATCAAAACCCGAAAAAACGAACAGGAAACGGTGAAAATGGAAGCGGTATTGGGTATTCTTTTTATGGCGGCGGGCGTCGGGCTTGACCGCGTCGTGAAGATCTGGGCGGAGCGGGTGCTCGCGCCCGTCGGCTCCATCCCGGTCTGGGACGGCGTTTTCCGGCTGACCTACGCCGAGAACCGCGGCGCGGCGTTCTCGCTTTTCCACGGACAGCGCTGGTTCCTCGTCGCCGTGACGGGGGCGGTACTGGCGGTTCTGCTGGTCGCGATCGTAAAAAACTGGATCCCGAAGGGGCTTGCGCGGTGGGGCGCCTACTGCGTTGCCTCCGGCGCGGTCGGCAACTTCATCGACCGCATCGCGCGCGGCTATGTGATCGACCTTTTTGACTTCTATCTGATCCATTTCGCGATCTTCAACGTCGCCGACATCCTCGTCTGCGTCGGCGGGGGACTGTTTGCGCTCTGGGTGATCATCGGCATGGTGCGCGAAAAGCGCGAAGGGGAGAAAAAAGCGTGACGTGGATCATCCCCGAGTCCCTTGACGGCGCGCGCGCCGACGTCGTGCTGTCGGCGCTGGGGGAGATGACCCGCAGCGCCGCGCAGAAGCTGCTGGACGCGGGAGCGGTGTGCGCGGACGGCAAAACTGCGGCAAAAAGCGCGAAGCTGCGTGCCGGAACGGCGCTTTCGGCGGAGATCCCGGAGCCCGCGCCCGCCGAGCCCGTGCCGCAGGACATCCCGCTCGACATCGTCTACGAGGACGGCGATGTGCTCGTCGTCAACAAGCCCGCGGGGCTGGTCGTCCATCCCGCCGCGGGACATGAGGACGGCACGCTCGTCAACGCGCTGCTCTATCACTGCGGAGATACCCTCGGCGGCATCAACGGCGTGCTGCGTCCCGGCATCGTCCACCGCATCGACCGCGACACCTCGGGGCTGCTCGTCGTCGCCAAGAACGACGCCGCGATGGAGTCGCTCGCGCGGGAGCTCGCAGCGCATCACACCGAACGCGTCTACGAGTGCATCGTGCGCGGCTGCCCCGATGACGAGGGAACGGTCGACGCGCCGGTCGGACGGCATCCGACCGACCGCAAGAAGATGGCCGTCAACTATAAAAACGGCAAGCCCGCCGTGACGCATTACCGGGTGCTGGAGCGCTTTGCGGGGTATTCCTACGTCGAGTGCCGGCTGGAGACGGGACGCACGCATCAGATCCGCGTGCATATGGCGCATATCGGGCATCCGATCGTCGGCGATCCGGTGTACAATCCCGGCGGCGAAAGCTTCGGGCTGACGGGACAGTGCCTTCACGCCAAAACCCTCTGCTTCCGGCATCCGAAAACCGGAGAAATGCTGAAATTTACGTCCGAGCTGCCCGAAACGTTCCGAAAGCTCTTGACAAAGCTTCGCGGGCGGGTGTAAAATAAAAATGCAGAGATGTAACTGTGCAAAGGGTATAATGTAAAAACCGGGGTGCTGGAGCGTATCCGGCTGAGACGGGAGCTGACGCTGCTTCCGATACCGTGAACCTGATCCGGGTAATGCCGGCGTAGGAAGTTTTCGCTTTCCGTTTTCGAAGGATGAAAGGCGATGGAGCTGCGCCGTATTTGCGCAGCTTTTTTTCTGACATTTCAAAACGAAAGGCGTGCTCTGATTCCATGAAAAAGGAAAATTCCCTCGCTGCCCTGCGCAACCTCGTCGAAACCGCGCTCCTCATTGCCATCGCGTTCGCGCTCGGACGCGTCAAGCTCTTTACCATGCCCAACGGCGGCTCCGTGACGCCCGCCGCGATGCTGCCGCTGATTATAATCGGCCTGCGCCGCGGTCCGAAATGGGGCTTTCTCGGCTGCATCGTCTACGGCATCCTCGACTTCATGCTCGACGGCGGCTTTGCGCTCAACCTCTGGTCCATTCTGCTCGATTACCTGCTTGCCTACGGCGCGCTCGGTGTTTCGGGCTTCTTCAAGGGTAAGAAAAACGGTGTCTGGATTGCGATGCCTGTCGCCGTTGCCGCGCGGTTCGTGTTTGTATTCCTCTCCGGCGTGACCGTCTGGGCGGATTACACCGCGTCCTCGTTCGGCGATATCTGGCTTTTCAGCCTGACCTATCAGGCAAGCTACCTGCTGCCCGAGCTTGCGTTGATGTATGTAATCGCGTTTGCCATGCGTATGGCGTGGCCGCGGCTTCTTAATCCCGACGATGTGAGGTAAATCATGTTTTCTCTGTCGCCACGTCTTGCGGCGGTCGCCCGGATGATTCCGCGCGGCGCGGCGCTGGCGGACATCGGGTCCGACCACGCGTACCTTCCCATTTATATGATTTCTCATGAGGCGGTCGCATCTGCGATCGCCTCAGACATAAGCGCCCCCTGCGTCGCCCGCGCAAAGGACAATGCCGGGCGGTACGGCGTCGCGGATCGCATCTCCTTCCGCTGCGCCGACGGGCTTTCCGGCATCCGCCCGGACGAGTGCGACACCGTCGTCATCGCCGGGATGGGCGGCGAGACGATGGGCGCCATCCTTGAAGCGGCGCCGTGGGCGCTTGAGAAGCGCCTGATCCTGCAGCCCGCCTCCCGCGCGCCGTTTCTGCGGCGCTGGCTGTACGCGCACGGCTGTGCGGTCGCGGAGGAAACCGCCGTCCGGGACTCGGGCAGGCTGTATCCGGTGCTCGCCGCGGCAAAGGGCGAGCCGCCGCGGGGGGAGCTTTTCGAATACGCCTCCCCCGCGCTGCTGTCCCATGCGGACGACCCGGACGTCCGCGCGTATCTCGAGCGAACGGCGGCGCTCCTCGAAAAAGAGGTCGGCCGCGATCACCGTGCGCTGACCGCCGCGCTCCGTGACGCGGCAAAAGGATGAAAGGAGTACGAATACGATGAAAATGCAAGATATTTTCGACCGTCTGAATGAGTTTGCGCCCGTTTCGACGGCGATGGAATATGACAACCCCGGCTTCCTTGTCGGAAACCCGGACGACGAGGTCACGGGCATCCTCGCGGCGCTCGACTGTACTCCCGACGTCATCGCCGAGGCCGTGACACGGCGCGCAAACCTGATCGTGACCCATCATCCGGTGATCTTCAAGCCCCTGTCGAAGATCGTCGCCGGCACCCTCGACGGCGACCGCGTCCGCGCGCTGGTCTCCGCCGGCATCTCCGTCATTTCCATGCACACGAACCTCGACCGCGCGGCGGGCGGCGTCAACGACTGCATGGCCGACCGGCTCTCCCTGCGCAATGTGCGCCTGCTTCCCGGCGGCGAGGGGATGGGACGGATGGGCGAGCTGCCCGCGCCGATGGAAACCGACGCGTTCCTGAATCACGTCAAGGCGTCCCTCGACGTCGAGACCGTCCGCGTGACCCGCGTCGAAGGGCGCGTCCTGACGGTCGCCGTCGGCGGCGGCTCCTGCGCGGATTTCCTGAACGCCGCCCATGCCGCGGGCTGCGACGCGTTCGTCACCGCCGAGGTCAAGCACAAGCAGTTCATCGAAGCCGCCCATCTCGGGCTGCTGCTCGTCGACGCGACGCACTACGGCACCGAAAACGTCGTTGTCCGGCCGCTTGCCGACCGGCTGCGCGCGATGTACCCGGGCGTCAGCGTCGCGGAGACCGTGAATCCCGTCCGCTTTTTCTGATAAAACGTAAGATCGGAGCCGCCTATGGCCTTTGACGCAATCTGCCTGCGCGCCGTCCTCGCGGAGCTCTCTCCCGCGCTGACCGGCGCGAAAATCGATAAGGTGCAGCAGCCCTCGTCGGATACCCTGTTTTTTGCCGTGCGCACGCATCAGGGCAACCGCCGCCTGCTCGTCAACACCGGCGCGCATGCCCCGCGCATCCAGTTTACGGACACCATCCGCGAAAATCCCGCGCAGCCGCCGATGTTCTGCATGCTCCTGCGCAAATATCTCGTCGGCGCGAGGATCGCCGAGGTTTCGCAGCCCGGCGGCGACCGCGTCGCGCGGCTGGAGCTTCTGTGCACCGACGAGCTCGGGGACAGCGCGCGGCGTTCCCTCGTTATCGAGCTGATGGGACGCTACGCAAACGTCATCCTGCTCGACTCCGAGGGCGTGATCGTCGACTGCCTCCGCCGCGTCGACGCCGACATGAGTCCCGTCCGCCAGCTTCTGCCGGGGCTTTATTACCGTCCCCCGGCGCTGTTTGACAAGCTTTCCCTCGAGGATTCCGACGACGAGCGCACAGAGGCGCTTCTGCGCACGGCGGAAAAGCCGGACGACAAGTTCCTGCTTTCTCATTTCGCGTGGCTATCGCCGCTCGTCTGCCGCGAGCTTGCCGCGCGGGCGCACGGCAGCGCGCTGCTGCTCGGGCGCGAGGTCGCCGCCCTGCGGAAAGACGTGCTCGAAAACCGCTATACACCCACGATGGTGCTCGAGAGCCGCCGCGACGCTTACGGACGCGAAACGAAGGTCTGCGTCGACTACAGCTACCTGCCGGTCACCCAGTACGGCGCGCTGCGCGAAACGCGGGTCTTCGCGAGCTTTTCCGAGATGCTCGACGCGTTCTACGCGGCGCGTGAGGCCGAGGAGCATCGCGCGCAGCGGACGCAGGGGGTGCGCAAGGTCGTCTCCGGCGCGCGCGCGAAGCTCGTCAAAAAGCTTGCCGCGCAGAAGCAGGAGCAGGCCTCGGCGGAGGACCGCGAAAAGTACCGCCGCGCGGGCGACCTCATCATGGCGAACATCTGGAAGCTGTCCCGCGGCATGCAGGAGGCCGTCGTGACCGATTACATGACGGAGGGCTGTCCCGAGGTCAAGATCCGGCTCGACCCGCGGTATTCCCCGCAGGACAACGCGCAGAAGCAGTATAAGGCCTATGCCCGCGCCAAGCGTGCCGAGGAGATGCTCAAAAAGATGATCGCCGAGGGCGAGGAGGAGCTCGTCTACCTCGACAGCGTGCTCGACGCGCTGACCCGGTGCGATTCCGAGGCCGAGCTCGCCGCGATCCGCACGGAGCTCGCCGCGAACGGCTATGCGTCCCAGAAATGGGCGGCATCCGGCAAAAAACAGCGCGAAAAGCCCGTCGCGCCGCTGCATTACGAGGCGCCGGACGGGTTTGACGTCTATGTCGGCCGCAACAACGTCCAGAACGAGCAGCTCACGCTGAAGACCGCCGCGAAAACCGACTGGTGGTTCCATGTCCAGAAGGCGGCGGGCGCGCACGTCATCCTCTCCTGCGAGGGACGCGTGCCTTCGGACGCCGTACTGGAATACGCGGCGCGGCTTGCGGCGCGGCATTCCTCCGCGTCCGGCGGCGGACTCGTCGCCGTCGACTATACGCAGATCCGCAATGTCCGCAAGCAGCCCGGCGGCAAGACCGGCATGGTGCTGTACGTCAGCTACAAAACCGCCTATGTGCAGCCCGCGGAGGATTGACCGCTTTTTGCGGAAACGGACAGGAAGGA
This sequence comes from Clostridiaceae bacterium, assembly GCA_016297585.1. Taxonomy (GTDB): domain Bacteria; phylum Bacillota; class Clostridia; order Oscillospirales; family QAMX01; genus JAAZKA01. The sequence continues at coordinate 46,305 of JAEDGJ010000001.1, forward strand.
CGAATGCCTTTTGGAACACAGATGCCTTGAACCGCGCGCGCTGGCGGCCCTGTCGGCGCTGGCGCTGGCGCATGTCGGCGACGCGGTCTATGAATTGTATGTACGCGGCGAGCTGGCTTCAAGCGGGCTGTATTCCGTAAAGGAGCTGCACCGCGCCACCGTTTCCCTCGTCTGCGCGTCCGCACAGGCCGCCGCGATGGAGAAGATCCTGCCCGTTTTATCGGAGGAGGAGCTTGCGGTATACAAACGCGGGCGCAACGCCGATCTGCACCGCATTCCCCACGGCGCGTCCGCCGTCGAATACGCCCGGGCGACCGGGCTCGAGGCGCTGTTCGGGTGGCTGTATCTCGCCGGACGGGAAGCGCGTGCCGACGAGCTGTTCGCGCGGATCGCCGCGAAGGAGGAGGAGCCGTATGGAAAGGACGCCTGACGTGCTGTCGGAGAAGTGCATCCGGGAAGCGGACCGGTATGCGGGGCTTGGCCGGTATCTGGAGCCGGCGCTTGCCGCCGCTGCGGAGATCCGGGAAAACGCGGCGCTTTCGGCGTATACCGCCGCGCTTGCGGACGCCATGCGCGACCGGGAACGCTTCGTACAGGACCTCCGGACGGTGCGGTTTCCGCAGCCGGAGCCGGGAAAGAGCACGCTGGCCTGCGATTTCATCCCGGTGCTTGCGCTGCTGACGCAGCTTGCGCCGTCCGTTGAGCGGATGCGCGCCCGGCAGATCCCCGAGGACGTGATCGCCGCGTCGCTGGAAAACACGCGGGAATGCCTGCGCGTCTTTGAGCGCCGCTACGGGCGTCCCGGGATGGACATGCACTATTTCGGCTGGTCCCAGGGCTTTCTCGATGCGCGGATCCTGCGCATCGGCAGCCTCGAATTTGAGGCGGTGCCCCGCTTCGGCTCGGCGATGACGCTGCCCGACCGCACGGTCGGCCCGGACGAGCCCGTCATCGGCGTCCACATCCCCGCGGGCGCGGACATTTCCCATGCGGCGCGTCACGCCGCCTATGCCCGGGCAAGGGAGATCTTTGAGCGGAGCTTCCCGGAGACCCGGTTCCGGGGCTTTGCCTGTTGGTCGTGGCTGATGGACCCGCAGCTTGCAGAGCTTCTGCCCGGCTCGAAGATCGCCGCGTTCCAGGGCGAGTTTATCCGCTGCCCGGAGCACTGGGAAAGCGACGCGGTCTTTGAATATGTGTTCCCAGATCCCGTTTCGTCCCCGGAGGAGCTGCCCGAAGACACGACGCTCGAGCGCCGCCTGAAGGCGCATTATCTCGGCGGAAAACGAATCGACGAAATGTGCGGGTTTATCCCGTTTTGACGCGATTGCAGGAGGATTTTTTTGATGAATACCAGACCGGATAAGGACAATTATTACCTCGACATCGCCCAGACCGTCGCCGAACGCTGCACCTGTCTGCGCCGGCACTACGGCGCGATCATCGTCAAGGAGGATTCCATCGTTTCGACCGGCTACGTCGGCGCGCCCAGAGGCCGCAAAAACTGCACCGATCTCGGCTACTGCTCCCGTGAGAAGTTCGAGATCCCGCGCGGCGAACGGTACGAGATGTGCCGCTCCGTCCACGCGGAGACCAACGCCATTATCGCCGCCTCCCGCGAAGAAATGATCGGCGCGACGCTCTATCTCGTCGGCATCGAGGTCAAAACCGGCAAGGTGATGACCGACGCGATGAGCTGCATGATGTGCAAGCGCCAGATCATCAACGCCGGCATCTCCCGTGTCGTCGTCCGCCGTCCGGAGGGCAAATTCGTCACCGTGGACGTTCAGAAGGAATGGATTGAAAACGACGACTCGCTTTCCGGCAAGTTCGGATACTGACCGGCAAGCTTTCCCTGCTCCAGCACGATCTGCCGTCCGGCGCGTTCGGCGACGCTGCGGTCGTGCGTGATCAGCACCACGGTTTTTCCGCGTTCGTGGAAGCTTTCCAGCAGTTCGAGAATCTGCTCCGTGCTTTTCGGGTCCAGATTGCCCGTCGGCTCGTCCGCGAGAAGCAGCGACGGCGACGCCGCGATGGCGCGGGCGACGGCGACGCGCTGCTGCTGGCCGCCGGAAAGCTCCGACGGGCGGTGCGCGCTCCGGTCGGCAAGCCCCACCGCCTCCAGCGCGTCGTACGCGAGCTGACGGCGCCGCGCGGGGGGCAGTCCCCGGAACGCGAGCGGCAGCTCCACGTTCTCCAGCGCCGTACAGTACGGCAGCAGGTTGAAGCTCTGGAACACAAAGCCGATCTCCTGGTTCCGCAGCGCGGCACGCCCGGTTTTCCCAAGCCGGGTGCAGTCCGTGCCGCCGAACCGGTACCGCCCGGCGCTCGGAAGATCCAGACAGCCCAGAATGTGCATCAGCGTGGATTTTCCGGAGCCGGAGCGTCCCACGACGGCGGCAAACTCCCCTTTTTCGATCGTCAGATCGACGCCGTCCAGCGCCCGCACCTCGCCGGCGCTCGTCCGGTAGATTTTTGAGATTCCCTGTAATTGCAGCATATCCCGCGTCCCCCTTTTTGCGACTGCGTTTAGTATGCCCCGAACAGGGAGGAACGATAACCCGATTCCACATGAAAAAGGAAGCATTTTCACTATGGCAGACTACCGTATCATCGACGTGCATACCCACATCTTCCCCGAAAAAATCGCCGCCAAGGCCGTGGCCTCCATCGGCGAGTTCTACAATCTCCCGATGACCGGCACCGCGCTGGCTTCCGACCTCGACCGCGAGGAACGCGCGCACGGCGTCGAAAGAAATCTCATATTCTCGACGGCTACCACCCCCCATCAGGCGGCGAGCATCAACAGCTTCATCCATGAGCAGTGCGTGCAGTACCCGGCTTTCATCGGCTTCGGCACGCTGCATCCCGAGATGGACGGCCCCTTTGCCGAGATCGAGCGCATCTGCGCGCTCGGGCTCCGCGGCGTCAAATTCCATCCCGATTTCCAGAATTTCGACATCGACGACGGGCGCATGATTCCCGTTTACCGCCGCATCGCCGAGTATCATCTGCCGGTTCTGTTCCATATGGGGGACCTCCGGTATGACCATTCGCATCCCGAGCGGCTTGCGCGGGTGCTCGACAAAATTCCGGAGCTGCGCGTGATCGCCGCGCACTTCGGCGGCTACTCCGTCTGGGACGAGGCGGTGCGGCTGCTCGCGGGCAGTCAGGCGTATTACGACACCTCCAGCTCGCTGATGTTCCTCGAGCCCGCCCATGTCCGCGATCTGATCGACGCGCTCGGCACGGATCGGATGCTCTTCGGCACCGATTTTCCGATGTGGAAGATCGGCGAGGAGCTCGATCGCTTCTTTGCGCTGGGGCTTTCCGAGGAGGATAACCGCAAAATCCTCGCCGGGAACTTCCTGCGCGCGTTTCCGGAAATGACCGGCGTATGAGCGGCCGAAAGAAAAAGAACGGGAAGCCGCAGTTTTCAAAGGCTTCCGTCTGGACCAGCGTCTGCCTCGGTGTGATGGTGCTTGTCGCGCTGCTGTTTCAGGACGCCGGACTGGCCAGCTGGCTGAGGCAGAGTGCCCGGGAAATTGCGGCCGCCGTGGAAGCGGCGGGCTTTACGGAGATCGGCGGCGGGGCATATGCCGGCGAGGATCTGGGGACGCTGGAGGTGCATGTGCTCGACTGCGGGCAGGCGGACGCGATCCTCGTGCTGCAGGACGGGCACGCGATGCTCGTCGACGCGGGCGAACGGGAGCATGGGCAGAAGATCCTCGACTACCTCGGCGCCCTCGGCGTCGATACGCTGGAATATGCCGTGTTCACGCATCCGCATTCCGACCACATCGGCGGCGCGGCGGCGGTGCTGCGCGGCGTCCGCGTGGAAAACGTCATCCTGTCCCACGCGGTACATACCACAAAGACCTATGAAAATCTGCTCGACGCGGTCGAGGAGTCCGGCGCGCAGGTGTTCGGCGCGGCTCCCGGCGACACCTATACGCTCGGCGGCGCGGAGTTTACCGTCCTCTCTCCCGATCCGGCGCGCGAATACGACGAGTTAAACGACTATTCCGTCGCGTTCCGCCTGTGCTTTGAGGGCTCCTCCATGCTCTTTACCGGCGACATGGGGAAAACCGCCGAGAACGCGATCCTGGCCGCGGGCTATCCCGTGCGCAGCGACGTTCTCAAGGCGGGACATCACGGCTCCTCGACGGCGTCCGGACAGGCGTTTCTCGACGCGGTCGCGCCTTCCGTGATCGTGATGACCGTGGAGGCGGACTCCGACGACAATCTGCCGAATCCGCAGACGCTTGAACGCTTTGAACGGACAGGCGCGGCGATCTTCCGCTCCGACGAGGACGGACTCATCGTCCTGCGCTTTGACGAGGGTCGGATCTCCGTCGGCACCGAGCGCGCAGAATAAGGAGAAAACCGATGATTGTAGACCGGCTGACGGAAACCAGAGCGTATCTGGAGGACGATGGCGGCGACATCCTCTCCGTGCCGCGGGAGCGGCTTCCCGCGGGCGTGCGCGAGGGGGATGTCCTGATCGCCGACGGGGAAGGATACCGCATCGATGAAAAAGCGGCGGAAGCGCGCCGCGAAATGCTGAAAAACCGCCTTGCGAGGCTGATGAAGAAGTCATGACGGCCATTATCTGCGAATATAACCCCTTTCACAGGGGACATGCCCGCCATATCGCCCGGACGCGCAGCGCGTTTCCCGATTCGCCGCTCGTCTGCATCATGAGCGGCAATTTCGTGCAGCGCGGTGACGCCGCGGTGCTCCCCAAACACGCCCGCGCGGAGGCTGCTCTCTACGCGGGCGCCGATCTTGTCGTCGAGCTGCCGATGCCCTATGCCGTCGCGGGCGCACAGGGCTTTGCCGGCGGCGCGGTCGCGGTCGCGGCGGCCCTCGGCGTCGATACGCTCTCCTTCGGCAGCGAATCGGGCGATCTCGACGGCATCCGCCGCACGGCGGCACTGCTGGAGCGGGAGGATTTTAAGACGCTGCTGAAAACCGCGCTCGGCACCGGCATCACCTTTGCCGCCGCACGCGCTGCCGTCGTCCGCGTGCTGGAGCCGGAGCTCGAGCGCTATCTGTCCACCCCCAACGACATCCTCGCCGTCGAATACTGCTGCGCCGCGCAGAAGGCCGGCATCGGACTCTATGCCGTGCCGCGTACCGGCGCGGGGCATGACGAGCCCGACGCCCGCGGGGACTCCCTCTCCGCGTCCGCTCTCCGCGCGCGCCTGCGCGAGGGACGCGCGGACGCCGCCGCTTTCATGCCCGCCTATGCCGACGCGATCGTCCAGCATGAAATCGCCGCCGGACGCGCGCCCGTTTCGGCCGACGCGCTCGACCGCGTGATGCTCGCCGGTCTGCGCGAGCTGTCCCCGGAGGGCTTTGCGCGCTTTTCCGACGCGACGGAGGGGCTGGAAAACCGCCTCTGGCGCGCCGTGCGTGAGTCGGGGACGATGGCGGCCGCCTGTGCCGCCGCGAAGACGAAGCGCTACCCCTACGCCCGCATCCGGCGCGCGTACTGGAACGCGTTTCTGCGCATCCCGGCGCCGTACTGCCGCGAGGAGCCGCCGTTTGTGCGCGTGCTCGGGCTGACGCCCGCCGGAGGGGCGGTGCTCGCGCGCTGCCGGCTGCCCGTGCTGACGAAGCCCGCGAAGGAGACGCTGCTGCCGCCGCGCGCGCGGGAATGGTTCGCGCTCGACGAGCGGGCGGGGGATCTCTATGCGCTCGCGTTCCCGAAGGAGGAAAACCGCGCCGCGGGCTATGAAAAGCGCTGCAGCCCGGTATATGTAGACCGTAGTTGAGTAGATCCGCTTCAATGCGGATATCAGGAGGAATCAGGATGTATCAGCCATTGCAGGACGTACTATCCGGACACGAAAAAAACTATATGCTGCCGTTTTACTGGCAGCACGGCGATCACTATGACACCATCCCCGAGGAAGTGGAGCGGATCTATCAGAGCGGCGCGCGCGCGTTTTGCGTCGAGTCGCGTCCGCACAAGGATTTTGCCGGGGAAACCTGGTGGCGCGACATGGACCGCATCCTCGAGGAGGCCGAAAAGCGCGGGATGAAGGTCTGGATCCTCGACGACGACCATTTTCCGACGGGTCATGCCGGTGGAAGCGTCGCCGCGCACCCCGAAATGCGCAGCTGGCAGCTCGTCGAGCGCCATGTGGACGTTGCGGGGCCGCTTTCCGATGCGCTCCTGACCGCGGAGAAGACGGATGACGAGCATGTGCTGCTCGGCGTGTACGCCTACCCCCGCACGGGAACGGACGAGGACTGCGCCGCGGAGCCCCTCTGCCTGACGGACGGCGTCCGCGGGCATTTCCTGCATTTTTCCGTGCCGCGCGGCGTCTGGCGCGTATTCTTCCTCTACCGCTCCCGGCGCGGCGCCATCCGGAAGGACTACATCGATATGCTCCGTCCCGAGGCGGTGCGCCTGCAGATCGACGCCGTCTACGAGCCGCATTACGCGCACTACGGCGACCGCTTCGGCACCACCATCGAGGGCTTTTTCTCGGACGAGCCGCTGCTCGGCAACGACTGGTACATGCCGCACGTCGAGGATCACGGCATCTACAATATGCGCGTCGGCATGCCGGGACTCGCGCTGCCGTGGAACGACCGGATCCCCGCGATGATGTCCGAGGCGCTCGGAACGGCGGCGGAGCCGTATCTGCCGGCGCTCTGGTTCGGTATGGGCGGGATCACCGGCGACGTCCGGCACGCCTATATGGACGCCGTCACGAAGCTCTACCGCGACGCGTTCAGCCATGCCCTCGGCGACTGGTGCGAGGAGCACGGCGTCAAGTACATCGGACACATCATCGAGGACATGAACGCCCACGCCCGGATCGGCTTCAGCGCGGGGCATTACTTCCGCGCGCTCGACGGACAGCATATGGGCGGCATCGACATCGTGCTGCATCAGATCCTGCCCGGCATGACCGACTGCATCCACACCGCGAGCGCGTTCGGCAACCGCGCCGACCCCGCGTTTTTCGACTATGTGCTCGGCAAGCTCGCGTCCTCCCTCGCCCATATCGGCACGAAGACCGAAGGCCGGGCGATGTGCGAGGTGTTCGGCGCGTACGGCTGGGCGGAGGGTACGCCGAACATGAAATGGCTGCTCGACTACCTGCTGGTGCGCGGCGTCAACCATTTCGTGCCGCACGCGTTCTCGCCGTCCTTCCCCGACCCCGACGCGCCCCCGCATTTCGGCGCCGGCGGCGTCGACCCGCAGTTTGAGGGCTTTTCGAAGCTCATGACCTACGGCAACCGCGCCGCGCATCTGCTCTCCGGCGGCATCCATCACGCGGACGCGGCAATCCTCTATCACGCGGACGCCGAGTGGATGAACCGCGACGGCGGCGCGATGCTGACGCAGGTGCCCGCAAAGCTCCTCTACGACGCGCACATCGATTTCGACATCCTCCCCGCGGACTGCTTCACCGGCGGAGAGGGCAGCCGCGTCTTTACGGCGGAGGTAAAAGACGGGCGCATCTGCGTCGGAAACGCGCGCTATCAGGTGCTGGTCGTCCCCGCGGCGGAGCTGCTGCCCCGGAAGCTCGAGGCGGCGCTGGACGAGCTGAAGAAGGCGGGCGCGGCCGTCGTCCGGCTCGGACGGGATACGGACCCCGCGGGGCTTCTCGGACTGCTTCGCAGCAGCGTGACGCCCGACATCACGGTGGACGGCGGCTTCCCGAAGCTGCGTGCGTGCCACTATGCCGCCGAAAACGCGGATATCTATATGTTTGTCAACGAGGCCGTGGACGAAGCCGTCTCCACGACCGTCCGCCTGCGCGGCGTGCAGGGGAAATGCGTCCTGCTCGACCTCCTCAACGACGAGATCGCGTCGGCGGATGCGCCGTCGGGCGCGCTGCGCCTCGAGCTGTCCCCGTATCAGTCGGTGATCGCCGTCTTCGACCGCGGCGGAAATGCGGCGGACGGGCTGGCGCCGAAAAAATCCTGGACGGATGCGGGAAAGGCCGCGCTTTCCTTCCGCGTGGAGACCGCGCCGTACACCGATATGGCCGCCTTTGCGCCGTTTGACGAAAATATGCCTTCCGATGCGCTGTACAGCCTGACGTCGGCGGACCGGATGCCGGAATTCTCCGGAAAGATCCGCTACACCTGCACCGTGGACCGCGCGTCGATGCCGGAGACAGACCGGCTGGCAATCGACCTCGGGACCGTGGGGCAGAACGCGCATCTGTGGTGCAACGGGCGCGATCTCGGCGTGCGCGTGTGCGCGCCGTACCGCTTTGAGCTGACGGATGCCCTCCGCGGCGGCGAAAACGAGCTTGTGATCGTGGTATCGAACACGCTCGGCAACGCCGTGCACGATCCGCTTTCGGATTACATGGCGATTCCCGCGTCGGGACTGCTCGGCCCCGTGCGCTGGATGAAATAACGTGATTTTGATGCGCCCGGGCGTCCGGAAACAGCTTCCGGTACACCCGGGCGCGGCTTATTTACGCAAAACGAGAGGAGAACTGCATTCAAAATGAACACTGTGGAGTTTGGGAAAAACCGCTGGACCGTCCGGTACGGCTATCGGGACGGCGCGGAAAAGACCGCCGTCGACCGGGTCTGCGGCCTGATACAGCCGTATGTGCCCTATATCCTGACGGCATCTCCCGCCGACTGCGCGGAGACGTTGCCGGAGGAGGTGACAAACCGCGTCGTGATCGGTACGATGCGGGACAACGCGGAGCTGCGGCAGCTCGCGGAGGCGGGGTTCTTCGTGCCGGAGGAGCGGGCGGAGGGCTACTGCATCAAAACCGGCCCCGATCCCGCCGGCGGAGAGCGGCACGTCACCGTGCTGCAGGGCGCCGATGCCGCGGGCGTGCTCTACGCGGCGGCGGATTACGAGCGATATGCCATCCGCGACCGGGAGACGTATCACGGCTACCATTATAACGGCCGGTACCGTCCCTTTGTGGACGAGCCGCTGCCGTTTGAGCGCCGCTCGGCGCCGCGCATCGAGCACCGCGGCCTCTGGAGCTGGGGACACGTCATCTACGATTACAAAGCGTACATCGACCGTATGAGCGAATGCAAGCTGAACACGCTGATCCTCTGGAACGATTACGCGCCGCTCAACGCCGCGGAGATCATCCGCTACGCGCATGACCGCGCCGTGAAGGTGATCTGGGGGTTTTCCTGGTGCTGGGGAGAGAAGGTCGACCCGGAGGACCCGGCGGATCTGAAAAAGTGGACCGACTTCGTGCTGCGCACCTATGAGACGCAGTACCGCCCGCTCGGCGCCGACGGCATCTATTTCCAGGCCTTTACCGAGACCCGGGACACGACGATCGGCGGCCGCTCCATCTCCGAGCTCGTCATCGAATGGGTCGGCAGCATCAGCCGCGAGGTGTACGCACGGTATCCGGAGCTGTGGATCCAGTTCGGGCTGCACGCGACCTCCATCCGGGAGGAATGCGGCAAATTCGCGGCGATCGATCCCCGTATGTCGATCGTCTGGGAGGACGCGGGGGACTTCCCGTATGCCTACGATCCCGCGAAAAACGAGCGGGAAGAGGAGACGCTTGCGTATACGAAGGAGCTTCTGGCGCTGCGCGGTACGCAGGAGCGCTTCGGCGCCGTGCTCAAGGGCTTTACCGTGCTGAACTGGACGCGCTTTGAGCATCAGAAGGGGCCGTTTGTCCTCGGCGAGGCGAGTCCCGTATATACGGCGCAGCGCGCGGAGGAAAAGGAGTTCTACTGGCGCTATGCCGCGCCCTACTGGATCCGTCAGGCGCCGTTTCTGCGGCGCTTCCTGCAGACGGTCGCGGACGCGCCCGTGCATGACCGCCTTATAACGGCGCTCGTCGAGGACGGCGTCTGGGAGGGCGGACTGCATGTGAGCGTGCAGCTTCTGTCCGAGCTGCTGTGGGATCCGGACGCGGATCCGGGCGAGCTCTTGACGGTGATCCTGCACGACGCGCGCACAAGGATCTGACGGATAAAAAACCGCCTTACCCCTCAAAAAAGGTGGATAAGGCGGTTCGATTTATATGGTTTTTCCGGCGTCTGCCGGACGGCGGGGGTTATGCCGCGAGCGTCAGCTCGCCGCCCACGACGTCGACGGTCAGACGGGTGCCGGGCGCGGGCTCCGCCGCGATGATGCGGCGCGCCAGCATCGTTTCGATGGTCCCCTGGATATATCTCTTGAGCGGACGCGCGCCGTAGACGGGGTCGTAGGCGTGCGCGACGACGTACTCCTTCGCCGCGTCGGTCAGGACGCAGCTTAAGTGCCGCTCCTCCAGCCGGCGGTTCAGGTCGGCAAGCTGCAGGTCGAGGATCTTCGTGACGTTTGCGCGGGTCAAGGGCTTATAGAAGACGATCTCGTCGAGACGGTTCAGGAATTCCGGACGGAACGTGTGCTTTAAGAGCTCGTCGCAGGCTTTTTTCGCCTCGTCCGTGATCTTGCCGTCCTCGCCGATGCCGTCGAGCAGGTACTGGCTGCCGAGGTTCGACGTCAGGATGATGATCGTGTTCTTGAAGTCCACCGTGCGGCCCTGGGAGTCCGTGATGCGGCCGTCGTCCAGCACCTGCAGCAGGATGTTGAACACGTCCGGATGCGCTTTCTCCACCTCGTCGAACAGCACGACGCTGTACGGATGGCGGCGCACCGCTTCGGTGAGCTGGCCGCCTTCCTCGTAGCCGACGTATCCGGGAGGAGCACCGATCAGGCGCGACACGGAGAATTTCTCCATGTACTCCGTCATGTCGATGCGCACCATGTTCTTCTCGTCGTCGAACAGCGTCTGCGCCAGCGTCCTCGCAAGCTCCGTCTTGCCGACGCCCGTGGGGCCGAGGAACAGGAACGAGCCGATCGGACGGTTCGGGTTCTGGATGCCCGCGCGGGAACGCAGGATCGCTTCCGAAACGCTCCGGACCGCTTCGTCCTGCCCGATGACGCGCCGGTGCAGCTCCTCCTCCAGATGCAGCAGCTTCTCGCGCTCGCCCTCCATCAGGCGCGCGACCGGAATGCCCGTCCAGCGCTCCACGATGCGGGCGATTTCCTCCTCCGTGACCTTGTCGCGCAGCAGCGTCGGATGCTCCGACTCCGACTGCGCCGCCTTCTCCTGCTCCGCAAGCTCACGCTGCAGCTCGGGGAGTTTCCCGTACTTCAGCTCCGCCGCGCGGTTTAAGTCGTACGCGTTCTGCGCCGCCTCGATGTCGCGGCCGATCTGTTCGATCTGCTCGCGCAGCTTCTGGACGCGGCCGATCGCGTTCTTTTCGTTGTCCCACTGTGCCTTCATCGCGTTGAACTTGTCGCGTTCCTCGGAAAGCTCCTTCTGGATCTCCGCGAGGTGCTCTTTGGACGCTTCGTCCTTATCCTTCAGAAGCGAGGTCTCCTCGATCTCGAGCTGGATGATATGGCGCGAGATGACGTCGAGCTCAGTCGGCATCGAGTCGATCTCCGTGCGGATCATCGCGCAGGCTTCGTCGACGAGGTCGATGGCCTTATCCGGCAGGAAGCGGTCGGAGATATAGCGGTGCGACAGCGTTGCCGCCGCGATCAGCGCGCGGTCGGTGATCTTGACGCCGTGGAAGACCTCATAGCGCTCCCGCAGACCGCGCAGGATCGCGATGCTGTCCTCGACGGACGGCTCCTCGACCATGACCGTCTGGAAGCGCCGCTCCAGCGCCGCGTCCTTTTCGATGTACTGGCGGTACTCGTCGAGCGTCGTCGCGCCGATGCAGTGGAGCTCGCCGCGCGCGAGCATCGGCTTTAACAGGTTGCCCGCGTCCATCGAGCCCTCCGTCTTGCCGGCGCCGACGATGTTGTGCAGCTCGTCGATGAACAGGATGATGCGTCCGTCGGACTTTTTGATGTCCGACAGCACGGCCTTTAAGCGCTCCTCGAACTCGCCGCGGTATTTCGCGCCCGCGATCAGGGCGCCGAGGTCCAGCGAGAAGATCGTCTTGTCGCGCAGCGACTGCGGCACGTCGCCGCGGACGATGCGCTGCGCAAGGCCTTCGACGATCGCCGTCTTGCCGACGCCCGGTTCGCCGATCAGCACGGGGTTGTTCTTCGATTTGCGCGACAGGATGCGGATGACGCGGCGCACCTCGTCGTCACGGCCGATGACCGGGTCGAGCTTCTGATTCCTCGCGCGCTCGACGAGATCCGTGCCGTACTTCGACAGCGCGTCGTAGGTGTCCTCCGGCGAGTCCGACGTGACCCGCTGGCTGCCGCGCACCGCCGCCAGAGCCTGCAGAAACGCTTCGCGGCGGATATTATAGCGCTGGAAGATCTCCTTGACCGCGCGGTCGGAGGAGGAAAGCAGCGCCAAAAACAGGTGCTCGACCGAGACATAGGCGTCCTTCATGCGGTCGGCTTCGCGTTCTGCCGTCGCGAGCACCGTATCGGTCGCCTGAGAGATATAGAATTTATCCGCTTCCCGTCCGGAACCCGTTACGGAAGGCAGGGCGTCGATGGCGCTTTCCGCGTCCATGCGCAGGGCGGAGGCGGACGCGCCGAGCTTTTCGATCAGCTGCGGGATGAGCCCCTTTTCCTGCGCGAGCAGCGCATACAGGATGTGGCAGGGTTCCATCGTCTGGTTCTGGTGCTCCAGCGTCAGGCTTTTCGCGGCTTCGATGGCGGCAAGGGAATTCTGTGTGTATTTCTGGGCGTTCATTACGGGTTGCCCTCCTTATGATTCCGAATGGATGATTTTCTGGACAAAAGCGGGACGGCCGCGAAGGACCGTCCCTGTTCAAAAAGAAGGAAACTTACTGGACCGCGATCTTGCGCGCAGCGCTCTCTTTCGGGAGCATCTTCGGCAGGTTCAGCGTCAGGATGCCGTCGTTATACGAGGCCGTGATCGCTTCCGTCGCGATGTTCGAGATCGAGAAGCTTCTCTGATAGGTCGCGCTGCGGCGCTCGCGGTGGACGTAATTCTTCTTTTCGCCGCTCTCGGTCGTCTCGCTCGAGGTCTTCGCGGTGATCACCAGACGGTCGTCCTCGACGTCGATGTTGATGTCCTCACGCTTGAAGCCCGGAAGCTCGGCCTCCAGAACGTACTTATCCTTCTCTTCCGTGATGTCCGTGCGGAAGTCGCCGAGCGCGGCGCCCATCTCGTTCCAGCGGCGGTCAAAGTTGTCAAACAGGTCATGGGATTTCGTGGCGAACGGAATAAGATCAAACATAAATCGTACCTCCAGTTTTGTTTCCTCTCCGTTATCCTTTTTCAGAGAGGCTTCGTCTCTATAAGCATCAAGTCTTTTCGGAGGGAACGCATCTTTCAAGTTCCTTTTTTGTATCCTCTCCTGAAGACGCTTACAGTATACCGCTCAAATATGAACGATTCATGCATTTCATATGTCCTGTTTGTAAATGTTAGCACTTGAAAAGAATGAGTGCTAACACCTGAGAGGCGCGAGTGCCAAAAACGGCGCGGAGAGCGACAAATTGCATAGAAATCCGATAAAATGCGCCGGATTCTTCCGGGGAAATAGGGCTAGACAAGCTTTTTGCCGTGTGTTACACTATCATTTATATATGGGATGCCGAGGACAAGGAAAAGGGGGATGGAATGTGCGGACAGGCAGGCGCATTACGATTTTTGCCGGACACAACGGCAGCGGCAAGACGCTGATCGTGACAAACCGGGCGCTCGCCCTTCGCGCGGCGATTGGCGGGACCGTCATCGCGGCCGACATGGACACGGTCAAGCCGTATTTCCGGACGGTCGACGCAAGAGAGGAGCTGGAGCGCGCCGGTATCCGCGTGATCGCGCCGGAGCTTGCCAATTCCAGCGTCGATCTTCCCACCCTTCCGGGAGAAATGCGCGCGATGTTCGACCAGCCGGACGCGCATTCCCTGCTCGACGTCGGCGGCGACGACGCGGGCGCGATCGCGCTCGGACAGTATGAGGCCGAGATCCGCCGCGCCGGATACGATATGTTCCTCGTCGTCAACCCCTACCGCGTCTTTACCCGGACGCCGGAGGCTGCGATGGAGATCCTCCGCGACATCGAGCGGGTGTCGAAGCTGACCTTTACCGGCATCGTACACAACCCGAACCTCGGCGTCGAGACGACGGAGCAGACCATCGCGGACGCCGCGGACTTCGCGCGCCGGCTTTCGGCGCTTTCGGGTCTGCCCATTGCCGCGACGGCGTTCCTGCGGACGCTGCAGCCTGCGCCGGAGGCGGTTTTCGGCGAACCCTGGCCGATGGACATGTTCCGCAGAAAAGACTGGGTAATCTATGACACTTGATGCGATAAAATCGTAAAGGAGATAACAATCATGGCACGTTTGACCATCCGGGAAGACTTCTGCAAGGGCTGCGGCCTCTGCGTTTCCGTTTGCCCCCGCAAGATCCTCGCGCTGTCGAAGACCCGCTTTAATGCCAAGGGCTACAACCCCGCCGAATGCGTCGATCAGGAAAAGTGCATCGGCTGCGCCATGTGCGCGACCATGTGCCCCGACGTCGTGATCAAGGTCGAAAAGTAAAGCTTTATTGCAGGAAGGAATGAATTCGATGTCCGAAAAAGTGATTATGAAGGGCAACGAGGCTTTGGCTGAGGCCGCGATCCGCGCCGGCTGCCGCTGCTTCTTCGGTTACCCCATCACGCCGCAGACCGAGGTCGCGGCATATATGTCCAAGGCGATGCCCAAGGCCGGCGGCGTGTACCTGCAGGCCGAATCCGAAATCGCCGCCATCAACATGATCTACGGCGCGTCCGCCTCCGGCGTCCGCTGCATGACCTCCTCCTCCAGCCCCGGCATCTCCCTGAAGTCCGAGGGCATCTCCTATATCTGCGGCGCGGACCTTCCCGCCGTCATCGTCAACATGACCCGCGGCGGCCCCGGCCTCGGCGGCATCCAGCCCGCGCAGTCCGACTACTATCAGGCGACCCGCGGCATCGGCCACGGCGACGCGCGCCTCCTCGTCTTCGCCCCTGCCGGTATCCAGGAGATGGTCGATCTGATGACCGACGCATTCGACAAGGCCGACGAGTACCGGATGCCCGCGATGATCCTCGGCGACGGCGCGATCGGTCAGATGATGGAGCCCGTGACGCTTCCCGAGCCGAAGGCCAATCTGATCGAGAAGCCCTGGGCGACCACCGGCACCAACATGGCGCGCCCCCACAACATCGTCAACTCCCTTTACCTCCAGCCCGAAGCCCTCGAAAAGAACGTCCGCGACCGCTTCGCAAGATACGCGAAGATCGAGGAGACCGAGGCCCGCTGCGAGGAATACATGGCCGACGACGCCGACATCCTCATCGCGTCCTACGGCATCGCGTCCCGTATCGCCAAGTCCGCCATCAAGCGCGCCCGCGCTGAGGGCATCAAGGCGGGCCTTCTGCGCCCGATCACGCTCTGGCCCTTCCCGAAGGCCGTTTTCAAAAAGCACGCTGCGCACGCGAAGGCGTTCCTCGACGTCGAGCTCAACATGGGCCAGATGATCGACGACGTCCGTCTCGCGATCGACTGCGCCCGTCCCGTCGAGTTTGCGGGCCGTACCGGCGGTATGATCATTACCCCCGACGAAGTCCTCGCAAAACTGCGCGAAATGGAGGTAAAATAACATGAGCGTCGTTTTTGACAGACCCCACGCCCTCGCCGACGTGCCCACCCATTACTGCCCCGGCTGCTTCCACGGCATCATCCACCGCCTCGTCGCCGAATGCATCGACGAGCTCGGCATCGAAGGCCGCACCATCGGCATCGCCCCCGTCGGCTGCTCCGTTATGGCGTACAACTACTTCAACTGCGATATGATCGAGGCCGCGCACGGCCGTGCACCCGCCGTTGCGACCGGCGTCAAGCGCGCCAATCCCGACAAGGTCGTCTTTACCTATCAGGGCGACGGCGATCTCGCCGCCATCGGCACCGCCGAGACCGTCCACGCCGCGACCCGCGGGGAAAACATCACCGTCATCTTCGTCAACAACGCGATCTACGGCATGACCGGCGGCCAGA
>JAEDGJ010000197.1 GCA_016297585.1 Clostridiaceae bacterium
CGTTCCAGTCGAGATACAGCTGCTTTCTCAATCTCGTCGGCCCGGAGCAGACCGCTCAGATCGCCCCGACGATCCGCTGGCTCTTCGGCATCGCCGGCTTTAAGGAGCGCCTTCTCGCGCGGTACGCGGAATTGACGGAAACGACGCTCTCGGACGAGCACGTCACGGAGATGATCGACGAATTCCGCGCGCTGCTCGCGCCGGAAATGGTGCGCGAGCGGGCGCAATGGAGCGGCACGGCGGGGGCTTGGGAGGAGAGCGTGGACGCGCTTCGCGCCAATATTGCCGACGGCTACGCCGCCGCCAGCATTCAAAGACTGTGCGAGATTCTCGGCGTGAGCGAAGAGGAGCGGCGGCTGTATTTTGGCTTCTGACCGCTGCGCCGCCCGGCGTCACGGCGAATCCTATGGGAGAGAATGAACTATGTATCATCTGATCGCGCTCGGCATCGGCTTTGCCGTCGATCTTCTGCTCGGCGACCCGCACGCCATCCCGCACCCGGTCGTGTGGATCGGGAAGCTGATTTCGGCGGCGGAAAAGCTCGCGCGCCGTGTTTTTCCCAAAACCGCCCCCGGCGAGAATTTCGCCGGGGGCGTGCTCTGGGTCGTGGTAACGGCCGTTTCAACGGCGGTACCGGCGGCCGTGCTGTACGCGGCGTACCGCGCGCACCCGGCGGCGGGGCTTCTTCTGGAGAGCGTCATGTGCTGGCAGATCCTCGCTGCCAAGGCCCTCCGCGACGAGAGCATGAAGGTGTACGCCGCGCTGAAGGAGGGCGAGCCGGAAAAGTACCGGCACGCCGTTTCCATGATCGTCGGGCGCGATACCGCCGGGCTGGATGACAAGGCCGTGACCCGCGCCGCGGTCGAGACCGTGGCGGAAAACACCTCCGACGGCGTGGTCGCGCCGATGCTCTTTCTTGCGCTCGGCGGCGCGCCGCTCGGCTTTTTCTACAAGGCCGTCAACACGATGGACTCCATGCTCGGCTATATTGAGATGCCGTATAAGAACATCGGGCTTGTCCCGGCGAAAATGGACGATGCTTTGAACTATATCCCCGCCCGCCTTTCCGCACTTTTCATGCTCGCGGCGGGCGCGGCGCTCGGCATGGACGTAAAAACCGGCTGGAGGATCTGGCGGCGAGACCGCCGGAACCATGCAAGCCCCAACGCCGCGCAGACGGAATCCGCGTGTGCGGGACTGCTCGGCGTGCGTCTTGCGGGCGATGCGTACTACCACGGCGAGCTGCACAAAAAGCCGTACATCGGCGACGCGCTGCGCGAGATCGAATACGGAGACATTCCCCGCGCCGGGCGGCTGCTCTATGTGACCGCCGCGCTGTCTCTCCTCGTCTTCGGCGCGGTCAAAGCTCTTTTTCTGGTGATCTGATGCTGTACGATACGAAAAATCCCCACGGCGGGGACATATACGCCGGGAACGTCCGGCTGGACTTTTCGGCGAACACCAATCCGCTCGGCACGCCGGAGAGCGTGCGCGAGGCTATGGCCCGCGTACTGCCGGACGTACACCGCTATCCCGACCCCTACGGCCGCGCCCTGCGCGCCGCGATCGCCGCGGCGGAGGGCGTGCCGGAGGAATACATCCTCTGCGGCAGCGGCGCGGCGGAGGTGATCTATTCCTTTGTACAGGCGGCGCAGCCGCGCCGCGCGGCGGAGCTTGCGCCGACGTTTGCCGAGTACTCGCTCGCGCTTGCGCAGACCGGCGCGGCGGTGGAGCGGTATACGCTTTCGGATGCGGCGGACTTTGCGCCGGATGACGGCGTTCTCGCCTTCCTGCGGGAAAAGCGGCCGGACGCATTCTTTCTCTGCAATCCCAACAACCCCACAGGCCGGCTGTGCGATGCCGCGCGCATGGAAAAGATCCTTGCCGTCTGTTCTGAAATGGGTACGCGTCTTTTTGCGGACGAGTGCTTTCTGGATATGACCGACGGCGGCGAAAGCCTGAAGCCCTTTCTCGCGCAGTATCCGCGGCTTTTCCTTCTCAAAGCGTTCACGAAAAGCTACGGCATGGCGGGCGTCCGGCTCGGGTACGGGCTTTGTGCGGACGCGGCGCTTCTGCGCGCCATGAGCCGGACCGTGCCGCCGTGGAACGTATCCTCTCTCGCGCAGGCGGCGGGCGTCGCGGCGCTGCGGGAAGGGGATTTTCTTGCGCGGACACGCGCGCTCGTGCACGAAGAACGCGCGTGGCTTCGCGCGGCGCTCGCGGCGCACGGCTTTCGCGTAGTACCCTCGGACGCGAACTACCTGCTCTTTCGTGCCGCGCCCGGGCTGGACGCCGTGCTGCGGGAAAAGGGCATCCTTATCCGAAACTGTGAAAATTACGCGGGGCTTTGCCCCGGCTGGTACCGCATCGCGGTACGGACGCACGAAGAAAACGAAGCGCTGATCCGCGCCATACGGGAGGTCTGACCATGGCAAAGAACATTATGATCCAGGGTACGATGTCCAACGCGGGCAAGAGCATCCTCTGCGCCGCGCTCTGCCGCATTTTCCGGCAGGACGGCTGCCGCGTCGCGCCGTTCAAAAGCCAGAACATGGCGCTCAACTCCTTCATCACGGCGGCGGGCGGCGAGATGGGCCGCGCGCAGGTCGTGCAGGCGGAGGCGGCGGGCATTGCGCCGGACGTGCGTATGAACCCTATTCTTCTCAAGCCGACGACCGACGTCGGCAGCCAGGTGATCGTAAACGGCGCCGTGCTGGGCAATATGTCCGCAGCGGAGTATTACAGGCGCAGGCGCGAGTTTGTCCCCGCCGTGATGGAGGCTTATAACTCGCTCGCTGCGGAGTATGATATCATCGTTATCGAGGGCGCGGGCAGCCCGGCGGAGATCAATCTCCGGCAGGACGACATCGTGAACATGGGCCTTGCAAAGCTCGTGGACGCGCCGGTGCTGCTCGTCGGCGACATTGACCGCGGCGGCGTGTTCGCCCAGCTCTACGGCACCGTGGCGCTGCTCGCGCCGGACGAGCGCTCGCGCGTCCGCGCCACGATCGTCAACAAGTTCCGCGGCGACCGGAAAATACTCGAGCCGGGACTCAAAACGCTCGAGGAGCTGTGCGGCGTGCCGGTGGCGGGCGTTGTGCCGTATATGCCTCTCGATATTGACGACGAGGACAGCCTTTCCGAGCGTTTTTCGCGCGGCGGAGAGCGTCGGGCGGTGGATATTGCGGTCATCCGTCTGCCGCGCATCTCGAATTATACCGACATCCGTCCGTTTGAGCGGTACGAAAACGTGTCCGTGCGCTGCGTTGACCGCCCCGGCGGGCTCAGCGGCGCGGATATGATCGTTCTCCCCGGCACGAAGAGCACGATCGCCGATCTCAAATGGCTGCG
>JAEDGJ010000198.1 GCA_016297585.1 Clostridiaceae bacterium
TGCGTCGCCTGCGTCGTCGGCTCCCGCGCCTCCACGTCCGCCATCAGATCGTTCGCGCGCGGCGCCGGTTCCTCGCCGCGGCAGGCGCAAAGGGACATGAGCATCGCCCCGAGCAGCAAAAAGCATACCAGTTTTTTCCAATTTTTCATAATTCCGACCTCCCGGATGAGTGGTATTGCCTGTTTGACGGAAAAACAGGAAAAAGGTTCCGGCATGAACGGATTTTTATTTTGCCGCCGCAGACGGACGCGGCGGCCTTGCCGGCATGAGAAAACTGCACAGCGGTTGCGGTTAGTAATGACTAACTATTTGTGCAGACCTACAAAGATCGGAAGCAGCCGGAAATTTTTGCGCAAAGCGGCTTGACAGGACCGACCGTTGCGGCTATACTTGCGTTAGTTAGTTAAGACTAATCAAAGCGGGAGACGGCGTCGCCTCCCGCGAAACAACCGGATCGGAGGGGATCGTATGCCGTTAACGCTTGCGCAGGTCGGGGAGGAAAACGTCATCCGAAGGATCGGCGGAAATCCGGCAGTCAAATAACATCTGGAGTGCCTGGGCTTCGTCGTCGGGGGCAATGTCACGGTGCTGACTGCGCTGGGCGGCAGCGTGATCGTCCGCGTCCGGGACGCGCGGATCGCGGTCAGCCGCGAGATGGCGCAAAAAATTCTGATATGAAGGAGGCAGACGATGCAAACGCTGAAGGACGCAAAGGCCGGGCAGACGGTCCGCGTGGTGAAGCTCCACGGCGAGGGCGCGGTCAAGCGGCGCATCATGGACATGGGGCTGACGAAGGGCGCCGAGGTCTATGTGCGCAAATTCGCCCCGCTCGGCGACCCGATCGAGCTGACCGTGCGCGGCTATGAGCTCTCGCTGCGCAGAGCGGACGCGCAGCAGGTCGAGGTCGAATTTTTTTCGCCCTGAAAGTTAGCTAAAACTAACCAAAATACAAAAGGAGGATGGAAATGAAGCTGCGAATCGCCCTTGCGGGCAACCCGAACTGCGGAAAGACGACCCTGTTCAACGCGCTGACGGGCGCGAACCAGTATGTGGGCAACTGGCCCGGCGTCACCGTGGAGAAAAAGGAGGGCGGGCTGAAAAAGCACGACGGCGTGACCGTCACCGACCTGCCCGGCATCTACTCGCTCTCGCCCTACACGCTGGAGGAGGTCGTCGCCCGGAATTACCTGATGCACGAGCGGCCGGACGTGATCCTGAACATCATCGACGGCACGAACCCGGAGCGCAATCTCTATCTGACCACGCAGCTCACGGAGCTGGGGCTGCCCGTCGTCGTCGCGGTCAACATGATGGATCTGGTGCGGAAAAAAGGCGACCGGCTGGACACGAAGGAGCTGTCGCGGCGGCTGGGCTGCCGGGTGGTGGAGCTTTCGGCGCTGAAGGGAACGGGCGTCGCGGAGGCGGCCGAGGCGGCCATCGCCGCCGCGCAGGAGGGCGCGTGTCCCGCGCAGCACGCGTTTTCGCCCGCCGTCGAGCAGGCGCTGGCGCAGCTTGCGCAGGTGCCGGACTGCCCCGACGCGCAGCGGCGCTGGTATGCGGTCAAGCTCTTCGAGCGCGACGAAAAGACGCTTGCGCAGCTCCGGCTCACGCCGCAGACGCGCTCGCGCATCGAGCAGACGATCCGCGCCGCGGAGCAGGCGCTGGACGACGACGCCGAGAGCATCCTCACCAACGAGCGCTACCAATACATCGACGCGATCCTGCGCGCGGCCTGGCGCAAGGGCTCTGCCGGAAAGCTGACACCCTCCGACCGGATCGACCGCGTCGTGACCAACCGCTTCCTTGCGCTGCCGATCTTCGCCCTCGTCATGTGGGGCGTTTATACGCTCTCCATCGGGACGATCGGCGACTGGACGGTCGGCTTTATGAACGACGTGCTGTTCGGCAGTTGGATCATTCCGGGCGTGACGGCGGCGCTGGAGGGCATCGGCTGCGCGGCGTGGCTGACGAGCCTGATCGCCGACGGCATTTTCGGCGGCGTGGGCGCGGTGCTCGGCTTCGTGCCGCAGATGCTGCTCCTGTTCCTGTTGCTGTCGATCCTTGAGGACATCGGCTATATGGCACGCGTCGCGTTCATCATGGACCGCATCTTCCGCAAGTTCGGCCTGTCGGGCAAGAGCTTCATCCCGATGCTCATCGCCAGCGGCTGCGGGGTGCCGGGCGTCATGGCGAGCCGCACCATCGAGCAGGAGCGCGACCGCCGGATGACGATCATGACCACCTGCTTCATCCCCTGCGGGGCGAAAATGCCGATCGTCGGCATGATCGCAGGCGCGCTGTTCGGCGGCAGCGCGTGGATCGCGACGGGCGCTTACTTCCTCGGCGTGGCGGCGGTGCTGATTTCGGGCATATTGCTCAAGAAAACGAAGCCCTTCGCGGGCGAACCGGCGCCCTTCGTCATGGAGCTGCCGGCCTACCATGTGCCCGCCGCGGGAAACATCCTGCGCGCAACGTGGGAGCGCGGCTGGAGCTTTATCAAGCGCGCCGGCACGGTCATCGTCGCGGCGAGCGTGCTGATCTGGGTGCTCAACAGCCTGAGCTTCGCGGGCGGGCTGCACTATATCGGCGACGGTGAAGAAAAGTCCGTCCTGCATGTGATCGGCGAGGGCATCGCGGTGCTGTTCCGTCCGCTGGGCTTCGGAAGCTGGCAGGCGTCCGTGGCGACCGTGCTCGGTCTGGTCGCGAAGGAGGAGGTCGTCGGCGTGTTCGGGTCGCTGTCGTCCATGGCAAGCGCAGACCTGGCGCTGGAGCTGGCGGAGGAGGGCTCGGCGCAGCTTGCCGTCATCGGGCTGGAATTCTTCGGCGGCAGCCGGCTGGCGGCGCTCTCGTTTTTGATCTTCAACCTGCTGTGTGCGCCGTGCTTCGCGGCGATGGGCGCGATCCGGCGCGAGATGAACAGCGCCCGCTGGACGTGGTTCGCCATCGGCTATATGTGCGTCTTTGCCTACGCCGTTTCGCTCATGGTCTATCAGATCGGGCTGCTGTTTTCGGGCGTGTTCACGGCGTGGACGGTCGTGGCGTTCGTGCTGCTTGCGGCGCTGTGCTGGCTGCTGCTGCGCAGAAACCGCTATGTCGGCGCAGCGGAACGGGAGGCGGGATGACGATGCTTGCATGGCTGACGGAGAATCTGGCGACGCTCCTGGTGCTTGCGGCGCTGGCGGCGGCTCTCGTGGGGATCTTCCTGCATCTTCTGCGGCGCAAACGCAGCGGCAAGGGCGCCTGCGGCTGCAATTGCGGCGCCTGCCCGATGCACGGCGCGTGCCATAAGGAGTCAAAACCTCCGGCTAAGCCGGAGGCTTGATTAAGCCCTATAAGGGCATTTT
>JAEDGJ010000036.1 GCA_016297585.1 Clostridiaceae bacterium
GCCGGAACGATCTGGCGCTGCTGGGCGGGCTGATAGCGGCCATGCTGCTGGCGGGCGTGCTGGCCAATCCCCTTGTGCCCAAGGCCTGCTGGGGCATCCTGTACCGGCTGCCGACGTTCCTGCTGGGCGTCGCGCTGGCAAAGGGAACGGGCGCGACGGAGTTTGAGATCCCGTTCTGGCTCATCGTGCTGTGCTCGGTCGTCATGGGTCTCGGCACCTCGATCGGCGGCATGAAGATCATCAAGGCGGTCGGGCTGGACATGGTCAAGCTCGAGCAGTACCAGGGCTTTTCGGCGGATCTCGCGGCGGCGGGCTGCCTGCTGATCTCGTCGCTCACCGGCGTACCCGTCAGCACGACGCATACGAAGACGACGGCCATCATGGGCGTCGGCGCGGCGCGGCGCATGTCCTACGTCAACTGGAACGTCGCAAAGGAAATGGTCTTTACCTGGCTTGCCACCTTCCCCGGCTGCGGCCTGATCGGCTATCTGATGACGCTGCTGTTCCGTGCGTTATTCCTATAATGTGAGAGAGGTTTATTATGAGAACAAACTCCAACGACTATTTTGCCATGTTCGTCGGCCTGACGCAGCACTGCTGTGACGCCGCGCAGAATCTGCACTCGACGCTGTCCAACTTCGACGCCAAGCGCCTGCCGGAAATGATGCAGCATATGCACGCCATCGAGCACGCCGCCGACGTCGACAAGCACGCGCTGATGAAGAAGCTCTCCCGCGAATTTCTCCCGCCGATCGAGCGCGAGGACATCATTTCCCTCTCTCAGGAGATCGACAACGTCACGGACTCCATCGAGGAGGTCGTCATCCGCACCTACATGTACAACGTGCAGGAGATCCGCGCCGATGCGCTGGCGATGAGCACGGTCATCGTCAAGGCCTGCGACGAGCTGCTGCGCGGGATGCGGGAGTTCCACAATTTCCGCAAGTCCGAGATCCTCCCCGCGTCCATCGTCGAGATCAACCGCCTCGAGGAGGTCGGCGACAAGCTCCACATGGAAGCCATCCATAAGCTCTACAACGGCAACAAGGATCCCCTGAAGGTCATCATCTGGACGGAGATCTTCGAGCGGCTCGAGGCCTGCTGCGACTCCGCCGAGCACGCCGCGAACGTGCTCGAGAGCATCATGATGAAAAACACCTGATTTTCCCCCGAAAAACAGCCGCGCGGCATCCGTATTCTCCTACGGAGGCCGCGTTTTTTCGTATCTTACGGCGCGTCCTCGGTCAGCCGGTAGCCCACGCCGATCTCCGTGATGATGTAGACCGGCTCGTCCGGGTTCGGCTCGAGCTTTCTCCGGATGCTCGCCATATGTACGCGCAGGATCTTGTTGTCCTTGCCCGCCAGCGGCCCCCACAGCTCGCGCATGATCGCCTTGTAGGTGACGACCTGCCCCGCGTGCTTGCCGAGAAGTGCCACGATGCGGAACTCGTTGGGCGTCAGATTGATGTCCTTTCCCGCCCGGTACACGCGCAGCTTCCGGTAATCGATCTCGAGCTCCCCGGTGCGGTAGATGCCGTTTACCGCGATGCCGTCGTCCTCCGCCGCCGTTCTCGTATGGCGCAGCGCGGCACGGATGCGCGCGAGCAGCTCGATCTTGCCGAACGGCTTTGCCAGATAGTCGTCCGCGCCGAGGTCGAGCGCGCGCGCCTTGTCCTCCTCCATCGTCCGTGCCGAAATCACGACGATCGGCATTCTCGACCAGCTTCTGAGCTGTTCGATGATCGTATTGCCGTCCATATCCGGCAGTCCGAGATCGAGCAGCACGCAGTCCGGACAGTGCGACGAGATGAGGGCGAGCGCCTGCTCCCCCGTTTCGGCAATGATCGGCTCATAGCCGGCGGCGGTCAGGGTCGTCTTCAGGAATTTCACGATGCCGGCGTCGTCCTCGACGATAACGATCTTTTCGTGGATTTCGTTTCTCATACATTACCCTCACATGGCAGCCAGAATCGGATACCGGCGCCTCCGCCGGGGACATTGTACGCCGATATGTCTCCTCCGTGTGCTTTGATGATCGACCGGCAGACCGAAAGCCCGATGCCCATGCTCCGCCGGCCGTCGGGGTTCTTTCCCGGCGTTCCGCTCAGATTCCCGTCGAAAATATGCGGCAGCACCTGCGGCGGGATGCCGGCGCCGTCGTCCTCGACCGCAAAAATGCATCGACCCTGCTCGCAGGAGATCTTCACATCGATCCGCGTCGCCGTTTCGCCGTGGCTCGCGGCGTTTTCGAAAAGATTGATCAGCACCTGACTGATCAGCGTCGGCTCCATCGGCACCAAGAGGATCTGCTCCGGCTTCGATACATGGACGGGCAGCGCGTCCGCTCCCTTGCGGAATTTGACGATCGCGCTGCCGACGATCTCCTCCACGACCTCTTCTTCCTTCTTCAGCACCACGCCGCCGCCGGAAATTTTCGTCACCGACAGGATGTTCTCCGTCACCCGGATCAGCCACTGCGCATCCTTGTGGATCTCCCGGATCAGCTCCTGCCGCTCGCTTTCCTCCGGCATTTCGTCCTCGAGCAGCACCGAGCTTGCCCCCAGAATGGAGGTCAGCGGCGTGCGCAGGTCATGCGACACCGAGCGCAGCAGATCGGCGCGCATCTTCTCCTTCTCGACCTCGAAGCGGAGCTGCTCCTGCCGCTTGATCCGCGTCGTCAGCGTGCTGATAATGATGGACACGAACAGCATGACGGCAAAGGTCAGCGGATAGCCGGAAATCGACATGTTGAATTCCCAGAACGGGTATGTAAACATATAATTCACGCAGAACACGCCGATCGCCGACGCGAGAACGCCGTAAAAATAGCCTTTGGTATAGCGCGAGACCAGCGCGACCGCCAGAATGAACAGCGCCGCCGCAAAGGGATTGTTGTCGTCAAAAAACTGCGCCAGCACCGACGAGCAGCCGATCGCCGCGCCCAGAAGCAGCAGCGTCACCGCCAGATCCCGCAAAACCGGAATCCAGCGCCGCTTTCCGGCCTCCTCCATTTTCGTCTCCCCCTTTTTTGTCTCCCGCAGTCCGTTTTTTTGCGAAAAACCCCGCCGTACTGCCTTTTTTGTTATTATACCACCTCAGCCTCCGACTTCCAACACATAAATACAGCCTTTGCTGATCTCTTCCAAAAAATTAGCGCAGACCCGTTATATAATAATAACCGGTTTTTGACCGCCCGGCGATTTGCGTCCTTTCGCGTCGAAAAAAGCCGTTTCCGGCGGGAAATTGCACTTTTTTAATGAGGAGGGTAACGATACATGGCGAGCGAGGAGTATCGGGAGGCCAAAGGCGAGTTCATCAACTGCCTTGTCATGGGGCCGATCTGTCTGTTTGTCTCCTGGATACTGGCCTTCACCGAATGGTGGCCCATCATGAAGGCCGAGAAGCAAAAAGAAGCGGCGCGGCCCGCCGAATAGCGCCGAAAATCCCGGGCTTTTACGAAATTTTGCCGCAGCGCAGTCCCAAAGATTCATCGAAATGAGGTAACAGTATGTCGTGGTTCATCATCTTGGGCGTCGTGGCCCTGGCAATCCTCTACATCTTCTGGAATTACCGCCGCATCCGGAATATGGACGAAGGCACCCCCGAAATGGCGGAAATGAGCGCCATCATCCGCAGCGGTGCGGCCGCCTTCCTGAAAACGGAGTATAAAACCATCAGCATCGTCGTCGTCATCGTCGCGCTGATCTTCAGCCTGTTCGTGGAAAAGACCAGCGGCCTGACCTTCCTGCTGGGCGCCGGCATGAGCAGCATCGTCTGCATCCTCGGTATGCGCAGCGCCACCTACGCCAACGTCCGTACCGCGAACCGCGCCCGCCAGACGCTCTCCATCGGTGAGACCGTCAAGGTCGCGCTCTGCGGCGGCAGCATCAGCGGCCTCAGCGTGCAGGCCTTCGGTATGCTGGGCCTCCTGCTCGTGCTGATCCTCTGGCGCGGCGTCGACTACAACGCCGTCTCCACCGGCCTGATCGCGAATCTCGAGTGCAACCCCTACATCACCCGCATCACCACCTACTCCCTCGGCTGCTCCCTCGTCGCCATGTTCAACCGCGTCGCGGGCGGCAACTATACCAAGGCAGCCGACATCTCCTCCGACATCCTCGCCAAGCTCCGCCACGACATGCCCGAGGACGACAGCCGCGTTCCGAACGTCGTCGCGGACTTCATCGGCGACAACGTCAACGACATCGCCGGCAACTGCTCCGACCTGCTCGAAAGCTTCGTCGCCACGATGGCCGCGGCGATCATGATCGCGGTCACCATCTTCAAGAGCGCGCTCGCGGGCGGCAGCTCCTCCATCACCGAAGCGACCTTCAGCGCCACCTGCATCTTCCCGATCGTGCTGGCCGGCGGCGGCCTGCTCGGATGCCTGCTCGGCCTCGGCTATGCCTCCATCCGCAGAATGGGCGACAACCCGGCGCGTGAATTGAACCTCGCCACCTGGATCTCGGCCGGTCTGACCGTCGTCATCGGCTTCTTCGCTTCGATGTTCATCTTCCGGAACGTACCGCTGTATGACAGCTTCCGTCTCGGCTGGGTCTCCCCGTGGCTCTCCAGCGTGCTCGGCATCGTCAGCGGCATCGCCATCGGCAGCATCACGGAATACTACACCAGCACCGACTTCAAGCCCACCCGCAAGCTCGCGGAGATCGCGACCGAGGGCGAAGCGTTCGTCATCACCAAGGGCGACGCCATCGGCTCCCGCTCCTGCCTGCTGCCCGTCCTCGTCATCGGCATCGCGCTGTTCGTCTCCGGCAAGCTCTGCGGCACCTACGGCATCGCGCTCTCCGCGCTCGGCATGCTCGCCTTCGTCGGCGCGACGGTCTCCATCGACGCGTTCGGCCCCATCGCGGACAACGCCGGCGGCCTTGCGGAATCCTGCCACCTGCCCGAAAACGTGCGCACCATCACCGACAAGCTCGACTCCGTCGGCAACACCACCGCCGCCATCGGCAAGGGCTTTGCCATCGGCTCCGCCGCGTTCGCGACCGTCTCCCTGATCGTCGCCTACGTCTGCAACTACACGGCCGTCAATGCCGAACCGATCCTGAACATCGCCTCCTACATCGTCGTCGCCGGTGGCATCATCGGCGGCGCGCTGATCGAATACTTCTCCGCGCTGCTGACCGACAATACGATCGAATCCGCGCGTCTGATGGCCGATGAAGGCGACCGCCAGCTCTCGGTTCCGGGCGTACTCGAAGGAAAGCGCCGTCCCGACTACAACCGCTGCATCGAAATGGCGGCGCGTCAGGCGCTCAAAAAGATGCTTCTGCCCTCCACGCTGGCGCTGCTGATCCCGATCGCGGGCGGCTTCCTGTTCGGCGTCGACTTCGTCGGCGGCCTGCTCATCGGCGCGACCATCGTCGCGATCCCGCGCGCGCTCTTCATGGGCAACTCCGGCGGCGCGTTCGACAACGCCAAGAAGTACATCGAAGGCGGCTTCCTCAAGGGTCACGGCAAGGGCAGCGCCGCGCACAAGGCGGCCGTCACCGGCGACACCGTCGGCGATACGCGCAAGGACGTCGTCGGCGTCGCGCTGGACATCTTTATCAAGACGATGTCCACGGTCGCAAACACGCTGGCTTCCGTCTTTTCAAACATCACGCTGATCCGGTAAAGCAAAGTCCTATCGAAAAATGCGCGGCGTCTTTTTGACAGACGCCGCGCATTTGTTTTTTTATCAGGGCAAATGCCGTCAGTTGAGCTCCTTGATCCACTTTTCGCGGAGCCGGATGCCGGCGCCCGTCACCGCGTTGCTGACGGTGTGGGACATCACGAGGATGTCCGGCTTGTGGCGGTTGGCGGGAACAAGACGGGGATGGATGTAATCGATCAGGCGGCGCACAAGGCGGTCGCCGAAGCGCACGCAGTGACCGTCCAGCACGATCGCATAGGGGCTGAACACACAGCAGGTATTGTAGAGCGCGGAGGCCAGCGCGTTGACGTAGTCCTCCATCGTCTCCGCGGCTTCCGCGACGTTCCAGAGCTCTTCGATCGAGCAGCCGCGCTCCTTTGCCATCGCATCCAGCGCACCGTACGCGCGCAGCAGCCGCGCCTCGAGGCGCTCGCCGCTGGACAGCACCATCTGTCCGAGATCTCCGGCATAGCCGTCGGTGCCCAGCACGACGCTGCCCTCGTGCACCAGCGCGCCGCGGACGTTACTGTCGATGGAGAGGTAGAGCATGCTGTAGGGCGCATAGGCCTTCAGCTCGGCGTTGCAGGCGATGCCCGCAAGCTTTGCGTCGGCGGAAGCGATGACCTCGCAGTCGAAATACTTGCGGATCGTTCCCTTGATGGGCACGTTGAAGAGCGCGGGAACGCGGAAGCTGTCGGTGGTGTCGGTATCCTTGTTGTAAACGGCCGGCAGGCACACGGAAATGCCGAGGCACTCGTCCTCGGAAAGGCGCAGCTTCCGGCAGCGCTCGCGCACCTCCTGCAGGAAGTGCTCAAAATTCTCCGTATAGGATTTATTCTCATCGTATTCCTGCGTCAGCGTGTCAAACGACACGAGCTCCAGCGTCATGAAGCTGCAGGAAAAACGCAGTCCGGTCAGATCGAATACCATGAGCCACTTCGTACGGGAAAAATAGACCAGCGCCGGATTGCGGCCCACGTTTTCCGTCCTCTGCTCGGTTTCGTAGACGGCGCCGTTGCGCAGCAGGACTTCCATGATATTGCTGACCGTCATCACCGACACGCTCGCACGCTCGGCGATCTCGGCACGGGAAATTCCCTCATGCTCGGCAATCGCCGTGACGATTTCCACGATATTACGCGCACGGACAAGGCTCACATTCAGCTTTTTCACTTGTAGTTCCTCCAATACCGCCGATTTATTCGTCTTTTTTGAACAAATCGGCAGTCCTGTACCTTTTATTGCGCCTTTAAGTATAGTCTATTTAACCCGTTTTGTCAAGTGAATTGTCGCATTTCCGTCCACTGTTTGTGCATCAAAAATTGCATCCGCCGGCCGCCCGGTACATCGCCATCAGATTTTCCGGCGGCGTGCAGGGAGACAGGTTGTTCGCTTCCCGCATCACGAACCGCTTCGTATACGGCTCGACCGCCGCGCGGATGCGGGACGCCTCGGCGAAAACCTCCTCCGGCGTACCGGCAAGCAGCGTGTTGACATGGACGCCGCCGTTGACGCGCACCTCGGGTCCGAGCGCGCGCACCAGTTCGCCGTGACGGACGGGGAAGCCCGTGTCGAAGCTGTAGACGTTGAGCTCGTCGCGGATGCGCAGGAAATGCCGGGTCGCGTCGCCGCAGAGATGGATGCTGTTGCGCACCCCCGGCGTACCGAGCTCCTCCACCATCCGCCGGTGATGCGGCAGGACGCGCTCCTCGTACATCCCGCAGGACAGCAGCGCGATGTCGTCGTCGGCAAAGCCGTAGCCCTCTTCGCGCTCCGGCAGACCGAAATACCGGCGCTGCGCCTTCGTCCGCTCGATGATCGCCTCGGTCAGATACGAAAGCAGCTCGTCGGCAAACTCCGGCTCCTCCAGCAGATCGACGCAGAAGGTGTCCGTGCCGCGGATGTTGCAGGCGACCGTCATCGGCCCGTCGGTGCCGCGGAGGGGCAGGCTCACGCCCGTCACCGGCACGCCGCGGTATTCATAGCCCTCGCGGATCCGCTGCCGCATTTTTTCGTAGAACGCGAGTCCCTGACCGTAAATGCCGTCGAACGCGCCGGGGATGGGGCGCTCGAGGAACGCCGCGCGGTTTTCGTCGGTCAGAAACGGCTCCGCATAGGGACAGTTCTGCGCGGGGAACCGCACCGGCGCGCCGAGCCACGCCGCCTCATGGACGTTCTGCAGGTCGACGGATACCTGCCAGCCCTCCTTCGGCAGTCCCATCGGATGGTCGGCGATCAGATTGTGCCGGATATAGTCCTGCGTGCGCAGGACGACGTCCAGCATGACGTCCGGGTCGTTGAAATACCGTTCAAAGGAGATTTTTTCCGTATTCAGCGCGGGATCGAGCAGCCACACACGCGGATTGATGCCCAGAATCACCGGCATTCGGATGGGATCGCCCGTCCGGAACGACTCCCATACACGCTTCACTTCCTCATTATGCGCGTCAAAATCCATTTTCAGCATTTTCACATGCCTCCATATTGCTTTTTTGCAAAAGCTCCGCATTGCGCCGCAGCACCGCGGCTCCCCGCCAGGTAAACGCGCGCTCCGGCCATCGCTCCTTCAGCGTGCGGTTCGACACGCCCTCCAGCTCCCCGGGCGTCAGCTCGTAAATCAGCTTCTCCCGGAACGCCGGAATCGACGTCCGCCGCGCACCGCGGTTTTCCGGGCAGACCTCCTGACAGCGGTCGCAGCCCCAGACGGTGCCGACGCTGCGCATCCGCTCTTCCTCCTCCGCGGTCAGCGCACCGCGGCGCTGCGTCACGGCGGAGAGGCAGCGCGTCCCGTCGACGCCCTTTTCCGTCAGCGCGCCGGCCGGACAGGCACGGATGCACGCGCCGCAGCCCGCGCACCGCAGCTCCGCCGGCGGCACGGGCGGTACGGACGGCGCGAGCGGCGCGTCCGTCACAATGCAGCCGATAAAGACCCAGCTTCCGAAGCCGGGCACGATCAGCAGCCCGTTTTTCCCCCGCACCCCGAGTCCCGCCCGCAGCGCGGTCTCCACCTCCGGCACGGGCGACGCGTCGGCCATCGCCCGCGCCTTGAACCCTGCGTCCCGCAGGAGTCGCGCGGCGGGCTCCATCGCGTCCGCGAGGACGAGATGATAGTCCTTTCCCCGCGCATACCGGCAGACCGGCGCGGAGACGTCCTCCGCAAGATACGGAAACGCCGCGCAGACCGCCCGCGTCAGCCCCGGCAGGGCGGGCAGATCGATCTCCGCCGTGCCGCAGCGGGCGGCGCCCTCCCGCAGCAGCGCCCGGACAAGCGCCGCGTACAGCGCGTCCATCCTCTCGTCTTTCATATCCTCTCCGGTCTCACTTTTACGCTTGCACAGACGGCATGTCTGTGTTAAAATAGTCTGCGAGGTGATTTTTCTTGTCTCGCAAAGTGCAAACGGGCAATCTGTTCATCATCGCCGCCGCGCTGCTGTGGAGCATGGCCGGCGTGTGCGTCAAATTCATCCCCTGGAGCGCCTACAGCATCGCCTGCTTCCGGTCGATCTGCGGCGCGATTACCTTCTGCATCTTCATGCGCCGTCCGCACATCACGTTTTCCCGCTGGAACATCGCCGGCGCGTTCTGCATGTTCCTGACGGGCATCCTGTACATGAGCGCCATCAAGCTGACGACGGCCGCCAACGCGATCGTCCTGCAGTATACCGCGCCGGTCATCATCATTCTCTACGCCGCGCTGATCGAGAAAAAGCGCCCGACGAAGCTCGACATCATCACGACGGTCTGCGTCCTCGCGGGCTGCGTGCTGGCGTTTTCCGACCAGCTCGAAGGCGGCGGGATGCTCGGCAACTTCATCGCGCTCGCGTCCGGCTTCACCTTCGCGGGGCTGATGATCATCAACCGCCGTCCGGAAACCGACGCGATGGAGAGCCAGCTTCTCGGCAATCTCCTGTCGGTGGTGTTCCTGATGCCGTTCCTGCTGACCGAAAAGGCGTTTTCCTGGGACCCGAAGGTCCTCCTCGTCGCACTCTTCCTGGGCTTTTTCCAGTACGGCCTCGCGCATGTCTGCTTCGGCATCGGCATCAAGCGCACCGAGCCCGTCACGGCGTCGATCATCGCGACGCTGGAGCCGATCTGCAGCCCGCTGTGGGTCTTTCTGGTGCTCGGCGAACAGCCGGGCGCGCTGGCGCTCGCGGGCTTTGTCATCGTCCTCGCCGCAACGTCGGTCTATAACGTCCTGCTCGTCCGCCGCGGCAACGAGGCGCTTCAGTCGACGTCCTCCACGACGGACTCCGGCGGCTCGTCGAGCATCTCCGGGTGACGGAAGATCTCGTGCATGCTCTTGAGCGCGGACGACATATAATGCCCGTCGCAGATGCGCTCGTCGGTCGTGAACGTGAAGTCGATATACGTCCGGCGCTGTACCGAGCCGTCGGGCATCGTCTGGTATTCGGTGCGCTTGGGGCCGTAGGAGATAAACAGCGGGCAGTTGCCGAATTCGTAGAGATGGTGGAACACCGGCGGGATGCCGAGCGATCCCATCGACGTGAAGAAGCAGGACACATGGAAGGGGCTGAGCTTTAACAGAAAGCGCGGCATCCGGTTGTAGTTGTCGAGGAAGCGCAGGAACGCGATGATGGCGCGCAGAACCGGTCTCGGAATGTAGTTCAGCACGCGGGCGACGTCGTCGATGCTGTTGTTGTCCCCTTCTTCGCGGTTGGCGGTGATCTCGCGGTTCAGCGTCTCATAGACGTCGTTTGCCGTGGCATAGGGGGCGTATTCGAGCTTGAGCACGGTCTCCTGCGCGTCGAGCTTGAGCTCCTTTTTGATGGTGATCGCGACGGTGATGTTGTCGCGGGCGTAGAGCTCGCGGTTTGTGATATAGCGGTTTAATCCCGGTTTCTGCGACACGACGCGCACATACGTCGCGGTGAAGAAGTGCATGATGCCGAAGCCCTTCATGCCCTGCATCCGCTTTTTGCGGATATAGCGCTCGACGGCGCTGACCTCGACGGAATCGTGGATATAGTTCGTCGACCCTCTCCGGTCGGGCATGATATAGGACATGACGCGCGTCATGGGGGAAAGGCTTCTGATATGGCGTCCGTCCCAGCGGTCTCCGTAGCGTTTTTGGCGGTATGTCATAAAATGCCTCGTCTCTGCGCGGCCTGCGGCGGTATCGTCCAGCCGTTTTTGCGCGCAGCTTTATTCCGTCTTCCGTTTTTTCTGTGAGGGAAGCGCAGCGGCGTTTTTTCGCCGCGCGGTATGGGAAGCGGTGATCTCATTATACCGTTAAAAAAGCTCTCTGTACAGAGTTAAATGAATTTTCGTCGATTTTTCCAAAGAACTCCGCGCTCTTTTGTCGTTTTCACCCATTCGACATATATTTTCAGGAGGTTATGCGTTTATGGAACTGAAAGTGATGACCTACAACATCTGCTCGGGACGCGACTTTACGAACGGCCTTCCGGCCGATCCCGCGTCGTTTACGATGGATGTGCGCATCGCGGGCCGCGTCATGCAGAAATACGGCGCGGACATCATCGGCGTCAACGAGGTGCGCGGACACGGCGCAGACCGCAGCTTTACCGAGCAGGCGCAGACCCTCGGCGAGCAGCTCGGCTACCGGTATTTCTTCGGCCCCGCCATCTCCTTTGACGGGGTAAACCCCTACGGCAACGCGCTGCTGACCCGCTTCCCGATCCTGCGCGCCGAGGTCGTGCCGATCCCCGACCCCGCCGTCCGGGATGAGGACGCCTATTACGAAACCCGCGCGATCCTCCGCGCCGAGCTGGACGTGCCGGGCGGGCTGACCGTGCTGGTCTCCCATTTCGGACTTGCGAACGGCGAAAAGCGCAATGCCGTCGCGACGCTGCTGTCCGTGCTCGACGAAACGAAGGGCCCCGTCATCTTCATGGGCGACCTGAACATGCAGCCCGGCGACCCGATCCTGCAGCCGGTGTTTGCGCGCCTGCACGACACGGCATCGATCCTCCCCGCGCCGCCGATGACGTTTGCCTCCTACAAGCCCGAAATCAAGATCGACTATATCTTCACGTCCTCCCATCTGCGCACCCTCGACGCCTGCTCTCCCGACGAAACGGCGTCCGATCATAAGCCCTATCTCGCCCGGCTGGAGTTTTAAGCCCCTCCGGCACGCGGGAATGCCCCGTTTTTACATAAAATCTGCATTTTCGGGCAAATACGTCTTGTAATCGGGACGATATTGTGGTAGAATACGCATGTAAGGTTGTCCGTCGAGCCGTTTTGAGGACTTTTCCTCACGATTGACAGGAGTTATCTGTATGTATGCGATAGGAGACCGGATCGTCCACCCGATGCACGGCGCCGGCGTGATCGAAGACATCGTCACCCAGCGCTCGGGCGGTGCCCCACGCGAGTATTACGTCTTCCGTGCGCCCATGGACGCCGTCGTCGTCCTGATTCCGACGGCGTCCAGCGGCGAAATCGGCGTGCGCCCGGTCGTGGAGCGCGCGGAGGCGGAGGCGCTGCTCGAAGCGTACCCCGCGCTGCCCGCGGAATCCAGCGTGAGCTGGAACCGCCGCTACCGGGACAATATGCTGCGCATCAAAAGCGGCGACTTAACGGAGGTCGCCGTCGTCGTCAAATCCCTGATCCACCGCGGCCGCGGGCATACGCTCTCCACGGGGGAGCGGAAAATGCTCGCCGCGGCGAAGCGGATCCTGCTGTCGGAGCTGTCCCTCGTGCTCGGCGACAGCGTCGACGAGCTGGAGCGGCGTCTGGACGGCGCTCCGTAGCCCGGCGCATCCGGTTTTCTCATCGCTTCCCGGAGGTATTTTTGTTTTGAACACCCACATTCGAAAGGCCATACGCATTTTACGCGGCGCGGAACCTGCTTTTTGTACGGCGATCGTACCGGCAGCGGGTTCGTCGTCGCGTTTTGGTTCTGAGGACAAGCTGATGGCCGATCTTGGCGGTGCGCCGGTGCTCGTCCGGACGCTGCAGGCGCTGGAGCAGACGCCGGAGATCGCGAAGATCGTCGTCGCGTCCCCCGATGCCGGAACCGTCCGCGCGCTGGCGGATGCCCATCATATCACAAAGCTCGCGGCCGTCGTCCCCGGCGGAAAGACCCGCGCGGATTCCGTGCGCGCCGCCCTCGCCGCCGTGCCGAAGGAGACAAAGCTCGTCGCGGTACACGATGCGGCACGCCCGCTCGCCTCTCCCGCGCTGATCGGACGCATCGTCCGCTGTGCCGGACGCACCGGCGCCGTCATCCCCGCCGTGCCAGTCAAGGACACGGTCAAAGTCGTCCGCGAGGGCTGCGTGCAGTCCACGCCCGACCGCGCGTCGCTCTTTGCCGCGCAGACGCCGCAGGTCTTTTCGAGGCTGATCCTTGAAACGGCGCTCTCGCTGCCCGGCAGCTTCACGGACGACGCCTCCGCCGTCGAGGCGATGGGCGTCTGCGTGCGCACGCTGGCCGGCGACTATGAAAACCTGAAGATCACGACGCCGGAGGATCTCGTCATCGCCCGGCTGCTTTACGAAAGGAGACCGCCATGCGAATCGGCCACGGCTACGACGTCCACCGTCTGACGGAGAACCGCCCGCTCGTCCTCGGCGGCGTCACCATCCCTTCGGAATACGGCCTGCTCGGGCACAGCGACGCGGACGTACTGACGCACGCCGTCATGGACGCGCTGCTGGGCGCCGCGGGACTGCCCGACATCGGCCAGCAGTTTCCCGACCGCGACCCCGCCTATGCGGGCATTTCCAGCCTGCTGCTGCTCGCGCGCGTCATGGAGCTGATCAAGAGCGCCGGGTATGCCGTCGTCAACGTCGACGCGACGGTGCTCGCGCAGAAGCCGCGGCTTGCCCCCCATATTCCCGCGATGAAGGATGCGCTCGCATCGGTGCTCGGCACCCGCGCCGTCAACGTCAAGGCGACGACGGAGGAAGGACTCGGCTTTACGGGTCAGGGGCTGGGCATTGCGGCGCATGCCGTCGCGCTGCTGGAGGAACGTACATGAATCTATCCGCCTATCTTGCCCGCATCGGCGCCGACGTCCGTCCCGGCGACACCTCTCCGGAGATGCTCCGCGCCCTGCAGACCGCGCACCTGACGCATGTTCCTTACGAGACGATGGACATCATCCGCGGCGTGCCGTTCACGCTCGAGCCGGACGCGCTTTTCGACAAGATCGTCACACGCCGGCGCGGCGGCTACTGCTTTGAGCTAAACGGCCTGTTCGCCCTGCTCCTGCGGGAGCTCGGCTTTGCCGTCACGGAATACTTCGCGCGCTTCCTGCGCGACGCCGACCCCGGCATCCCGATGCGCCGCCACCGCGTGCTGCGCGTCACGGCGTCGGACGGGCAGGATTACCTCTGCGACGTGGGCGTCGGCGGCGTCTGCCCGCTCGTGCCGCTGCCGTTCTCGCTCTATACCGAGACGCACGAGCCGAACGGCGTCTGGCGGCTCGTTCCCGACAGCGTCTACGGCACCGTCGTCGAGGAGTATAAGGCCGGCTCCTGGGCTCCCTACTACGCCTTTACGGCCGAACCGCAGTACCCGATCGACTTTGTCACGACGAATTACTGGTGCCAGAGCGCGCCGGATTCCCCCTTCCGCGCGTCTCCGATCGTCTGTCTCCAGACGGGCTCCGGACGGCGCACGCTGCGCGGCGACGAGTTCCGCATTTTCGACGGCGGACGCGTGGAGGTCATCCCCGCCGGAGACGCGGAAAACCGCGACCGGCTGCTTTGGGAACTGTTCGGAATCGGGACCTGATCCGGCCCCAAAAACCGTTAGGTTTCCCGTTGCAATTTTCACGATATGCGTGTATACTATGCATAAATCAAGTGGACGGAGGTCATACCCATGAAACTTTTAATCACCGGCGGCGCCGGTTATATCGGTTCCCACACCTGCGTGGAGCTGCTTTCCGCGGGTCATGAGGTCGTCATCGTCGACAATCTCTGCAACAGCTCCGATGAAGCGGTGCGCCGCATCGAAAAAATCACCGGACAGACCGTCAAATTCTACAAGGAAGACATCCTCAACGAGGAAAAGCTTTCCGCGATCTTCGAATACGAGCGTCCCGAGGCGGTCATCCATTTCGCCGCCTTAAAGGCCGTCGGCGAGAGCGTTGCAAAGCCCCTCGCCTATTACACCAACAACATCACCGGCACGCTGACGCTGCTGCGCGTGATGGACGCCCATAACGTCCGCACGATCGTCTTCTCGTCGTCCGCGACGGTCTACGGCGACCCCGCCACCGTCCCGATCCGCGAGGACTTCCCGCTCTCCGCGACGAACCCCTACGGCCAGACGAAGCTGATGAACGAGCAGATCCTGCGCGACCTGTACCGTGCGAACAACGCCTGGAAGATCGCCCTGCTGCGCTACTTCAACCCCGTCGGCGCGCACAAGTCCGGCCTCATCGGCGAAGACCCCGCCGGCATCCCCAATAACCTCACCCCCTATATCACCCAGGTCGCCATGGGCAAGCGCGAATGCCTGTCCGTCTTCGGCGACGACTATGACACCCCCGACGGCACCGGCGTGCGCGACTACATCCACGTCGTCGACCTCGCGCTCGGCCACATCGCGGCGGTCAAGAAGCTCGCGCAGATGGACGGCGGCGTGCTGACGGTCAACCTCGGCACCGGGCGCGGCTACAGCGTGCTCGAGATGGTGAAGATGTTCGAAGAGGTCTCCGGAAAGAAGATCCCGTACAAGATCACCCCCCGCCGCCCCGGCGACATCGCGACCTGCTATGCCGATCCCTCCCTCGCGGAAGAGCTTCTGGGCTGGAAGGCGCAGCGCGGCCTTCGCGAGATGTGCGAAGACTCCTGGAGATGGCAGTCGATGAACCCCAACGGCTATCGCGGCTGATTTTTCGAAAAACAAGAGAGGGATTTTTATGCCGGACATCACCCGGATCGACCCCAATTTCCGCGCGGAGAGCATCCCGTTTGACGACATCGTCTGGTATGACGCGATGGATCCCCGTTTTTCGCTCCACGGTCTCTGCGATCCCCGCGGTACGGGGCGCTATGCCCGGCTGCCGCTCTCCTTTGAGACCGACGGCCGCGTCAACGAGGGCGTGCGGACGCTGATGTTCCACACCGCGGGCGCACGCATCCGCTTCGCGACCGATTCGCCCTATGTCGCCGCCGCCGTCGAGCTGCCGGACGTCGGGCATATGCCCCATATGCCGCTGACCGGCTCGTCGGGCACGGATCTCTATTTTTCGCCCGAAGGCAGCTCTGTCATGGTCTTCGGCCGGGCGATCTTCCCCGCCGTCGAAAACGGACAGCCCACGCGCTCCTTCTCCGGCTATGCAACCAAACCCTTCCCCGGCACGGCGGAAATCACCCTCCACCTGCCGCTCTACAACGCCGTTTCGCGCGTCTATATCGGGCTTGCCCGCGGCGCCGGGATCCGTGCGCCCCGTGCCTTCTCCGTCGAAAAGCCCGTCCTCTTCTACGGCTCTTCGATCACGCAGGGCGGATGCGCGTCGCGTCCCGGCAACAACTATATGAACCATGTCTGCCGCTGGCTCGACGCCGACTTCATCAACCTCGGCTTCTCGGGCAGCGCCAAGGGCGAGCTGTGCGTCGCGGACTACATCGCCTCCCTCGACCTTTCGGCGTTCGTGATGGACTATGACCACAACGCGCCCACGGCGGACTATCTCGCCCAGACGCATTATCCCTTCTACCGGCGTGTCCGCGAGGCGCGTCCGGAGCTGCCCATCGTGCTCATCAGCGCGCCCTGTCCCCTTCCCGCCGGTATTTCGGACGGCGCCTTCCAGTTTGCCCGCCGCCGCGACGTGATCCTGAACACCTATCTGCGCGGCGTCGAAGCGGGCGACCGGCATCTGTTTTTCCTGGACGGCACGACGCTCTACGGCGGACGCGACATCGACGCGTCGACCGTGGACGGCTGCCACCCCAACGATCTTGGATTTTATCGCTTCGCGCAGGCCGTATATCCCGTCCTGCAGAAAGCTCTGGAGGTAACATTATGAATCAGCCCATTCTCGTCGTCATGGCCGCAGGTCTCGGTTCCCGCTACGGCGGCTTAAAGCAGATCGACCCCGTCGGCCCCCACGGCCAGCTCATCATCGACTACTCGGTCTACGATGCGGTCAAGGCAGGCTTCAAGAAGGTCGTCTTCATCATCAAGGAAGAAAACCACGCGGTATTCGAGGAGACCATCGGCTCCCGCGTCCGCGGCGCGATCGACGTGCAGTACGTCTTCCAGGCTGCGGACGACATTCCCGCGGGCTGCGTGATCCCCGAAGGCCGCGTCAAGCCCTGGGGCACCGGACACGCGGTCTGGGCGGCGCGCAAGGTGCTCGATCAGCCCTTCGCCGTCATCAATGCCGACGATTTCTACGGCTTCGGCGCGTTCCGCGCACTGTATAACTACCTCGCGGACGTCGATCCCGCCGGTACGGACTTCATGCTCGCGGGCT